>NZ_JAHVHQ010000003.1:1221528-1526910 GCF_019802205.1 Roseovarius atlanticus
CCCGGAGCATCCCGAGGATGTCTGGGTTCTGGATGGCACGCGCATCGGCGGGGGCGAAGTCATGGGCGTTATCGGCCTCACGCGCATGGATCGCAGCCAGTCCGAGATCGGATACTGGATCGCTCCCGCCTACTGGAACAGCGGCCTCGCAAGCGCGGCGGTAACGGCTCTTCTGGACGCGAATCCCCAGGATTCCTGCACGATTTTCGCGAGTGTCTTCCAGGACAATGCGTCCTCGGCCCGTGTCCTGACGAATTGCGGGTTCCGTTATCTGGGCGATGCCGAAAGCTTTTCGGTGGCGCGCAAGGCGACGGTGCCCACCTGGACCTACAGTCGGACCGTATGAATGGATGGCATGGTCCTTGTTCCCGTCGGGCGTGCGAGCCGGTTCATAGGTCCGAGCGCCAGGCGGTGGCGCAAGCTCAAGCCGCACCTTCCTGCGCCCGCAGTCTTGAGCCGGATCGCATTTCGCACTACGCACAAGTCCTGACGCCATCTGGGGCATGACATGAAGTTTCTCGATCTCGCCAAGGTTTACATCCGCTCGGGCAGCGGCGGCAACGGATGCATCAGCTTCCGGCGCGAGAAGTACATCGAATACGGCGGTCCCGACGGTGGCGACGGCGGCGGCGGCGGCTCGGTCTGGGCCGAAGCCGTGGACGGGCTGAACACCCTCATCGATTTTCGCTACCAGCAGCATTTCTTCGCCGATAATGGCAAGCCGGGCATGGGCAAGCAACGCACCGGCGCGGATGGCGACGACATCTTGCTGCGCGTGCCCGTGGGCACCGAGATCCTCGACGAGGATCAGGAGACGGTGATCGCCGACCTGACCGAGGTGGGCGAGCGTGTCTGCCTTGCCAAGGGTGGCAATGGCGGATGGGGCAACCTGCGATTCAAGACGTCGACGAACCAGGCGCCCCGCCGCTCCAATCCCGGGCAAGAGGGTGTCGAGCGTACCATCTGGCTACGCCTCAAGCTGATCGCGGATGTCGGCCTCGTGGGTTTGCCCAACGCGGGCAAATCGACGTTCCTGGCGGCCACGTCCAATGCGCGACCCAAGGTTGCCGATTACCCCTTCACCACGCTGCACCCCAACCTCGGTGTCGTCGGCGTCGACAATACCGAGTTCGTGGTCGCGGACATTCCCGGCCTGATCGACGGCGCATCCGAGGGGCGGGGGCTCGGCGATCTCTTCCTGGGTCACGTGGAACGCTGTGCCGTGCTCTTGCATCTGGTTGACGGGTCGTCCGGCACGCTGCTCGACGACTACCGCACGATCGTACACGAGCTGGAGGCCTATGGCGGTGGTTTGGCCGAAAAGCCGCGCGTCACCGTGCTGAACAAGATAGACACTCTGGACGACGAAGAACGGGATTTCCTGAAGGAAGAGCTCGAGGCACTGACCGGATCGAACGTTCTGCTGATGTCCGGCGTCTCACGCGAAGGGGTGACGGACGTGCTGCGCGCGCTGCGGGCCTATATCGACAAGGGCCGGTTGCGCGAGCGGTCGGGTGACGACGAGGACGCCCCGTGGCAACCGTAGCCGACGCGAAGCGCCTTGTCGTCAAGATCGGGTCTGCACTGCTTGTCGACCGTGACACCGGCAAGCTGCGGCATGACTGGCTGATCGCGCTGGCCGAGGATGTGGCGCGCCTGCGAAATCGGGGCACCGACGTGATACTGGTGTCCTCGGGGTCCATCGCGCTTGGCCGGGGCGTGCTGAAACTGCCCGCCGCCGATCTGTCGCTGGAGCAATCCCAGGCCGCTGCCGCCGTCGGTCAGATCCAGCTTGCCACCGCCTATACCGAGGTTTTGGCCAAGCACGACATCATCGCGGCTCAGGTCCTGGTCACGCTGGAAGACAGCGCCGACAGGCGGCGCTATCTCAATTCCCGGGCGACGCTGGAGCAGCTTCTGTCACTTGGCGTGGTTCCGATCGTGAACGAGAACGACACGGTCGCGACCGATGAAATCCGCTATGGCGACAACGATCGCATGGCGGCGCAGATCGCGGTGACCGCCGGTGCGGACCAGTTGATCCTGCTCAGCGACGTGGACGGGTTCTATTCCGCGAACCCCAGGGTCGACCCGGGCGCAAAACGCTTCGACCTGATCTCGCATATCACGCCCGAGATCGAGGCGATGGCGGGCGCTGCAGGGTCGGGCCTGTCGAAGGGGGGCATGAAGACCAAGCTGCTGGCCGCCCGGACCGCCACGGCGGCCGGATGCGACATGGCGATTACGGAAGGGTCGGTGCTGCACCCGATCAGCGCCCTGGAAAATGGCGCGCCGGCAACGTGGTTCGCCGCACAGGGCGATCCGCAGCAAAAGCGCAAACAGTGGATTGCCGCCATGAAACCGAAGGGCCGGCTGATCGTCGATGCGGGCGCGGTCAAGGCACTGCGCGCTGGCTCCAGCCTTCTGGTGGCCGGTGTCGCAGATGTGACCGGGCGGTTCGGTCGGGGCGACGCGGTCGAGGTCGCGGACGAAACCGGCGCAGTACTGGGGCAGGGGCTGACGCGCTACGACGCCTCGGATGCTGCGCGTATCAAGCGGCTGCGCTCGGACCAGATCGAGGAGGTGCTGGGTTATCCCGCCCGTGGCCCGCTCATACATCGGGACGATATGGCCATATGACAGGCGTGCTGATAGTTTCGGCACGAACGAACAGGTGAAGCGATGAAAGACCTCGAAAACATTCCGGCTGTGATGGAAGAGATCGGCCAGCGCGCCAAGGCCGCGGCGGTGGTGCTGGCAACGGCGTCGCCAGAGGCGAAAACGCTTGCGCTGACCTCGGCCGCGCAAGCGGTCTGGGACAATCGCGCCGATATCCTCGAGGCGAATGCCAAGGACCTCGCATTCGGCGCGGAGAAAGGTCTTTCCGATGCCATGATGGACCGCCTCATGCTCGACGAAGCCCGCATCGGGGCGATCTGCGATGGGCTGAGGGCCGTCGCGGCGCAACAAGACCCCGTGGGCGAGGTGATCGAGGAATGGGATCGTCCCAACGGCCTGCATATTCGCCGTGTCCGCACGCCGTTGGGCGTGATCGGCGTGATCTACGAAAGCCGGCCGAATGTGACGGCGGATGCAGGTGCCTTATGTCTCAAGTCCGGCAATGCGGTGATCTTGCGCGGTGGCTCGGAGAGTTTTCATTCCTCGGGCGCGCTGCACCGTTGCCTCGTCGAAGGGCTCAAAGAGGCCAAGCTGCCCGAGGACGCCATCCAGCTTGTGCCCACCCGTGACCGGGCTGCCGTTCAGGCCATGCTGACGATGACCGGCACGATCGACGTGATCGTACCGCGTGGAGGCAAAGGGCTGGTCGGCCTCGTGCAGCGCGAGGCACGGGTTCCCGTCTTTGCCCATCTCGAGGGCATCGTGCATATCTACATCGACAAGGACGCCGACCCGGAAAAGGCGCTGCGCGTCGTGATGAACGCCAAGACCCGCCGCACGGGCATCTGCGGCGCGGCAGAGTGTCTGCTGGTCCACGAAGACGCCGCCGATACGATCGGACAGGGCGTCATCCGCGCACTCCTCGAAAAGGGGGTGGAAGTGCGTGCAGACCCGGCGCTGCAATCGGTTTCGGGCACCGTTCCGGCCGACGATACGGACTGGGGATTCGAGTTTCTGGCGATGGTCATGGCCGCAAAACAGGTGAAAGACCTGTCGGAAGCCATTGAACATATAAGGAAATACGGGTCACAGCATACGGATTGCATCATCACGGAAGACGATGCCGCGGCGGAGCGCTTCTTTGCCGAACTGGACAGCGCGATTCTGATGCGCAATGCGTCCACGCAGTTCGCTGACGGTGGAGAATTCGGCATGGGCGCGGAGATCGGCATCGCAACCGGAAAGATGCACGCCCGTGGCCCCGTTGGCGCCACGCAACTGACCAGCTTCAAATACCTAGTGGAAGGCGACGGGGTTACGCGCGCCTGAGCTGGACCTCGGCCGCCTCGTCGGTCAGGTTGGCAGAGCAGTCGAGCCGCGCATCCCAGGCCGCCGCCGGAAGGATCAGGAACTGGACATGAGCGGGCGCCGGCAATGCCGTGCCCTGTGTACCGTTCAACAGGTCCCACAACTCGGGATCAGAGTTCATCCGGTCTGCCGTCGCCCGCACGAGCCAGCCTTCGTCCGAAAGCGTCATCGTGATCCGGCCGCCGTAGGGCACTGCCTGTTCGGCGCAGAGCAGGGCAAGCAATACCGCCCTGACTTCGCGCCGGGGATAATGACCGGGTGGAAACGCGTCGATCACCGTCCGCTCATCCGCGTGGAGGTCGTGAAGAATCGAATTGACCTCCTCGGCGCCGGTCTCCTGATCCGGACTGGCGACACCGAAGGCCAGGCGGAAAAACCGGATGCGGGCATTGGCATGAGCCACGCTGTCAACAACCAGCGCCAATTCGGGCGATGCGGCGGCCCCGGACAATTCAAGCAGTTCGATGCCGTTGCTGACCGCGCCGATCGGACTGATGAGGTCGTGGCAGATCCGAGAGCCTATCAATGCGGCGATGGCGTTGGTATCACTGACCAAGTCGTGTCCTTTCCCGCGGAGTCCGCCGATGTCCGATCTGAACAGTATCCTCGAGCCCGGTATGCTTGTCGTCCACCCCGATCAGCCGGATTGGGGCACCGGACAAGTCCAGTCGAATATCGATGGCAAGATCACCGTGAACTTCCAGGATGTAGGTAAAGTTGTTATCGACGGCTCCCGCATTGAGTTGCTGCCCATCACTGAACCATGATCTTGGTTACTGGAACGTTAACACGTCTTGGGAACATCGCAAGTCCGCGTGGCTCGGCAGGCAAGAGCCGTCAGCGGTCTGTTGTGGTTGCAGCCCGGGGCGGAAACACCTTAAAACCCGCGCAGCCATTCTGAGCAGGACCCTGATGTATACTCGCGATGTGCAGTTCACCGTAAGGCTGGCCCGGGACGAGGCCGATCTGCAGGCGGCACAGCGCCTGAGATACGATGTTTTCGTCTCCGAACTTGGCGGTGACGGACCTCTCGTGGATCACGAAGCGAAGCTGGAGCGTGATCGGTTCGACCCGCATTTCGACCATCTTCTGTTGTCGGACGATTCCCGTGGCGGGGCGATCGTGGGGGTCTATCGCGTCCTGCGCGATGACCAGGCAGACAAGGCCGGTCAATTCTACTCCGAGGATGAATACGACCTTTCGGTTCTCAAACAATCAGGGCGGCGCATCATGGAGCTTGGCCGTTCCTGCCTGGCGGAAGGGTATCGCGGCGGCGCGGCCATGTACCATCTGTGGAACGGGCTCGCGCGGTACGTGACCGAGCATGACATCGAGATCCTGTTCGGCGTCGCCAGCTTTCACGGCACCGATCCGGCAAAACTCGCGCAGCCGCTTTCACTTCTGCATCACAGGCATCTCGCGCCCGAGGCCCTGCGGGTCCGCACCGTGGCGGAACACTACCAACCGCTGGATCTCGTGCCCGAAGACCAGATCGACCGGCGCGCGGCGATGCTGCAGGTGCCGGCGCTGATCAAGGCCTATCTCAGACTGGGCGGTTTCGTGGGTGACGGCGCTTTCATCGACGAAACCTTCAATACGACCGACGTGTGCCTCGTTATGGATACCGGGCGCCTCAACGCACGACAGAAGGCGATCTATTCGAAAGGAGCCGACCTGTGAGCCCGACCTGGGAATCGCGACAGCCTGCGAAGATGGCGAAGGTCCATCCGATTGGCTGGCTGATCCTGGCGCTCCGCCTGATCGTTCTGGTCGCGATCATCGTGCCTGGCGTCTTTGTGGTGCTGATCCTGCGCCTGGTTGAGCCCTATTTCTTCGACCGGCGCCGTCCCTTGACGGCCTGGCTGCAACGCTGGGCGATCTGGGCTGGGTTGCGGATCATCGGCCTGCGCTATCGGCGCGAAGGCCGGCCGATGCGCGATCACGGGGCGGTCGTGGCCAACCACGCGTCCTGGATGGATATCTTCGCGCTCGGGGCGGGTCAGGCGATCACTTTCGTGTCCAAGGCGGAAGTAGCAGGCTGGCCCGGTATCGGCTTTCTTGCCCGGTTGGTCGGCACCGTGTTCATCAATCGCAACCCGCGGCAGGCCGATGCCCAACGTAACCAATTGAAGACCGAACTGGACGCGGGGCGCAAACTGTTGTTCTTCCCGGAAGGCACCTCGACCGACGGAATGCGCGTGTTGCCTTTCAAATCCAGCCTGTTCGCAGCGTTTGCGGATCTGGAAACCGGGATGCGCATTCAACCTGTCACCGTCGTATATATCGCTCCCGATGGCGTCGAGGAGCCGCGCTTCTACGGCTGGTGGGGCGACATGGACCTCGGTCCGCACATGGTGCAGGTCCTGTCGCGCTTTCCCCAAGGCGGCGTGCGGGTGATCTATCACGAGCCACTCAGGATCAGCGATTTTCCCGACCGCAAGAAACTGGCCCAGGCCCTGGAGGCTCGGGTCAGAAGTGCCATGCCCCCGGAAAGCGCTTTGCCCGGATGACTGCAGCCCCCTGATCCGGGTCAGGCCCCGGCTGCGATCAGGTTGGCCAGCGCGGCACTGGGATCATCTTCGCGCCAGATTTCCTCGCCGATACCGAAAAAGTCCGTCATGGTTACAAGATGCGCTATCGTGGCCTTGTCCAGCGCGCCCTCGGCGACGACAGGCACCTCGATCATCTGCGACCACCATTCGTAAAGCTCCGGCTCCGCCTGCGACCCGTCGCCCAGGGCGGACACACCCGCCGGCCCGAAGCTGACGTAGTCGGCGCCGGCCTCGGCCGCGCTCATGCCCTCGTGCCGCGACGTGGCGCAAAAAGCGCCCACGATCGCGTCCGGCCCCAATTCCTTGCGCGCCTTGCGTACGGTGCGCGCACCGTCTGTCAGGTGAACACCATCCAATCCCAGACGATCAGCCAGAACGAAATGCGTGTCGATCACGATGGCCACGTCGCGAGCGTGGGCTACCTCGCGGCAGGCATCGGCCGCACGGCATAGTGCCATCTCGTCATGCGTTGAAAGTGCAAGGCGGACACAGGCGATCTCGTGGTCGTCCAGAACCCGGCCCAGGGCCTGCGGAAATCGCGCCAGTTCGATTTCTGGCGGGGTGATCAGGTAAATCTGGGGCTGCTCGGGCTCGGCCATGGTCTTGTCGTCCTGTTTTTGCCCCTATAACCGGGATTTGAACAAGCGTCTACGGGTCGCGATTGCGCCGGTTTACGCTTTCCCGTGCTCACCGCGTCGACTATGGCAGGGCCGGTGGAGGGTCTGGATGAGGGACGACAAGATGCAGCCGCGTTTCGTGTTGGTGCGCCCGCAAATGGGCGAGAATATCGGGGCCGCGGCCCGTGCAATGTGGAATTTCGGTCTTGACCGGATGGTGGTCGTCGCCCCACGCGATGGCTGGCCCAACCAGAAAGCCGTGGCAATGGCCAGCGGCGCGGGACGTTTGCTGGACGAGGCGCGGCTGGTCCCCGACCTCGCGACCGCGGTCGAGGAAGACACCTTCGTGATGGCCACGACGGCGCGCATACGCGGCCTGACGAAACCCGTCTTCAGCCCGGAAGGCGCGATGCAAGAGGCCGCCCGCCGCCTGTCGCGCGGCGAGCGTGTGTCGGTCCTCTTCGGGCCGGAGCGTGCGGGGCTGGAAAACGAGGACGTGGCGCGAGCGAATGCGATCATCAGCGTGCCGGTGAATCCGGATTTTCCCAGCCTGAACCTGGCGCAATGCGTTTTGCTGTGCGGGTACGAGTGGCGTCGCGCCTCGGAGGCGGTCGAGGCTACGCGAGTGGACATGGCCGGCACCGAATGGGCCAACCAGCAGGAGATCGAGGCCCTCTCGTCGCATTACGAAGAACGCCTCGAGGACGCAGGCTTTTTCTTTCCCGAGGCCAAGGCCCGCGGTATGAAGATCAACCTTCGTAACATGTGGAGCCGCATGGCCCTGACGCGCGCGGACGTGCAGATGCTTCACGGAGTGCTGCGGCAAATGGTGCGATGGAAGGAGCGCGGTTGAAGCGCGGCGCGGCGCGGATTACTTTCGCGCCATCTGAAGAGGGCGGAGCATGAGCGAAAAACGCAGCATTTTCCAAGAGGTGTCCGACGCCGATGTCCCGCGGGACACGCCGCGAGGCGGCATGATAGACGCAGGCCGCCGGGGCGCGCGGGGCGCGGTGCGCCTGTGGCTGATGCTGCTCTTCGCACTGGTCGTCGTGATGATCGCCGTGGGCGGGCTAACACGCCTGACCGACAGCGGTCTGTCGATCACCGAATGGAAACCCGTCACCGGCGCGTTGCCCCCCATGGACGCCACCACGTGGGACGCCGAGTTCGAGAAGTACCGCGCGATCCCCGAATACCAGCTTCAGAACAAGGGCATGAGCCTGTCCGAGTTCAAGACGATCTATTGGTGGGAATGGGGGCACCGGCAACTGGGCCGCGTGATCGGACTTGTCTGGGCTTTGGGTTTCCTGGTGTTCCTGGTCACGCGGAAAATCCCGCCCGGCTGGGCGGGCCGCTTGCTGCTGTTGGGCGGGCTTGGCGGGCTTCAGGGGGCGATCGGCTGGTGGATGGTCAGTTCGGGGCTCACGGGCGAGATGCTTGACGTGGCCAGCTATCGGTTGGCCGTGCATCTTGGGCTGGCTTTCGTCATCCTGGGCTTCATTGCATGGTACGTGATGTGCCTTGGCCGCGAAGAGCGCGAACTGATGCAAGCCCGGCGCAGCCGGGAAGGCAAGCTGTTCGGCCTGTCCACCGGCTGGCTGCATTTCGCATTCCTGCAGATCCTGATCGGTGCCCTTGTGGCGGGAATTGACGCGGGCCGCACCTTTACCGACTGGCCGCTCATGGCGGGCGGCTTCCTGCCGGTCGATTTCTGGATGCCGGAACTTGGGATCAGGAACTTCTTCGAGAATCCCGGCCTGGTCCAGTTCATGCACCGCATGACCGGCTACCTGCTGCTGGCCTTCGGTATCGTGGTCTGGTTACGAGGGCGCCGCTCTGCCCATGCCCTGACGCGCGGGGCGTTCAATTTCGCGTTTCTCGCGCTGGTCCTGCAGGTCGTTCTGGGGATCATGACCGTCCTATACATCGCGCCCTGGCAACTGGCGATCACGCATCAGGTTCTCGCTGTGATTCTGTGGGTTCTGATCCTCAGAGCACGCTTCCTCAGCCAGTACCCCGTCGTTCGATCGGTGCGCGGATGAGCTTGCCGACCACATACGACGCGCTCATGGCGCATGAGCGGGAAACCCAGGCGCTGGCCCGCATCGCCGGGCGGCTGGGCTGGGACCAGGAAACCGTCATGCCGCGCGGGGCCGCAGGACAGCGGGCCGAGGAAAGCGGTGCGATGGAAAGCGTCCTGCACGCGCGGCGCACAAGCCCGCAGGTTGGCGAGTGGCTGGAACAGGCCGTCGCGCCCGACGAGGACGGCGCCGCGCAGTTGCGCCTGATCCGCCGCAGCTATGATCGCGCGGTCAAGGTGCCGTCCGAACTCGCCGCGGCCCTCGCGCGACTGACCAGCCGGTCCCAGGGCATCTGGGCCGAGGCGCGCGCCAATGACGACGTGGCCGCATTCCTGCCCACGCTGGCCGAGGTGGTCAAACTGCGGCGCGAAGAGGCGGCTGCCCTGGCAGAGGGCGGCGATCTCTATGACGCGCTGGTCGATGATTTCGAGCCTAACGGCAAGGCGGCCGAATTCGCGCGAATCTTCGACGAGATGCGGCCCGGGCTGGTCGCGCTACGGGAACGTGCCTTGACCGCAGCCCCCGTGGCGCCCCTGTCGGCCAGTTTCGACATGAATAAACAGATGGTCCTCGGTCAGGAATTGGCCCGCACATTCGGCTATGACCTGACGCGCGGGCGAATCGACCGCGCGGTGCATCCATTTTCCAGCGGCTCGGGCGACGACGTTCGCATCACCACCCGCACGGTCGAGGACGATCCGTTCAACTGCGTTTATTCCACGATCCACGAGGTCGGCCACGCCTGTTACGAACAGGGCATCGACAAGGCATTCCTGCTGACCCCGGCGGGGCAGGGCGTATCGATGGGCGTGCATGAAAGTCAAAGCCGGATTTACGAGAACCAACTGGGCCGTAGCCGTGCCTTCTGCGGGTATCTTTACGGACGGATGCGCGACGTCTTCGGAGACTTTGGCGTGGCGGACGAGGACGCGTTCTATGCGCTCGTGAACCGCGTGCATCGCGGCTATATCCGGACCGAGGCCGACGAGGTGCAATACAACCTTCATATCATGCTGCGGTTTGATCTGGAGCGAGCACTGTTTTCGGATGACCTTCAGGTCGAGGACCTTGAGGTGGCCTGGAACGACCGTTTTAAAAGCGATTTCGGGTATGACGTGGACCGCCCCTCACACGGCGTGTTGCAGGATGTCCATTGGTCTGTGGGCCTCTTCGGATATTTCCCGACCTACAGCCTGGGCAATGTCTATGCCGGTTGCCTGCACGAGGCGCTGCGCCGGGACGTACCTCAGCTCGACGATCAACTGGCCAAGGGCGACCTGTCTGCGGCAACGGGCTGGCTGAATGAGAGGGTACAGCGGCATGGGGGCCGATTCGAGCCGAAGGACGTCATCACGCGCGCCTGTGGTGCCGCCCCGTCTGCCGCGCCCCTGATGAGCTATCTGGAGACCAAGTTCGGTGCGCTGGCAGGCGGCTGATACCCTCACTGCATCCGCAACGCGCCGTCCAGCCGAATGACCTCGCCGTTGAGATAATCGCATTCGACGATGAAGCGCGCCAGCGATGCGTATTCGTCCGGGTCGCCCAGCCGCTTGGGAAAGGTGACGTCCTGCGCCAGCCCGTCCTGCACGTCCTGCGGCAGCCCCTTCAGCATGGGCGTGGCGAATATGCCCGGAGCAATGGCCATCACCCGGAGACCGGCGCGGCTCAGGTCCCGCGCCATGGGGACCGACAATCCCACGATGCCGCCTTTCGAGGCGGCATAGGCGGTCTGGCCCTTCTGGCCTTCGAAGGCGGCGATCGACGCGGTGTTGATGATCACGCCGCGCGTGCCGTCCGCTGCCGCAGCGTTCTGCGCGATTTCCTCGGCGGCCAACCGGGCCACGTTGAAGGTTCCGATCAGGTTGATGTCGATCGTCCGGCGGAACCCGTCCAGGCTGTGCGGCCCTTCCCGGCCCAGCGTCTTTTCTCCGGTGGCGATGCCGGCGCAGTTGACGGCGGCGGTGATGCGCCCCATCTCGCGCTTGGCCGTGGAAATCGCCGCCTTGACCGAGGACTCATCCGTCACGTCTGTCTGGGCGAATGCCGCGCCGATTTCGGCTGCCACCGCCGCACCGCGATCAGCGTCGCGATCCAGCAGCGTCACCTGGGCGCCATGAGCGCGAAAATGCCGTGCCGTCGCTTCGCCCAGGCCCGAGGCGCCTCCGGTGATGATCGCGGCGGTTTCAGTGATCTGCATGGGGCCTCCGGGACTTTGAAATGAACAGCCGTTCAGATAATCCAGAACACCCGCGCTGTCAAAGCTTGCGGCGCAGGAAGCTGGCGCTCAGTCCCAGGCTCACGACGGTGATCAGGATACGAAAGATGTGGTGCAGCGTCACGAAAGCCGGATTGGCCGACAGGCTGAGCGCCACGAGGGACATCTCGGTGACGCCGCCCGGGGCAAAGCTGATCAGCAAGACATCGAAAGGTTGGTCAAGCGCTTGCATCAGGGCCAGCGCGAAGATGATCGCGAGCCCCATCATCCCGCCGACGCACAAGATCGTCAGCCCCATCCCGCGCAGGACCAGGCCGCCGGACAATCCCGAAAACCGCATGCCAAGGGCTGTTCCGACAACGATCTGTGCCACGTTCACCAGCCATTGCGGGACATCGACATGGTACAGTCCGGTCAGCGACAAGACTGCCGCCACCGCAAGAGGCCCGGTCAATTGCTTGGCCGGCAATCGCAGCAACTGGCCAAGGGCAAGGCCCGTCCCGCCGGCGACGGCAATATATGGAAACGCCTGCCACGGCACGTCGCCCCGGGCCAGCGTGACGCCCGAAGAACTGCCGACCGGGTGCCCGACCCAGAGCGACAGGCCGATCGGCAACAGCGTGACCACGGAGATGATTCGCAGAAACTGTTGCAAGGTCAGGCGGGCCGGGTCGGCGCCAGCTTCCTCGCCCAGGGCGATTGACTCGAACAGACCGCCGGGGGCCGATCCGTAAAAGGCGGTGGGGCGATCATAACCTCCGATGAACCGCAGGATGGCATATCCATAGGCATGGGCCACGACCACGAACAGCGTCAGTGCCAGGAAGCTGATCGCCAGGCGCGACGCCTCGCCGAAAAGGTCCGGCGTCACCTGCGCCCCGATCATCAACCCGATGATCGAGATGAACACGAGCCGAAGCTGCGGTGGAAACCTGTAACCCGTTGGCAAGCGCGCTGAAAAAATGGTCGCGACGGCCCCGGACAGCGCCAGTGGGCCGATCATGAAGGGCAGCGGAAACCCCATGGCCTGTGCCGCGAATGCCGCGACACTTGCCAGCGCAAGCAGGATGAACGTGGTCAGCAGGGAGTGCATGATCCCCTTGAACCACCCTCTGCGGGGAACGGCAAGGCATCGTCACATACGCCGCTTATGCGTCACGCGAAATCGACGAACTTGCTGAACGGCATTTCCCGCAGGCGCGTGCCGGTGGCGGCGAAAATGGCCGCCGCCAGGGCCGGGGCAGCGGGTGGCACCGGCGGTTCGCCGACGCCGCGCACTCTGTCGCCGTTTTCCAGCCCGCGCACCTCGATCCGGGGTGTCTGATACAGGCGCATCGCCTGGAAGCTGTCGAAATTCTGCTGTTCGGCGCGGCCGTCGGCATAGGTGATTTCACAATTCATCGCGTGGCCCAGTCCGAAAATGACACCGCCGGCGACCTGGTTCTCGAAATTCAGCGGATCGACCACCGTGCCCACTTCGGCGGCGACCCAGGCGCGGCGAATCCGCAGGCCAGAGTCCGTCGTTTCAACCTCGACCACCTCGGCGCAGGGTACGCCGAAGGACTTGGTGAAGGCCACGCCGCGTCCCACGCCATCGCCGGGATCGGGGCCTGTCCAGTCGCTCATCTCTCCCACGGCCTCCAGCACGGCGCGGGCCAGCGGATCGTTGCAAAGCCGAAGCCGCTCTTCCAGCGGGTCGGCGCCTGCGGCATGGATCAGCTCGTCCAGCCCCGCATTGTAGAAAAACCCGTTCGTGGAGGCTCCGACCGACCGCCAGGAACTGATCGGTGCCAAGGGCGGAGCACGGTAGCCCGTCACGCGGTGATGGGGCAGGGCGAAAGGCTGCTCGAACGCCCCGGCCACGATCTGGCTGTCGGGGCCGGGCACGCTTTGGCCCTGCCGTGCCATCTGGGACAGGATGACCGAAGGCATGGCGATGCCAAGATCGAACGCCTCGACGCGGCCGTCGCGCACGGTTCCGCGCATTCTGCCCATCGCGATCTGGCGCGGGAAGTCATGGGTCATGTCCTCCTCTCGCGAATAGGTCAGCTTGATCGGAATGCCCTTCATCTGCATCGCGATCTCGGTGGCGTGTCTGACCACCGTATCTTCGAGCCGGTGGCCGAAACTTCCGCCGATCATCTGCACGTGGAGAGTGATGTTCTCTTCCGCAACGCCGGTGATCCGCGCCACATTGGCCAAAACGAAGCGCGGTATCTGCGTCCCTGTCCATATCTCGACCGAATCCTCGTCGACGCGGACGGTCGCGTTGACGGGTTCCAGCGGCGCGTGGGCAAGGTAGGGCGCACGGTACTCGGCCTCGATCACATCGCCTGCGCGCGCGGCAATCGCTGCATCGACGTCTCCGTCATCGCGTTTGCGGCTGTCCAGGGCGTCGTCGTTGAAACTGTCCGACAAGGCTTGCCAGTGATCGTCCATTTCCGGCGGCACCGGGCCGTCTGGCCAGCTTACGGCCAGAGCACGCGCGCCCTTGAAGGCGGTCCATGTGGTGTCGGCGACAACGCCCAGCCCGCCGGTGATCTCGACCACGGACTGAACGCCGGAAATCTTGAAGGCTTCGCCGGTGTCGTAACTGCCCAGGGCACCGATCTGCGCGGGGTTCAGTACGACCGTGGCATGAACCATGCCGGGCAGTTCGACATCTATCCCGTATCCCTGCGTTCCCGTCGATTTCGCCACCATGTCCAGCCGCGGCGTCGCATGACCGATCAGTCGCCATTCGGAGGGCTGGCGCAACGCGACCTCCGTGACAGGCTCGACTTCGGTCAGCTGCGCGGCAAGGTCCGTATAGGCCAGCGTCGATCCGTCCGGCAGCAGTACCGCGCCATCCTTCGTCGAGAGCGTATCGGTCGCATGGCCCGTCGCGCGGGCGGCGGCAGCCTTGAGCGTCTCACGCGCGGAGGCGCCTGCGGCCCGCAGCTTGTCGAACCCGTCGGGCGTCGTGGTGGAGCCGCCGGTGATCTGCAAACCCAGGAACTTGGATGCGGCGGACACGACCGTCTCGGCCGCGTCTCGTCCAAGGCCGTCCCCCGGAACAAGGAAGGCCGCGGTTTCCTCGGCCAGCGCCCGGTTCCAGTAGGCCACGTCCGGCGGGCCGGGATCGACCGAGACCTGATCCAGCGTGACATCCAGTTCCTCGGCGAGCAGCATCGCCTGCACCTGGTAGGCGCCCTGGCCCTTGTCGGCGCGGGGCGTGATCAGGGTGATTCCGTCGGGACGGATCAGCACGTATGGCGTCAGTGCCGCCTCGCCATCGTTGAGACCCGCCAGAAGCGGATTGGCGTAGGGCGTCCTGTAGCGCCAGACGCCAAAGGCCACGCCCCCCGCGGCGGCCACGGCCCCGACAAGGAAGCTTCGGCGCGCTATTTTTCCGGCCCGGCTCATCCTAGGCGCCCTTCAGCTTTGCAGCCGCGACCCTGACGGCGGCGCGAATGCGCGGATAGGTGCCGCAGCGGCAAAGGTTGCCGGACAGGGCCTTGTCGATCTCGTCATCGCTCGGGTCGGGCATCTCAGACAGCAGGGCCGCGGCCTGCATGATCTGGCCGGATTGACAGTATCCGCATTGCGCCACCTGCGTCTCGATCCAGGCTTGCTGGACCGGGTGGGGCGACTCGGGAGTGCCAAGCCCGTGGATCGTGGTGACAGCACCCCAGACATCCAGCGCCGGAACCTGGCAGGATCTCACGGCCTCGCCATCGATATGAACGGTGCATGCACCGCATTGTGCGATCCCGCAGCCATATTTCACGCCGGTCTTGCCCAGCAGGTCGCGCAGCACCCAGAGCAGCGGCATATCCTCGGCGACGTCGATATCGTGCACCGTGCCGTCTACGGTCAATTTCATGGCGACCTCTTTGCCGAACACCTCATGGCAAGGGTATACTCATGCGGTCGGATGTCGAGGGGGACGCCACGTGACAGGGGCGCTGAAAGGCGTGCACCGCAGGGTGTCTTAGAGGGGTGTCGAATGCCGGGCGAAAGCGACTCGAAGCTACGGTTTTCTGGGTTGTGACAGTGGGCCGTGGCAAGCAGGTCCGATCCAACCGCCGAACATTGCCGACCCAGACCAGACCTTGGGCGTGGAACTGGCGAGGGTCCACTATGTGGACGAAACGGACGTTGTTTTCTGACGGTGAGAAGACGCGCATCGACGGGCCGTGGTGCGGAGAACCGACGATGGTGATGGGCAGTTCATGCCTGCCAGGCACACCCGACCTGAGGGCGTGGCACTTCACCTGCCAAATCGCCGTGCCGGGGGACGACCCGGCGATGCGCGGCGGGCTTCGCCCTTGTTCCGCGCAGGTGCTTTATGACTATGGCAATAATGGGTTTCTTCCCGTCATTCTCTGCACTGTCCACGAAGGCCCATCTTCGTGTGCAGTTCGCAAGCCGGGTCAGCGAAGTGACGCAAAGGTCAATTTCGCCTGACGTTCTACAGGGGGGAAGTGGCGGACCGAGGAGGATTCGAACCCCCGACCCCCTGATTCGTAGTCAGGTACTCTATCCAGCTGAGCTATCGGTCCGTGAGGACGAGCATCTAGACTCAAGCGCCGTGCAATGCAAGGGGGCCGGCGCGGAAAATCCGAGGAAAACCCGTCAGTCCAGTTTCAGGCCGCCGCGGGGCAACGAAATCCGAAACACCGTGCCGCTGTCGTCGGTCCGTTCAAGGTCCAGCGTGCCGCCGTGACCGCGGATGAGCTCGGCGGCGATCGACAGGCCGAGCCCCGTGCCGCCCTTGGTCGCTCCGCCATGGAAGGGCTGAAACAGGTGTTCGCGCGCCTTGGCCGGCAGGCCCGGGCCGGTGTCGGCGACATGGATCAGCCATGCGTCGCCGGTTTCCTGTCCTGAAATGGCGATCTCTCCGGGCTTGCCGCTGTTGACGATGGCCTGCCGGGCATTGCGCACGAGGTTGGCTATCACGCGGTAGAGCTGTTCGTGGTCCGCGCGCACCACAAGCGCCGTCGGCACGTCCTCGGCAAAACTGATATCGGCGTCGCCCACGGCCAGACGCTCGCTTTCGATCACGTCCGACACCACGTCGATCAGCGCGAAACGGCCCAAGGTGGGCGGCTGTTCCTCGGCCTTGCCATAGGCCAGCGTGGATTCGCACAGGTGCACGGCGCGGGCGATGGAGTTGACCAGCTTGGGCGCCATGCGCTTGACCGCCGGGTCCTCGCTCATCTCGATCCGGTCGGTGAAAAGCTGTGCGGAGGTCAGGATGTTGCGCAGGTCATGGCTGACCTTGGCCACCGCGCCGCCCAGCTGGGCCAGGCGCTCGCGCTGGCGCAGGGACGATGTCAGCTGGGTCTGAAGCTTGTGCAAGGCCTCTTCGGCCTGGCGGATCTCGGTGGTGGTGGACCGAGGCGTGATCACCCGGTTCGCGTCCTCGGGGGCTTCGGCATAGCGGGTCATGTGCCGCGCGACGCTGGCGATGGGCCGCACCAGAAAGCCGCGCACGGCAAAATAAAGCAGGGCGGCGGTCACGACCGAAATCATCGCCGACAGGAACAGGATACGCAGGCCGTAATCCACCATAGCGGCGCGCAACTCGTCCGTCAGCAGGGTGATCTCGATCAGCAGACCGCCCATCTGCGACGGATCGCCGATCACCCGGATCATCTCGGGTTCAGGCGTGGCAAGCCGGGTCACGGCGTCCCCGATCAGTTCCAGAGGTGTGGCATCGCGCAGATCGAACGTGTTCACGATGGGCGAGGGCATGGGTGCAGACAGCATCAGCTGACGCGCCTCGTCACGCCGCAGTACCACGTTGAAGACGCCTGCATTCTGCAGAAGTTCTTCCTGCAGCTCGTTCGAGATCTCGTCGCTAGCCAGCAGCGCCAGGGACGCGATTTGGGCACGTTCCAGCCGGTCCATCAGGAAATCTTCGCGGAACCGGGCGATGGACGGGAAAAAAATCAGGACCTCGGCCAGCATGACGAATACCACGGTCAGGATCAGGAACCGTCCCGAGAGTGATTTCAGAAACCCCATCTTTGCCGTTCCGTCGCCTTGTCTCTCAGGGCAGCCAGCGCTGCACCAGCCGCACGATCCGCTTGACCCCGTCGCTTTCGAACAGCCGTGGCGTGAAGTACGCCCCCGCCGCCCGTTTGTTGAGTTCCCCCAACGTGGGGTAAGGCGCAACCATGGCGCTGATATGCTTCATTTTCAAGTTGTTGGCGAGGGCCAAGGCCCAAGTGTGTATAAGCTCGCCCGCCTGGGCGCCGACGATGGTGGCGCCGACAGGGCGGCCGCCGACCACCATGACCTTGACGAAGCCCGTGGTCTTGCGCGTGGCGATGGCCCGGTCGTTGCCGCCATACTCGGCCCGCACGACCTCCAGCTTTGCGCCGTGTTCTTTGCGGGCCTGCGCTTCGGTCAGGCCGACCTGGGCGAGTTCGGGGTCGGTATAGGTCGTCCAGGGCAGGCGGGCGGTGCTGGCTTTGGCGGGCAGGCCCAGCACGGCGGAACGGATGACGATGCCCGCATGATAGCCCGCGACATGGGTGAATTGCAGGCCGCCCGCGACGTCGCCGATGGCGTAGACCTTTGAATTGGTGGTCTTGAGCGCGGCATCGACCTTGATACCCGCCTTGGTGGCCTCGATGCCTGCCGCCTCGAAGTTCAGCCGGTCGATATTGGGCTTGCGGCCCACGGCCACCAAAAGGTGCGAGCCCTTGAAAACCTGGCCGTCCTTGGTTTCTACCTCGATCGCCCCGGCGGTGCCGCGCACCTGCGCTGCGGTCGCGCCCTCGACGATCTTCAGCCCTTCCTCACGCAGGTGGTCCAGCACCAGTGCCGCCGCCTCGGGGTCGTCCTTGCCAAGCGCCTTGTCGCCTTCGATCACCGTGACCTTGCAGCCCAGCCGCAGATGCGCCTGCGCCATTTCAATGCCGATGGGCCCGCCGCCGATTAGCAGCAGGTGCTCGGGCTTTTCGCGCAGGTCGAACAATGTTTCGTTGGTCTCGTAGGGCACGTTTTCCAAACCCGGGATGGGCGGTACGAAGGGCGAGGAGCCGGTGGCGATGACGATGCGCCGGGCGCGGATGGTGGTGTCGCCGACCTTGACCTCGGTTGGCGAGATGAACTGGCCGTAGTCGCGGATGACCCTGACGCCAAGGCCCTCGAACCGTTCCTGGCTGTCATGCGGGGCGATGGTGGCGATCACGTCCCGAACGTGATCCTTTGCGGCGGCGTAGTCCACCTTGGGCACGACATCGGCGACGCCGTAAGGGGCGGCGTGGGCCTGGCCATGGGCGGCCTTGGCCGAGGCGATGAGGGCCTTGGAGGGCACGCAGCCGAAGTTGAGGCAGTCACCGCCCATTTTGTGGCCTTCCAGAAGGACCACGTCGGCGCCCATCTGCGCCGCGCCGGAGGCGACGGAGAGGCCGCCGGACCCGGCCCCGATGACGAGGATGTCAGTCTTGATGTCGGCCATGGCCTAGATGTCCTTCTTGCCGCGCACGGTCTTGATCACGATAGGTAGTGCTGCCAGCACGCAAAGCCCGAGAATGGGGCCGATCACCTGCGGTTCCCACAGAAGCGACAGGTCAGGGCGTTCGCCGCGGTCGAAGACCTCGCCCAGGCCGACACCGATCCAGGTGAAGACGATGGCGCCGGGGATGATGCCGATTGCGGTCGTCCAGAGGAAATTGACGAAGCGCACGCCGACCAGCGCGGGCAGCAGGTTGGCCACGAAGAACGGCACCACTGGCACGAGGCGCATCAGCAAAAGGACACTGATTTCATGCTCATGCAGGCCGGTCTTGATCTTTTTCAGAGTGCCGTCGGAGGCGTCCATCCTGGCAGCGAGCGTGCGGCCAAGGCCCCACCGTGCGGCCATGAAGATGGCCGAGGCGCCGATCACGGCGGCCGTGACGTTGAAGACGGTGCCAAGCGCGAGGCCGAAGAGAAATCCGCCGGTCACCGAGGCGACGGCTGCGCCGGGCAGCGAGAAGGCCACGATGCTCACGTAGACGGCGATGAATATCCCTGCGAGGAGGATGTGGTTTTCGTCGCGAAAGGCCAGCAAGGCCTCGCGGTTTTCGGCCAGCGTGTCGAATGTCAGGTAGTCGCCCAGCGTGAAATACCCGACGATGGCGGCGATTAGGATCACGGCCAGGGGCGCGTGGCGGATATAGGCGGGGCGCCTGGTGTCGTCGGCAGTGGCCATCTCGGGGTCCGGAACGATTGACTGTTCTTCCCTAGATGCGCGATCCTCGGGGCCGGCGCCAGACGCTTCACGCGGGGGTGATGCGGGGTGATGGGTTCTGGGCCTTTATGTCGGGATTCGGGGGGCTTTGTAACAAAGCCGGCCATCGCGGCAGGGTTTTTGTTGCAAAAGCCAATCGGATGTTTGACTTGGGTCCCGCAGGCCCCTATAGACCGGGCTTCAATACGAATTCCGGCTTTCGCGATTCCTGAGCGAGGCCAAGAACACCGGAGAGCCGAGCGATGAAACGCACGTATCAACCCTCGAACCTGGTCCGCAAGCGGCGCCACGGTTTCCGCGCGCGCATGGCCACCAAGGCCGGCCGCAAGATCCTGAACGCGCGTCGTGCGCGTGGCCGCAAGTCGCTGAGCGCGTAAGCGCCAGCCAGGACCTGTACGGACATGACACCGCCGGAGGCCCTCGTGGAAGACACGGGGAACACGCCCCCGGCGGTTTCCGTTTGCCTGGAGGTCCTGAAGAAACGCCCCGATTTCCTGGCCGCCGCCAAGGGGCGCAGGCAGGCGATGAAGGGCCTGGTGCTGCAGATGCGGGACCGGCGGGACGACAGCGACACGATCCGGGTGGGGTTCACCTGTTCCAAGAAGGTGGGCAATGCCGTCACCCGCAACCGGGCCAAGCGGCGCTTGCGCGAGGTGGCGCGCAAGGTGCTGACGGAAAACGGGAAATCCGGGCATGACTATGTGCTGATCGGGCGCGCCGGGGCCACGGTGGACCGCGATTTCCAGGGGCTGTGCGAGGATCTGCGGCGGGCGCTGGCCTCGGTGCATAGATGAGCCCGTTGGCGCATATCCTGGCCCTGCCGGTCAAGGGATACCGGCTGATCTTCAGCCCCTGGGTGGGGTTCAATTGCCGGTATCAGCCCACGTGCAGCCAGTATGCGCTGGACGCCCTGCGCACCCATGGGGGCCTGAAGGGCGGATGGCTGGCCGCGCGCCGGATCGCGCGGTGCAATCCCTGGGGCGGCTGCGGCTATGACCCGGTGCCGGGCAAAGGAGAGGCGCGCGATGAAACGTCCTGAGACGCTGGCGCAGATGAACGCGGCGCTGGCGCGGTTCGCCACGGAGCATGGCGTCGAGACGGGGCTGGCCTATCGCCCGGATCCTTCGGACATCTTCATTTCGCCCTACAGCAAGTGCGGCACCACCTGGGTCAGCCAGATCGCGCATGGCCTGCGGTCCGGCGGCGACATGGATTTCGATGAGATTTCCGATGTCGTGCCGTGGCTGGAACTGGCGCACGATATGGGCAAAGACGTTAACGCCCCGCAACCCTGGCGTCCGCGGCTTTTCAAGAGCCATCTGCCCTGGGGGGTGATTCCCGAAGGTGGGCGCTATATCGTCGTGCTGCGCGACCCGGTGGATGCGATGGTATCGCTTTACCGTTTTTTCGACGGCTGGACCTTCGAGCGCGGGGCGATTTCGCTGGAGGAGTTCGCAGAGTACTACCTGGATCGCATGGGCCGCGAGGATTACTGGAGCCATGCGTCGTCCTGGTGGGGTGTGCGCGACCGCGACGACGTGCTGTTGCTGGCCTATGAGCACATGAAGCAAGACCTGGTGAAGAGTGTCGCCCAAGTGGCGGATTTCATGGGAATATCCGATGAACGGACACGCGCCGTGGCGGAGGCGCAGGCGACGCTGGATTTCATGAAGGCGCATGGCCGGCGGTTCGACGACCATCTTGTGCGTCAGGCCCGCGACGCGGCCTGCGGCCTGCCGCCGGGCGGCGAGGCCAGCAAGGTGGTGAGCGGGCGCGCCGGCGCCGGGCGGGCGCAGATCGGCGCGGCGATGCACGAGGCCTATGCCGCCAAATGGCGCGAGACCATGGGCGCGGCGCATGGGCTGAAGAGCTATGAGGACGTGCTGACGGCGCTGAAGGCTTAACGGGGCCTTGAGCCACCGGGCGCGGATACGGGGGGGTCAAGTGCTGCGATTCGGCCCGAAACGGCATGTCGGTATCGCGTCGGTATTCCAGTGGTATCGCGACGGTGCGGATTTTCGCGTTTCGACGGTTTAACGCGGCGGCCGGTCGTGACGGATTGTTAACCGATGCGCAGGTGGGTTTTCACCCACCCTACGGGCCGGGTCGGGAGCCCGAAACGCATCGCGGCGACGGAAAGGACCCCGCCGCCGCGACACCGTGAATGTGGTTCCGGGTCAGCCCTTGGCGATGGGCGTGTCCTCGCGCGTGGGCACGTCGGGCTCCAGCCCCCAGCGCAGGCCGTCGAGACCGGCGGCCATTTCATCGTCGGTGTTGCGCAACCCGATCGTCACCTTGAGGATCAGCGCGGTGACGAGGCCGGTCACCAGACCCGCGCCAAGGCAGACCACGATGCCGATCAGTTGCATGGTCAGGCCGATCTGGCCGTGCTGGAAGGCGTATTCGCCTTCGGTGATGCCGAAATAGCCGCCGCGCGGCGTGCCAGCCTCGAGGATTCCGACCATGATCAGGCCATAGCTGCCCGCGCCGAGGAAGAGCGGCAGCAGCTTGTGCTCGTCGAACTCGCGCTTCAGCGTGAATTCATAGACTATGTAGGAGATGACCGGCGCGCCCAGCGCCACCAGGAACATCTCGCCCGGTTGGTAGACGTCGAAACCGCAGGCCCCCGCGACGTAGCCCGCCAGGGGACCCAGCAGCAGGTAGGCGTATTTCCGGGTGGCATAGGCGAGGATCCCGCCGGTCACCGCGCCGCCGGCCCAGGCCATGGCGTAGTTGTTCACGGCAAGGCCGACGCTGGTCTCGGCCATGGTGACGCTGACCGCCAGCGCCTCGGGGTCGAAGAAGAAGAGGCAGGAGACGATGACCATGGGCAGGCCCGCGAAGATGGTCAGCAGGCCCACCGCCGCCAGCCCGATGCTGGGCGCGTGGTAGCCCGAGACCAACGGGTGCGGGGCGAACATGCCAGGGCGCTTGCCCAGCATCGGCACCAGCGCCAGCGCCATGCCGGTGGGGAAGAGATAGACGAAGCCCACGCCGAAGAAGTCGTGGAAGCCTGCATTGGTCAGCGGACCAACCGAGCCCCAGGTGTAGAAGCTGAGGATCGACGAGCCGATCGCGGCCACGACGCAGAGCACGTAATAGGCCGAGGCCTTGATCCGTTCGGAGACGGCGAAGTGGAAGAGGATGTTCACGATCCCGGCAAAGACCGCGAGGAAGAAGACGAAGATCTGGAAGGTGTTCAGCCCCGGGAAGGTCGCCGGATCGGTGGTGGAGGCGTTGGCGTTCAGCATGCCGCCGAAGAGCCACCAGTCGCGCAAGCTGTCGCCCATGGTGGCGCCTTCGATGATGTAATACTGCGCCGCCCAGAAGCCGAAGCCGATGGCGAAATAGGTGGTGAATCCAAGGAAGAAGCCCATGACCTTTTCGATGGTCGAATTGAACAGGCTCTTGCGCCGCGTCGTGCCGGCGTCGATCATCAGCAGGCCGACGACGACGGTGATCGCGCCGACGGTGCCGGAAAGATAGACAAGGTTCTGGACAAGGGAATTCAGGGTGACCTGGTCGGCCTGAATGGCTGCGAGATCCATTTTGGGTGTGTCCTCCACTGTTGGGTTTCGGGTCCGTCCGTCGCCGGTCGGGATTGGCGCGCAAGCGGCGAACCAAAAGTGAACCGGAATAAGGGGCGGGTCCCGCTTTGCTTTTAGTTTTGATTAAATGTTGCGCAGAAAATGGCGTATGTGAAGGAAAAAATGGCTTTAGGTGGAAAACAGGCACGAGTTTGCGTCACGCCAAGCTTGGCGAGTGATCCAAAAGTGTACCGAAGGGCGCGGGTCGTCAGCTGCGGGCGTGAAAGATGAAGCCCAAGAGGTTCAGAAGCACCTGCGCGGCGAGGATCGAGGTGGAGCCGGTCGGATCGTAATCCGGGGCCACTTCGACGAGGTCGATGCCCACGATCTCGTGTTTTCGGGCCACCTGTTGCAGGATCTCGAGCACGTCGTAATAGAGGAACCCGCCATGGCTGGGCGTGCCGGTGCCGGGCGCGATGGAGGGGCAGAAGGCGTCGATGTCGATGGTGATGTAGACGCGGGCGCCCGCGGGGATGCGGTCGGCGGTGGCCTCCGGCCCCAGTGCACGCACCTGGCGGACCGAGAGGATATCCGAGCCGCGCGCCCGGGCGTCGTCATAGCCTTCCTTGGCGGTCGAGCTGACATTGCGGATGCCGAGCTGAGTGAGGCCGGTCACGTAGGGCTTTTCGGCGGCGCGGCGCATGGGGTTGCCGTGGCCGTGGCGGACGCCGTGGCGCTCGTCGACAAAATCGAGATGGGCGTCGATCTGCAGGATGTGGATATCGCCCTGATCGTCGAAGGCGTTGATGCAGGGGATGTTGATGGAATGGTCGCCGCCGATGGTGACGGGCAGGGCGCCCGCGGCGAGGATGGCGCGCACGCCGGTCTCGATATTGGCGTGGGATTTCACCGTGTCGGTGTGGACGATGTCGGCATCGCCGATATCGACGATGCTGACCTCGCCGGGCAGGTAGGTGGCATCGTCCTCGTGGTCATAGGCGCCGGCATGGCCGAAAGAGAAAAGCGTCGAGGCCTCGCGCACGCCGCGGGGGCCGAAGCGGGCGCCCGAGCGCCATTGGGTGCCGGCATCGAACGGCGCGCCGAGGATGGCCACGTCGGCGTCGATCCGGGCCCAGTCCGAGACATAGGGGCGTTTTCCGAAGGTGGAGATGCCGACGAAGGGCAGGTCGAGCCGGCCGCTTTCGTATCCGTGTGTGCTCATGCGCGGTGTCCTTTGGTTGAGGCGACGCTAGCTTGGCGCGGGACGTATTGGCAAGTGGGGTGGCGCGTGGGTTTTCACCCACCCTACGGGGCCGTGGCGGGCGGCATCCCGGATTTGATCCGGGATCTCGCGGCGGTGCGGCCCCCTGTCATCTGCGCGCACCCGCCAATCGGCCCTTTCCATTCCCTCCGGCGCGTGCAATAGGGAACCGCCAAACGAGCCACCCCAAGGAGATGCGCCATGGAGATTCGTGAGGCCCTCACTTTCGACGATGTTCTGCTGGTTCCCGCGAAGTCCAGCGTGCTGCCCACCACGGCGGACACGCGCACCCGCGTGACCCGGTCGATCGACCTCAACATCCCGCTTCTGAGTTCCGCGATGGACACGGTGACCGAAGGGCGGATGGCGATCTGCATGGCCCAGTCGGGCGGCATGGGCGTCATTCACCGCAACCTGACGGTCGACGAGCAGGCCAAGGAAGTGCGCCGGGTCAAGCGGTTCGAGAGCGGCATCGTCTACAACCCGGTGACCCTGCGCGCCGACCAGACGCTGGGCGATGCCAAGGAACTGATCGAGCGCTACAACTTCACCGGCTTTCCGGTGGTGGACGAAAAGGGCCACGTGGTGGGCATCGTGACCAACCGCGACATGCGGTTCGCCACCAGCGACGACACGCCGGTGCACGTGATGATGACCAGCGACAACCTGGCGATCTTGACCGAACCTGCCGACCGCGAGGAGGCCAAGAGCCTGATGAAGGCGCGGCGGATCGAGAAACTGCTGGTCACGAATGCCGAGGGCAAGCTGACCGGCCTTCTGACGCTGAAGGACACCGAGCAGGCCGTGCTGAACCCGACCGCCTGCAAGGACGGGCTGGGCCGGCTGCGCGTGGCCGCGGCCTCGACCGTGGGCGACGCGGGCTTCGAGCGGACCCAGGCGCTGGTCGACGCGGGCGTGGACATGGTGGTGATCGACACCGCCCATGGCCATTCCGAAGGCGTGGCGCAGGCCGTGGAGCGGGCCAAGAAACTGTCCAACGAGGTGCAGATCGTGGCCGGCAACGTGGCCACCGCCGAGGCCACCCGGGCGCTGATCGGCGCCGGTGCGGACGCGGTGAAGGTCGGCATCGGGCCGGGCAGCATCTGCACCACGCGGATGGTGGCGGGCGTGGGGATGCCGCAGCTGACCGCGGTGATGGATTGCGCGGCGGCGGCGGGCGACACGCCGATCATCGCCGATGGCGGCATCAAGTTCTCGGGCGATTTCGCCAAGGCGATCGCGGCGGGCGCGTCCTGCGCCATGGTCGGCAGCATGCTGGCGGGCACGGACGAATCACCCGGCGAGGTGATCCTCTACCAGGGGCGCAGCTTCAAGGCGTATCGCGGCATGGGCAGCCTTGCCGCCATGGCCCGCGGCTCCGCCGACAGGTATTTCCAGAAGGACGCGGCGAGCGACAAGCTGGTGCCCGAGGGCGTCGAGGGGCAGGTGCCCTACAAGGGCAGTGCGGCCACGGTGCTGCACCAGCTGGTGGGCGGCCTGCGGGCGGCGATGGGCTATACCGGCTGCGCCACGGTCGAGGAGATGCGCAGCAATTGCGAGTTTATCAAGATCACCGGGGCGGGGCTGAAGGAAAGCCACGTGCACGACGTGCAGATCACCCGCGAGTCTCCGAACTACCGGATCGGGTAGGGGCCTGTTTCACGGTGCGTTTTCGGCACCGGGGCGATGACATCGCCCAGGTCGGAAACGGTCGGAGGATCGGCGATGGTTCACGGCCGGCCAAGGGGTCAGCCTGGTCGGGAGACGAATGCCATCGGATACTTGAGCGCGGCGGGGACCGTTCGCGGGGTCGGGCTCGGTCGGCAAGAGCCGTGCGCCAAGCGTCCGGCAGGGTCGCGCCGCATCGACCACGACAGGTTCGGCAATCCTTCACGCGGTGGCAAAAGCCGAATTGCCCGCTCTGGTGTCAGACCCAGTAATAGATCGCCAGGGGCAATATCGACAGCAGGCCCAGCGAAACAAGTGCCAGCACGCCGTCGCGAGTCAACAGGCTGGCGGCGAAGAGCGCGATGACGGCCGAAGCGATGGAGCCGGACGTGGGCACGATCTCCATGAACGGCATGAACAACGTGAGCGCCATCACGAGAGTCAGTGGCAGCCACATCCAGGGACGGTGAAACAGCCAGGTCAGTCGCGGTTTCAGGAAACGCTCGACAAGGCGGACGGGCCGCCGCAGGCAGCGGATGCCCTTGCAGAGCTTCGCGGTCGACAGCCTTCGGCGGGTGATGAAACCCGGCAGCCAGACGCTCTTTCGCCCCACCATCATCGGCGCCACGAGGATGAAGACCAGCGCCGCCACCACGGCGGTGATCCCGGGGATGGTGCTGGCCGGCGAGGTGGAGACCAGCGAGAAGGCCAGCATCAGCGCGGCGAAGGAAGAGTGACCAAGGGTATCGACCACGTCCTCGACCGAAATCTCCTCACCCGAAACGGAGCGCTCGAGCTTGTCGAGAACATCGCTCAGTGCATGGGGCGCGGGGTGGGTCATGTCGGTTTCTCCGCCATCCCGAGTGTGACCGACAGGACGATGCCATCGAGGCAGACTGTGCGGCGGCGATTCCGGGCAGCGGGGTGATGGCGCGCGGCAGCAGCACGCCATCGGCCCGCCGGGACAATCGCGTGCCCCAGAGCCAGACGACCATCGCCGGCCCCGGGCAGAGCGCCGCGCCGGCTGCGGGCGGCAGGCTTGCGGACCCTGCTCATACCACCACGCGCGACCAGCCGCCGTAGCTGCGGCGGAGAGGTCCGCGCGGCAGGCTGACGGCCATCAATGCCAGCCCGGCGGCGATGCCGGCGCCGCTCCAGAGCCAAGTGGCGTCCATCACCGGCCGATCCGCCGCGTTCCAATCACGCAAGGATGAAAGCGATTGCCGCGGCCGCCAGTGCCAGAAGCCCGGCGACGACCCACCGGGCGCGCCACCGGGAACCGTCGCCTTGCCTATCCTCCGGTCCCGGCTTGCGGTCGGCGCTTGGCGATCGGGTCGCTTCCTGTTGCATGGCCGTCGACACCTGTGCCGCGCTCGGCGGAGTTCCCGCCGCTTCGTCGTCCGTGCCCAGCGGCGCAGCGGCGGGGTCCTGGAATGCAACCTTGTCGCTGCCCGCGCCGCGGTCGATCCGATCGCGCAGGCGTGCCGCTCCGGCTGCGCCAGAGCGCTCGCCGGGCGTGGAAATGTCGCCGTGCTTTCGATCCGTGGGGTCGGTTTCGGCGTTCATTTGAACCTCTTTCGAGCACACTGGGGATGAATTCGACCAACAGATGCGCGCGGATAATGTTCCGAGGGGTCCTCGCGGCAAGGGAGCGTTTCTCTGCTCGAAAAGGGTCCCGGCCTCGCCCTGGTCGGAGTCCGGATGGATTGAGCGGAAAGACGCCGCATCGGGGCAGGGCGCGCGCTGCCGGGAACTGCTGCGATCACAGGCGGTTACCCTTTCAGGAGGAACCGGGTGATGACGCAGGAAAACAGCCGTCAATTGCGAACGCGGAATGGAGATTGGATTTCCCCGCAAGAGTTGCAAGAGGTTCTCGCCGAAGAGGGATATTCCTGGAGCGAAAGGATGAACTTCCTGAACTCGGTCCTGACCGACCTGGCGGCAGAGAGCGCCGAGCATGGCGCACCCGACAACAAGGCCGCGGCATTGCTCGCAGAGGTTCGGCGCATTCTGGAAGATGAGCAGGACAAGTATGGGCGGCGGCCGATGGCGGAGGATTTGCCGTGAGCGATGACGCGGCCAAGGACGCCGCGCAAGGGTCGGGTGACGAAAACGGCAAGCTCAAGCGTGCGATCGGCCCCGGCCTGCTTCTTTTGTTTATCGTGGGCGACGTCCTTGGGACGGGTATCTACGCCCTGACCGGGAAAGTCGCCGAAGAGGTGGGGGGCATCGTCTGGCTGCCCTTCCTTGTCGCCTTTGTCGTCGCGACGCTGACGGCCTGCAGTTACCTGGAACTCGTCACGAAATATCCCAAGGCCGCCGGGGCGGCGCTTTACACGGAAAAGGCCTTTGGAATCCATTTTGTCACCTTCCTGGTAGCCTTCGCGGTCATGTCTTCTGGCCTGACATCCTCGTCCACCGCCGCCCGTGCCTTTGCCGAGAATTTTTCGACCGGGTTCGGTCTGGAGCTTGGAGCCTGGGCGGTGACCCTGATCGGCCTGGCTTTTGTCGGCGCGGTTGCGCTGATCAACATGCGCGGCGTCGGAGAAAGCGTGATGGTCAACGCGGTCTTCACCTGCATCGAACTGACCGGGCTGATCATCATCGTGGTCATCGGCATGATGGTGTTCGGCAACGGCGAGGCCGACATCGGCAAGGCCTTCGAATTCGGAGACAACGAGGACGGCGTCTTCTGGCCGGTGATCGCAGGCACCACGCTGGCCTTCTTTGCCATGGTCGGTTTCGAGGATTCCGTGAACATGGCCGAGGAGACCAAGGAGCCGAGCCGCATCTTTCCAAAGATGCTGTTGGGCGGGCTGGCCATCGCGGCGATTCTTTACCTCGTGGTGTCGATTGTCGCGATCTCGATCGTTCCGATCGACGAGCTGGCCGAGGGTGACACGCCGCTTCTGAAGGTCGTGGAAGCGGGCGCCCCGGGCTTTCCGCCGTGGATCTTCGGCCTGATCACGATGATCGCGGTGGGGAATTCCGCGCTGATCAACCTGCTCATGGCCAGTCGACTCGTCTACGGGATGAGCGAGGAAGGGGTGCTGCCTGCCGTTCTGGGCAAAGTGAACCGGGCGCGGCAGACGCCGGTGACGGCGATCATCTTCACGACGCTGCTGGCGGCGGGGCTGATCACCTTCGTGGGCGCGGTGCCGGAACTGGGCGGCACGACGGCGCTTTTGTTGCTGGGTGTCTTTACCATCGTCAACATTGCGGTGCTGGTGCTCAAGCGCGACAAGGTCGATCACGAGCATTTCCGCACGCCGGTCTGGGTGGCCGTGGCCGGCGCGGCGACATGCGCCTTCCTTGTCGGCCCATGGACGGGCCGCGACCCGGCGCAATATCTCATCGCTGCGGTGCTGATCGGGATCGGCGTGGTGCTTTGGGTGGTGACGCGGTTGTGGATGCGCAAGGAATAGGCCCTGCGCATCCAGTCGGGCGGTTGCAGGTCACTCGACCTTGGCGTCCGCGTCGCCGCGCAGGTCGGCGATATCGTCCGCACTGACGCGCGCGGCGTCGTTTGACCAGCCCTGCCGGACGAAACTGGCCAGTTCCGCCGCCTCCTCGTCCGTCAGCCGGTCTGCAAATCCGGGCATCCGCAGGCTGTAGGGACGCTTGGGCGTCGAGGGCAGTTCCGACCCGTTCAGGATCATCGAGATCAGGCCCGTCGGGCTTTCCGCCGTGACCAGCGCATTGCCGTCGAGTTCGGGAAAGACCTCGTCGGCGCCGCGCCCGTCGGCGAAATGGCAGGCGTTGCAATTGTCGATGTAGAGCCGGGCCCCCAGAGGCATGTCCGGGTCGGCCGAGGCGATCAGGGCCTCGGTCCCGGTCCTGTCGCCGGGGCGGTCCGGTGCGGTGCCGCCGTCGTTCAGCCCCACGAGGAAGGCCGACATGGCGGCAAGGTCGTCTTCGCTCATGAACTGGGTGGAATCCCGGATGACCAGCTGCATCTCGCCGTTGACCGCCGCATGGGCGTTGCGCCCGGTCGAGAAGATGGCGACCAGGTCCTCCCGGCTCCACCCGGCTATGGCGCTGCCGGGGCCGCGCAGGGCGGGGGCCGTCCAGCCCGCGATCTCGCCCCCGGTGAGGAAGGCCTCGTCCGAGGCATCGACGGCCGCCTCGGCCATGATGGCGTTGCGCGGTGTGTGGCAGGCGCCGCAATGGCCGGGGCCTTCGAGGATGTATTCGCCGCGCGCCAGAACCGGATCGTCGGCATCCGCCCGGAATCCCGGCTCGTCGAGGGCCAGCCATTTCCAGCCCCTGAGAGTCCAGCGCTGATCGAAGGGGAAGGGAAGGTCCGCTTCCCGCGTGTCGTTGCGGATCGGCTCCACCTCGTCGGTGAAGTAATGGTAGAGCGCGCGCACGTCCTCTTCGGTCAGCTTGCGGTAATTCTCGTAGGGCATGGCGGGATAGAGATGGGTGCCGTCGGGGCGGACGCCGTCATAGAGCGCGGCGCGGAAGGCGTCGAGGCTCCATCCGCCGATCCCGGTTTCGTCGTCGGGCGTGATGTTCGAGGAATAGATCGTGCCGAGCGGGCTTTCGATGGCGCGCCCGCCGGCGAACATCTCGCCGTCCGGCGCCGTGTGGCAGGCGGCGCAATCGGCGAGGCGCATGGCGTATTCGCCCTGGCCCTTTTCGGGGCGCCAATCGGCCGGCATCTCGGACTGGGCCGGCGTGCGCTGGACCGGGATCGCGATGAAGGCCACGAGAGCGACGGCCGCCAGAACGATCAGTCCGAGCATGATCTTGAGAAAGGTTTTCATCACATGTCCTCCTCAGACCAGCGGGCCGGGGTTCGGCAGGTAATCCTCGCGGATCGCCCGTGCCGCCCAGTAGGCCAGCGCGCCCACCGCGCCGGTCGGATTGTACTGGATGTTCTGCGGGAAGGCGCCCGCGCCCAGCACGAAGACATTGTGCTGGCCCCATGCCTGAAGGTAGCGGTTCACGGCCGACGCGTTCGGATCCGTGCCCATGATCGACCCGCCGACGTTGTGGGTGGTCTGGTAGGGCCGGATGTCATAGCGCGCCCCTTCGTCCTTGAAGCTGGACTGCCAGCTGTCGGGGGTCATCGACTGTGCGATCTCCTCGATCTTTCCTTTCATGAATTGTGTCATGCGGATGTCGTTCGGTTTCCAGTCGAAGGTCATCCGCATCAGTGGGCGTCCGTGCCGGTCGGTATAGGTCGGGTCGAGGTCGAGATGGCAGTCGCGATAGGCAAGGCAGGACCCGTGCGAGCCGATGCTCATCGAGTGGCCGTACCATTCGCCGATGCCCTGTTTCCATCCGGCGCCCCATTCCGGCGTGCCTTCGGGCAGCGCAATGCCGCGGATCGGCTGGCCGTTCGTGTTTCCCGCCGTGATATAGCTGCCGCCGATGAACCCCTCGGCGCCAAAGTCGATCTGGTTGATGGCGAAATCGTCGATCGACATGCCCACCGACCCGGCCCCGGCGAAGGGGTTGAACTCGACATCCTTGAAGAACAGGGTCGTGCCGCCGGTCATCTGGTAGGAATAGTTCTTGCCCGTCACGCCCTCGCCGGTCTGGGGGTCATAGGGCTCGCCGATGCCCGACAGCAGCATCAGGTGGACATTGTGCAGCTGGTAGGCGGCCAGGATCACCAGGTCCGCGGGTTGCGTGACCTCTTCCTGCGCTTCCTCGTCCCAGTAGGTGACGCCGGTGGCCGTCTGCCCGTCGGCGGCCATATCGACGCGCAGCACCTCGGAATTCACCCGGTAGGAGAAGTTCGGATAGCGTTTCAGGGCGTCGAGGATACAGGTCTGCGGCGAGGACTTGGAATAGTTGAGACAGCCGTAGCGTTCGCAAAAGCCGCAGAAATTGCAGGGGCCAAGCTGCATTCCGTATTCGTTTGTCCAGGCCTCCGACGCGTTGGCGGCCGGGCGCGGGAAAGGGTGATACCCCATGGCGCGCGCGGCCTCGGCGAACATCTTGGCATCGACGGTCTGTTGCAGCGGGGGCAGGGGGTAATCGCGCGAGCGCGGCGCCTCGAACGGGTTTCCGCCCTCGATGATCTCGCCGTTGATGTTGCCGGCCTGCCCGGAAATCCCGGCCATGTACTCGAAGCGGTCGAAATAGGGTTCCAGCTCCTCCGCCGTCACGCCCCAATCCTGGATCGTCATGTCCTCGGGGATGGCATCGGCGCCGAACTCCTCCTCGACATAGGAGCGCAGGCGATACTCGTTCTCCATTGGGCGCCATGTCTGGCCGTTCCAGTGGATGCCCGCGCCGCCCACGCCGTCACCGGGCAGAAACGACCCGAGGCGGCGCATCGGCTGGGCCACCTCGTCGTCGGTGCGGCGGACGGTGATGGTGGAATTCTTCGGCTTCTGCATGAAGCCGAAGCGGATACCGTATTCCAGCTCATCAATGACGTTCGGATACTTGAAATCGGGCACGGTCGCGCGGTCGGGGCCGCGTTCCAGCGCAAGGATGTCGAGGCCTTCCTGAGCCAGCTCGATCCCCATGATCGCGCCGGTCCAGCCCAGCCCCACGATGACGACGTCCTTCTTCGGGTCTGTCCGGGCCATGGGTCAGGCCCTCTCGCCGGCGATGTCGACGGGGCCAAGCGGATAGGCCTCGTCGCGCCCGGCCCATTCATGGAAGTTCGCCCGCGCGCCGGGGAACCCGATATAGACCCAGGCCTGCATCCCGGCGTTGCCGCCGTGGCGGGGATCGGCGAAATAGCCCTCCTTGGTGTTCTGCAGAAGCAGCGTCCAGAACTCGCGCAGCTCGGGCCTGAGCCCGACCTCGTCATCGGCCAGGGCCTGAAGCGCTGCGTCCTGCGCGTCGGTTTCCAGTTCCGAAAACGCCGCTCCCTGTTCGGCGCGGCACCATTCGTCGAAGGCGGCGATGCCCTCGCGGTAGATCCCGGCCGGTGCAAGTGGCGATTGCGGGCCGAGATTGGCGTCGGCCTCGGGCGCGAAGGGTTCCTCCATGTAAAGGTCGCTGGCCGCGCCGAAATCTCCGGCAAGCTGGTGGTCGATGAAGACCGGCACGCGGGTTTCCTGCGCGCCGGGGCCGTCGCCGTCGGAGGGAATGATACGTGCCGTCGCGGCCATGACGAAGGCCCATTCACCGGGCGTGAGGAAGACGGATTCATATTCTTCGAGGGGCGGCAATTCTTGTTGCTGCGCCAGCGCCGCGTCGCTGAGGGCGGAAAGCGCGGCGGCTGCGGCCGATCCGCCGAGAAACGCGCGTCGGGATGTTTTAAGGAATTCAGGTGTCATTTCGGCTTGCTCCGGTCTGGCGTGCTGTCTGTGTCGGTGTCACGGGATCGACAGCGGCGGAGCACGTTCACCGTGGCAGGGCCGGAGGGCGGGACGGAGGCGCACGAGATGTATTATCGGATTACTCCCTCACGGCCTCAACCGGCAGGCTGGCGCTTGAGTTCCACGCTGGGCCGAAAAGGAAGCGGAGTCGGCCATTTCGGATCAGGTCGGGCCGGTCAGGAGCCTGAGCCCAGGCCTCACATCATCCGCGACCACTGGTCGAACAGGATCCAGGTCGTGCCACCGACCATCAGGAGAATGATGAGCGTGGTGAAGAGGATCAGCATCAGGTCGTCGCGGTGCGATCTCCACAGGTCGATGTGAAGGAAGAAGCGGAAATGCGCGGCGATCTGCGCCAGTGCCAGAACGGATACGGTGATGAGCGTGGTGGTCCGCTCGACCCCCCCGAAGGCGACCACGGCAAAGGACATGAGGGTCAGCAGAAGCGTCGATGCCGCGCCGAGCAGATACCGGCGCAGTTCTTCCTTTCTGCCGAGATCCTCGCTCTCGGCAAGTTTGTATTTGCGCTTGTCCTCGGTCATTGGAGCGCCCCGAACAGGTAGACGAAGGTGAAGATCGCGACCCAGACCACGTCGAGCATGTGCCAGTAGAGGCCAAGCCGCAGGAGCCGCAGCTTGACCGGGGAGTCGAGGCCCCAGGCCGCCGTCTGCATCGCCAGCACGGCCATCCAGATGAGCCCGCAGGCGACGTGCAGCCAGTGCGTGCCGGTGAGCAGGAAGTAGATCGACAGGAAGCCGCTGCGCTGGGGCGGGGCGTTCTCGGTCACTGCGAGGCGGTGGAAATCCAGCGCTTCCAGGGCCAGAAAGACGAGCCCGAGAAGCGCGGTTGCCGCCAGCCAGATCGCCAGTCCGCGCAGGTCGGATCGGTATTTCACATGCAGCATCGCCAGTCCCACGGTGAGGCTCGAGGCGAGCAGCGCCAATGTCTGGATCAGCGGCAACTTCAGGTCGAACAGCTCGCCCGGCCCAGGCCCCTCTGCCACCCCATGCACCGACATGGAGCCATAGGTTGCCAACAGCAGCGCGAAGAGAACGAGGTCGGCCATGAGGAAGACCCAGAACCCGAAGATGGTGGTCTCGGCCCGCGAATGACGGGCGGGGTCGGTTCCGTGGAGGTTGAGGCCGGGGTGGAGCACCTTGTTCTCGCTCATGGCGCGGGCGCCTCGGCCAGGCCGCGGTTCTCGGGGGTGGATTCGCGTTCGCGCGGCACCGGGGCGGTGTGACGCAGGGTTTCGAGCCAGTCGCGATGGGCGCGCTCGATCTCGGCGGCGGGGATGGTGCGCGTCGTCTCGCGCTGAAAACTGCGCGCGATCCAGGCGGCAAGTGCCGTCAGCGCGCCGGCGCCGGCGAGCCACCAGATCTGCCAGACGATGGCGAAGCCGGACAGGAAGAGCGCAGCGCCGATCGCTGCGGGAATGGCGGTGGGGCGCGGCATGTCGATATCCTCGAACCTGTCGGGCATCTGGTGGGCGTCACCAACGCGCTTGGCTTCGAGAAAGGCGTCGCGGCAGGAGATTTCGGGCTGCACCGGAAAATTCCATTCCGGCGTGGGGGCGGGCAGGGCCCATTCCAGGCTGCGCCCGTCCCATGGATCGCCCGCGGGCACCGCCAGCGCCGACCGGCGGCGGACGCTGCGCGCGATCTGGACGATGAGCGCGATGAAGCCTCCGGCGATCATCAGGGCGCCGAGGAGTGCCACGGCGAGCCAGGGCGAAAAGGCGGTCTCCTGCCACATCGAACTGCGCCGCGGGGCCCCCATCAGCCCCATTGCGTAAAGCGGCATGAAGGCGAGGTGGAAGCCGGCGAAGAATAGCGCGAAGGCGAAGATGCCCCAGCGTTCCTCCAGCCGGAACCCGAAGGCGAGGGGGAACCAGAACTGCAGCCCCGCGATCATTCCGAACAGCAGGCCCGGGATGAGCATGTTGTGGAAATGCGCTACCAGGAACAGGGAATTGTGCACGGCGAAATCCACCGTCGGATTGGCCAGGATCACGCCGGTCACCCCGCCGATCACGAAGGACGCCAGGAAGCCGGTGGCGAACAGCATCGGCGCCGTGAAGCGGATGCGCCCGCGCCACATGGTCAGCAGCCAGTCATAGACCTTGACCCCGGTGGGGATGCCGATCGCCATGGTGGCGATGCCGAAGACCGCGTTGAGCTGCGCGCTCTGCCCCATGGTGAAGAAGTGGTGCAGCCAGACGGTGAAGGACAGCACCGCGATGCACATGGTCGCGTAGACCATGGAGCGGTAGCCGTAGAGTGCCTTGCCCGAGAAGGTCGTGATCACCTCGGACCAGACCCCGAAGGCGGGCAGGATCAGGATGTAGACCTCGGGGTGACCGAACAGCCAGAACAGGTTGGCGTAGTTCATCAGGTTGCCGCCCGCGTCCACGGTGAAGAAGTGAAAGCCGAAGTGCCGGTCGAGCCAGAGCATCAGCGTGGCCAGCGTCAGCGGCGTCATCGAGAAGACCATCAGGATCGAGGTGCAGAGCGCCGTCCAGCAGAACAGCGGCATCCGCATAAGGTGCATCCCCGGCGCGCGCTCCTTGTAGAGGGTCACGGCAAAGTTGATGCCGGTCAGCGTGGAGCCGACCGAGGCAAGGGTGATCGCCCAGATCCAGTAATCGACGCCGGGACCCGGGCTGAGGTCGATGCCGGTGAAGGGCGGGTAGCCGCTCCAGCCGCCGGTGGAGAACCTTCCGATCACCAGCGAGGTCATGACCAGCGCGGCCCCGGCTGCGGTCAGCATCAGGCTGACGGCGTTCATGAACGGAAAGCTCATGTCCCGCGCGCCGATCTGGATCGGCATGACGTAGTTTATGAGCCCCGTCAGGAAGGGCATCGCCATGAAGAAGATCATGATCGAGCCGTGGGTCGAGAAGAGCTGCCCGAAATGCTCGCCGGAGAGAAACCCCGGATCGCCCACCGCCACCGCCTGCTGGCTGCGCATCACCACCGCCTCGGCCAGGGCACGGGCAAACATCACCAGCGCCAGCACGATGTACATGATGCCGATCTTCTTGTGATCGAGGCTTGTCAGCCAGTCGCGCCAGAGCGGCCGCCACCAGCCCTTGACGGTCAGCAGCACGAGCATGGCCAGGAACCCGGCCACGGCAACGCCGCCTGCCGTGGCGGCGACAGCCGCGCTGGATGTGCCTTGGCGCCAGGCATCGACGAAGACGATGACGCCCCAGTCGAGCAGGCCGAGAAGGGGGTGCGCAGGCTCAGCCATCGTCAGCCGGCGCCTTACCCGCCTTCAGCCGTTTCACGGTCTCGCCGAACGGATCGCCCTCGACGCGGCCGAAGGCCATGGGCGCATCCAGCACGCCGGGTTCGGCCAGCCTGGCGAGCGTTCCCGCATCGAGCGGCGGCGCTGCCTGGGCGGTGGCGAGCCAAGCGTCGAAGGCGGCGGGCGCCACCGCTTCGGCCACGAAATGCTGACGCGCGAACTGCGCCCCGTTGTATTGCGTGTTCAACCCCGCGAACTGTCCCTCGGCATCGGCCCGCAGGTTGAACCGCGACGCCATGCCCGGCATCGCGTAGATCTGCCCACCCAGCCGGGGCACCGAAAAGGCCTGCAGCGCCGTCCCGCTGGTCAGCCGCAGCTCGACAGGCCGCCCCACGGGCAGCACCAGCCGATCGGCAGACGCGACACCGGCGTCGCGGTAAACGAACAGCCATTTCCAGTCATAGGCGATGGCGTCGATCCGAAGCACCTCGCCCGACCCGACGGCGCGGTAAGGGTCCATCGAGACCGTCTGGCGCCAGAGATTCCACCCCAACACGCACACCACGACGACGGGCAGGCCCCAGAGCAGAACCTCCATCGGCCACGAGAACGACCATCTGGACGAGTAGCGGCCCCGCCCGCCAATTCGGTAGCGCCAGGCAATGAGCGGCAAGGCCAGGAACACCGGCACGATGACCGGGAGCATCCAGAGAATGATCGTCATCAGGTGGTCGCGTTGTCGCGCTGTCACCTCTCCGGCGGGGTGGAGGACCCCCGCCTCGATGCATCCGGACAGGAGGGCAATGCCGGCGAAGCCGGCGAGGCGGCCGAATAGGCCCCATCTTCCATATGCCCGCCGCCCTGGGGTCGTCATCCCTGCACCTGCCTGCACTTTCTCTGCCGGTCCCGGCCTTCGCTTCCTGAGGGTGTGACGCGATCCGACAAAGTCAAAGCTGCACCTCAACTGCATGTCGTGATGGTCACGACCGGCAGAAGCGTCCAGATCGTGGCGACCAGACCCGTCCAGCCCCCGGCGCGGCTGACGAAGCGGACCAGGTCGGATGACGGGTGCGGCCAGGCGTAATGCGCCGCCAGAAGCGCCAGTTGCGCCAGGATCGCCAGGGCAAAGCCTGCGCCCAGCAGCAGGCCGGGCAGCGCCACGCCGAACACCGTCCCCGTCAGGCCGTGGCCGCAGATCGATCCGTGCAGCCCGTAGACCGCGCTGAACGCGGCGAGCCAGGCCAGGGCGAGATCAGTATACGCAGGACATCCGTCATGGCAGGAACCCGGGCAGCTGCGCGGCCAGAAGGATCAGTGTTGCGATGCCGGCCAGGTAGTCGACCCAGAGGCCAACCACCGGAAAATCCGCCTGGCGCCGGGCCGAGATCAGCCCGGCCCGGACCTTGGCGGTCAGGACGGCGATCATCAGCGCGGCAAGACCCGCGTGGACCAGACCGTAGGCGCCCAGCACCGTCAGCGTCGCGCCGTAGGCGTGCCCGTCCGGGTCCGGCGCGCGCAGCATCATCGCCGCGCAGGCGATCCCGATGGCGCAGGCGGCGGCGAAGGACAGGCCAAGCGCGGCCAGCACGTTGGCGTCGCGGCGCACCCCCCGGATCGCCACCCGCATGGCCAAGGGTCCGGTGGCCGCGCCCGCCAGGCCGATGCCTACCTCCAGTCCCGAGGGGGTGAACCATTCAGGCGGCGGCCAGCCCGGGGCGACGGTCCAGAGAAAGGCGAACCCGAACAGGAGCGACCCGAAGAAGGTGGCGTTCGCCGTCAGCAGGAATACCGACCCCCACCAGCCCGGCCCGCGGTCGGTCGCGGCGGCGGGGGGCAATTCCAACCCGTGGCCGATGTCCTGCGCGGGCAGATCGTCGCGACGGCCCAGAGCCCAGACCCAGCGGCAGGCCAGCGCTGCCACACCGGCGAGGGCCAGGGGGGTCAGCCAGTAGAGCTTGAGCAGGAGCGACAGGAAGAACAGGCCGGCGACGGCCGACATCACGATCGGCAGGCGGGTGTTCGACGGGTAGATCACGTGGAAATCCGGTCGGCCCGAGGCGACCTCGACGGTCAGCGTCTCGCGGCAGCCCTGCCGGGGGCTGTCCAGGTAGCCTTCGCCGCGGGCCAGCCGCAGGGCGAGGTCCGGGTCCCGGGCCAGCGGCGCGCGGTCGGTGACCTGCGGCAGGCTGGCGAAGTTGTAGGGCGGAGGCGGGACCATCATGGCCCATTCCAGCGTGCCCGCCGTCCAGGGATCGCGCCGGCCCCGCACGGCCGTGATGGAATTGAGGATGATATCCAACAGGACCATCGCCAGACCGATCGCCAGCACGAAACTGTCGATGGAGGACACCAGGTTGATCGCGGTCCAGCCATCCTCGGGCGCATAGGTCGGGATGCGTCGGCGCTGGCCCAGGAGGCCGACCCAGTGCATTGCGAGGAAGGTCACGTGGAATCCGGCGAAAACCAGTGCGAAGGCGAATTCCCCCAGTCGGAAGAACCGCTTTCGCCCGGTGACATGCGGCAGCCAGTAGTAGATCCCGGCCAGCACCGGAAAGACGAAGCCGCCGAACAGGACATAATGCAGGTGCGCGGTGACGAAGGCGGTGTCACGCACCTGCCAGTCGAAGGGCACCACGGCGACCATGACGCCGGTCAGCACGCCGATCACGAAGGTCACGAAGAAGCCCAGGATGTGCAGCATCGGCATGTGCAGTTCGGGCCGGCCCCGCCACATCGTGCCGATCCACGCGAAGATCTGCACCGACGTGGGCGCCGCCACCAGCGTCGAGGCGGCCGAGAAGAAGGCCAGTCCCATGTGCGGGATGCCGGTGGTGAACATGTGGTGGACCCACAGCCCGAAGGACAGGAAGGCCAGCGCCACCGCCGCCGCGACGATCCAGCCGTAGCCCAGCAGCGTGGTGCGGCACATCACCGGCAGCACGGTCGAGATCACGCCCGCGGCGGGCAGGAAGATGATGTAGACCTCGGGGTGGCCGAACAGCCAGAACTGGTGCTGCCAGAGCAAGCTGTCACCGCCCAGTTCGGCCTGGAAGAACGGCAGGCCGAAGGCGCGCTCGACTTCCAGCAGCACCGAGCCGAGGATCAGCGGCGGAAACCCCGTCAGGATCATCAGCGCGGTCACCAGCGCATACCAGGCGAAGATCGGCATCCTGTCCAGGGACATGCCCGGCGCGCGGTATTTCAGGATCGAGACGGTGATCTCGACCGCCGCCCCGATGGCCGATATCTCGACGAAGGTGATGCCGATCAGCCAGAAATCGGTGTTGATCCCCGGCGAATGGAGCGCGCCGCTGAGCGGGGGATACATGAACCAGCCGCCGTCGGGGGCGATCCCCAGGAGCATCGACACCAGAAGCATCGTTCCGCCGAAGACGTAGCACCAGTAGCCATAGGCCGTGAGCCGCGGGAAGGCCAGGTCGCGGGTGCCCAGCATCTTGGGCAGCAGATAGACCGCCAGCCCCTCGAAGGTGGGGATGGCGAAGAGGAACATCATGATGGTCCCGTGCATAATGAAGATCTGGTTGTAGATCTCGGGCCCCGCGAAGGCCGAATGCGGCGTGGCCAGCTGGGCGCGGATCAGCATCGCCAGAAGCCCGCCGACGACGAAGAAGAAGAAGGCGGTGACAAGGAACATCCGCCCCAGGTCGGTATGGTTCACGGTCGAGAACCAGCCGCGAAAGCCCGGCTCGGACGCCCAGATGCGAGAGAGGGCGCGATGGCGTCGGAGTGCGTTCATTAAGGTTCACCTGCAAGGAAAGCCGTCCAGGCAGCCGCGTCATGCGCGGTGACGGTGAAGGTCAGGTCGCCGTAGCCGGGGCCGCTGAATTCGGCGCTGAGGCCCCGGTAGGTGCCCGGCGCGTCGGCCTCGATCCGCAGGATGTTCACATGGCCGGGGATCGCATCGAGCTTGCCGGCAAGCCGGGGCACCCAGAACGAATGGATCACGTCTTTGGTCGTGATCGCCACGTCGAGCGGCCGCCCGGCGGGAATGTGCAGCACCGCGCTGGTCGTCCGGTCGGCTGCGTCGGGATAGGCGAACACCCAGCCGTCGCGGCTGACGGTCGCGGCGACCTCGACGACCTCGTCGCTGGCGCGGGGCAGCAAGCGTTCACCGATCACCAGGCCGTAGGCCAGCAGCGCGGCAAGCACGGTCATCGGAAAGGCCAGGCCAAGGCCGATCACCCAGGTGCGAATGCCGTGCCTTTCGCTGCCCGGTCCACCGCGGCGGAGAAAGGGCAGGGCCGTCAGCACCATCACCAAGGCGAAGATCAGCGTCGCCCCGGCCAGCAGCACCCACCACAGGGTCGCGATTTCGCGGGCGGCCGGACCGGCCGGATCGACGACGGACAGCGCCCCTTCGCAACCGGCAAGCGTCACAAGCGTTGCGGTCGCAATGACAGTACGACACAGTGGGGCGGCATGGCGACGGAACCGATGGTGAACGAGGAAGACGAGGAACTGATCGACCCGGTCAGCGAACGCCCCGGCTATGGCGAAACGGAATCGCAGATCGCGATCCTGGGCCATCCGATCCACGCGATGAGCGTGGCGTTCCCGGTCGCTCTGACCTTCTGCACCCTGGGGGCGGATGCGCTCTATTGGTGGACCGGCGACGCGTTCTGGGCGCGCGCGGCCTTGTGGGCCGCGGGCACCGGCTTTCTGTTCGGGATGGTCGCGGGGCTTTCCGGCACGGCCGAGCTGCTGTTCGTGCCGGGTATCCGTGCGCGGGCCCCGGCCTGGACGCATTTCATCATCGCGGTCACCTTGCTGGCCCTTCTGGGGGCCAACTGGGGTCAGCGACTCTACGGATATCAGGAGGCGGTGCTGCCCTACGGCATCCTGATGTCGGCACTTTGCGTCTGCGTGGTGGGCTTCACGGGATGGCATGGGGGCAAGCTCGCCTTCGATTACCGGCTGGGGACGTCCAAGGGCAACTGACCGCCCCGGGGTTCGGTCATCCATTCGGGAAAGCTGATCCAGTCCAGCGTCGGTTTCGCCAGAACAAGGGTGAGTATGAACAGGCAGGGCACCAGTGCGGCCGCGACGGGCAGCAGGCGGTGCGGCGGCCTGTGTCGGCCCGGCTTCTCGGCGACCTTCACCAGAACGTGGCCGATCCAGGCGTGGACGGCGACAAGGAGCGCGACGAAAGCGAGCTTGGCATAAAGCCACGGCACGAAGACCTCGCGCAGGAAGATCAGCCAGGTTCCCGCGATGACCGTCAGCACGGCGGCGGGGGTGACGATCATGGTGTAGGTCATATGGGTGGCGCGCCGGATGATGCGATAATCGTCGGCGACGACGGCAGGGTCATGGCGGGCCAGCATGAGCGGCAGTACCAGCAGTCCGCTGCACCACAGCGTCAGCCCGGCGACATGCAGCAGCTTGCGCAGCGGCACAGTCGAGAGAATCCAGTCGGGTGTCATGCCGGACCCGAGGACAGGTGCGACCAGGAGCGCCGGGCCACGACGATGGCGGCCGCCGCATAGGGAACGCCGGCCGGCACCCACATGATCAGCCCGCCCAGCTGCTGGTCCTGAAGCGGCGTGAGGCCCCAGAGGAACGGTGCCACGGCATGCGCCGCGTAAAGCGGCGCGGGGGCGAATGTCAGGATCGCGCCAAGCATGCCCATCTGCGCAAACCCCGCCACCACGAAGACCAGCCGGTCGACCGGCGCATCCTGGGTGGCGAAGAGGCCCCGCCAGAACCAGACGGCGCTGCCCAGGAGCGTCAGTTGCATCAGCCAGTGGACGGCCACGTTGGACAACGCCAGGTCATAGCTTGCCGGGACGTGCCATAGCCACAGGACCGCCGTCGAAACCGAAAAGGGCAGGGCCAGGCCGGGCCTGCCGCGCCCGCGCCAGGCCACCGCCAGAAGCGGCGCCGCCACCGCCACCAGAAGAACGTGATGCAGCACCCGCGCCGAAAACAGGGCAGAGGAAAGCGCACACAAGGGCGAAACGAACGCGACGAACATCCGCCAGCCCGGCAGGCTCGCGCGCGCCGCAGCAGCGCCATCAGCCCCAAGAGCGCGGCGAGAACCGCCGGATCGAGGTTCCAGCTTGCCCAAAGCTCCACAGGCGGCGGCGGTTGTCCGCAGTAGGTTCCTTGATCAGACCCCCCGGGCCTGTCCGTCGCTTCGTTGCGCGTGGCGGCAAGGTGGGCCTGCCGCACGACGTCCTTCCTGTCGAACCCAAACCCGCAATCCCACCGGATGTTTCCGCGGGGGCCGCCCGCGCCGCGCCCCGGAAAGGCCCGCGTTGAACTCCTGCGCCGGTTCGGGCGTTGACCCCCCGACGTTGCACCCCGCACGGCAGGAAAGGCAAGGATCATGGCATCACGCGCTCTCTGGACAGGACAGCTTCGCCTGTCGCTGGTGTCCATTCCGGTGGAAATCCATTCCGCCCGCAATTCCTCGTCGCGCGTGTCGTTCCGCCAGATCCACGAACCCTCGGGCAAGCCGGTGCGCTACCAGAAGACGGTTCAGGGGGTCGGCCCCGTCGAGAATGATGACATCATGAAGGGCTACGAGACCGACGACGGGGACTATATCCTGCTCGACAAGGACGAGATCGACGCGATCAAGCTGGAGACGAAGAAGACGCTGGAACTCGTCCAGTTCGTCGAGACTTCGGAAATCGCGCCCATCTGGTTCGACCGGCCCTATTACGTCGTGCCCTCCGACGAGCTTGCGGAAGATGCCTATCGCGTGGTCCGCGATGCCCTGCGACAGACGAAGAAGGCGGGTCTCGGTCAGCTGACCATGCGCGGCAAGGAATACCTGTGCGCGATCCGCCCCTGCGGCGACGGGCTGTTGATGGAGACGCTGCATTACGAGGCGGACATCCGCGACGCCGACCCGCTGTTTTCCGGGATCGAGGACGACGCCTCGGACGAGGAACTGCTCGAGGTCGCCACCCAGCTGATCGACAAGAAGACCGCGCCCTTCGATGCTTCGGCTTTCGAGGATCACTACGCGGCGGCCCTGAAGGACCTGATCGCCGCCAAGATGAAATCGAAGAAGACGCCCCGCGCCAAGGCCGCCGATGACGGTGGCGGCGCCGAGGCGGAAAACGTGGTCGACCTGATGGATGCGCTGAAGAAGAGCCTGAAGCAGAGCAAGGGCGGCAAGTCCACCCGCCGCAAGAAGGCCTCGTGAGGTCCCTGGACGCATATCGCGAGAAGCGGGATTTCGACGTCACGCCGGAACCCTGCGCCGAGCTTGTCGACGCCGGCGGCGAGCGCCTGTCCTTCGTTGTCCAGAAACACGACGCCAGCCGCCTGCATTACGACTTTCGCCTCGAACTGGGCGGTGTGCTGCTGTCCTGGGCCGTCACCAAGGGCCCTTCGACCGATCCGTCGCAGAAGCGCCTTGCGGTGCGCACCGAGGACCACCCGGTGTCCTATGGCGGTTTCGAGGGCACCATCCCAAAAGAGGAATACGGCGGCGGCACCGTCATGCTGTGGGACAACGGCTGGTGGGAGCCGCTGCACGATCCCGAGGAGGGTCTGAAGGAAGGCAAGCTGCATTTCAGGCTGCACGGCGCGCGGATGAAAGGCGGCTGGGCGCTGGTGCGGATGCGCGGGAAAAAGGGCGAGAAACGCGAGAACTGGCTGCTGATCAAGGAACGCGATGATTTTGCCGGGCGCACCGCCGATGCGCTGACCAACAAGCACCGCACCTCGGTGACCACGGGAAGGGCGATGCGCGCCATTGCCGGGGGCAAACAAGCCGCCACGCCCGTGAAACACGCCAAGCCGCTGCCCCGCTTCCGCAAGGTTCAGCTTGCCACCCTGCGCGACGCCCCGCCCGACGGCGAGGGCTGGCAGCACGAGGCCAAGTTCGATGGCTATCGTTGCGTGATCGCCGTGGGCAAGGGCGGGGTGCGGCTTTATTCGCGCAACGGCAAGGACTGGTCGGACCGTTTCGGGGCGCTCTGCGAACCGGCGGCGGCGCTGGCCTGTGGCTCGGCCCTGATCGACGGGGAAGTGATCGCCGGGGCCGGGGGAGGGGACTTCTCGACGCTCCAGAAAGCACTGAAGGCGGGCGACCCGCTCACCTGCTACCTCTTCGACATCCTTGCCCTCGATGGCGGGGATCTGACCGGCAAGCCGCTGTCGCAACGGCGCGCGGCGCTGGAAGGGCTCATGGACGGGCAGCCGCCCCGCGGGCCGCTCCGGCTCAGCCCGGTGATCGAGGGCGATGGCGCCGCCGCGCTTGCCGCCATTTGCGAGGCCGGCGGCGAGGGCCTCATCTCCAAGCGCATCGACGCCCCCTATCGCGCCGGTCGCAGCAAGAGCTGGATCAAGTCCAAGTGCATCCGACGGGCCGAGTTCGTGGTCGCCGGATGGTCGCCCTCGGACAAGAAGGGCAGGCCGTTTTCCTCGCTGATCCTGGGGAGCTTTGAGGCGGGCACGCTGATCTACCGGGGTCGCGTCGGCACGGGGTTCGACGGCGACGACATGGCGGACCTGATGGCTGCCCTGAAGCCCCTTGGCCGCAAGACCCCCCCGTTTGACGAAGACCTGCCCGACGAGGCAGCGGGCGCCCGCTGGGTCACGCCAAGGCTGGTCGTCGAGGCGGATTATGCCGAGTTCACCAGCGAAGGCCGGATACGCCACGGCGTCTACAAGGGCCTGCGCGAAGACAAGGAGGCCCGGGACGTGAGTGCCAGCGCCGAAGCGAAGAACGACAGCGGCGACGACGAGAAAACCATCGGCGGCGTCCGCGTCTCCAGCACCTCGCGTCGGGTCTATCCCGATGCGGGTCTGACCAAGGGCGAGGTTGCGGAACATTACGCCCGGGTGGCCGACCGGATGCTCGACGATGCCGCCGACCGCCCCCTGGCGCTGTTGCGCTGCCCAGATGGGATCGCGGGCGATTGCTTCTTCCAGAAACACGCCGGCAAGGGCTTTCCCGAGGGCGTCAAATCCATTCCCATCGAGGAAAAGGCCGGCGACAGGGCCGATTACATGTATGTCTCCGGCCCCGAGGGCCTCCTTGGCGCGGCGCAGATGGGCACGCTGGAATTCCACATCTGGGGCGCGCGCCGCGACCGGATCGAACGGCCCGACCGAATCGTGTTCGATCTCGATCCCGACGAGGGCCTCGGCTTTGCCAACGTGAAGGCGGCGGCTGAAGAGGTCCGCGAGGGCCTGAGCGCCTGCGGGCTGGACAGCGCGCCCATGGTCACGGGCGGCAAGGGGGTGCACGTGATCGTGCCGCTGCGCCGTATCAGCGAGTGGGAGACGGTGAAGACCTTCGCCAAGACCTTTGCCACCGTCCTCGCGGAGCGCCATCCGAAGCGATACACCGCCACCATGTCCAAGGCCAAACGCAAGGGGTGCGTTTTCATCGACTGGCTGCGCAACGAGCGCGGCGCCACCGCCATCGCCCCCTATTCCCTCCGCGCCCGTCCCGGTGCCGCGGTCGCGGTGCCTGTGACCTGGGCCGAGTTGCAGGACCTGAGCCGTCCCGACGGCTTCCATGTGGGCGATATGGCGGCCCGTCTGAAACGCCCGTGTCCGCTGCGGTCGGCCAAGGCGCGCGGCATCGGAACCGAGGTCGTGGAAGCGCTGGAAGACTGGTCTCGCGACTGAAAGCCCTCGAGCGGTAAGTACATGCGGGCCGTGCGATCCTGACCGCTCCGAGGAGCCGCGTCATGCACGCCTTGAGTTGATGCCGGTCCCGATCGAACGTCGAGCGGTCACGTGTCGACCGCTCGGTGCCCGTGCTGACACCCCCCGGGGCCTGCGTCGAGCCCGATATGCCAAGAATGGAGAGCCGCATGACCTACATCCGCTTCGCCCTGATGATTCTGACCTCGACACTCGTCATGTTCGTGCTGATGTATCTGAATACCTACGCATTCGAGCATGTTTTCTTCAGCGAAACCCGGCTCTGGATGGCCATCCTGATGGGGGCGACCATGGCGTTCGTCATGCTGGCTTTCATGGCGTCCATGTATCCCAGCCGCACCGTCAACATCAGCATTTTTGCAGGCAGCGTTGTCGTCTTCGGCCTGTCGCTGTGGCTGGTGCGCAGCCAGGCCACGGTTGACGGAGAAAGCTACATGCGGGCAATGATACCGCACCATTCCATCGCCATCATGACATCGGAACGGGCCGGGATCGAAGATGCCCGGGTGGAAAAGCTGGCGGCCAGCATCGCCGAGGCCCAGAAGAAGGAGATATCCGAGATGCGGGCCCTTGTCGCCGATCTGGATGCGGGCGAAGTTAAGCAGGAGGTCTTTGAAGATCCCGCCCCCCGGAACGGCACGCTGGACGACGCGCTGAACAACACGCTGCTGTCGGAACTCGATCTCGCCCCATTGCCGGCAGATGCCGGGCCTATGGGCGAGACCTGTCGTTTCCGTCGCACCCGCACCGAAGATCCCGTCATGCTTGTGACGGCCGACGGAAATGCAGCGACCGTCAGTTTGAACGGCGTCATCCTTTCGTTGAAGGGCAACGAGGACGGCACGGTCTTCACGACCGAGGGTCTGGACATCACCATCGACCCGGTGGATGCACCCCGTTTCGATACGCGGCTGACGTTCTCGATAACCCGGGGGCCGACCGTTTCGTATGGCGGCTTCTGGTCCTGCTAAGGCAGGCAGATCTTCGTCAGGATGTCGCGGCGAATTCCGAGCCGAAAGCGTGGTGCAATCGCCCCGATTGCGGCCACCCCGCGCCTTGAAGGACCGGCGCCGGGGTGGCCGGAGGGTCACTCGATGACGGCGCAGGCGATGCGCTCGCCGGCATCGCCCGATGGCTGACTTTCGTAGTCGTCGGGACCGCTGTGCAGCATCAGCGCACGGCCTGACAGATTGTCCTCTTCGCCGCCCAGTACCGCCTGATGATTGAGTACCTGGGCCTTCAGCGTGCCATCGCTGGACACATGCTGGTTGGGCATGTCACCAACATGAGGGCCGCCATCCGTGAAGAAGCCGTGATCGTTGCCCGAACTCGCGAGATGCCCGCCTGCGGACTTGAAACCGCCCTCGGCATCGCATTCCCCGGTCTCGTGGATGTGGAAGCCATGCCAGGTTTCCGGCGGCAGCTCGGCCAGGTCGAGCTCGATCAGCACGCCCGCAGGGGTGCCGGTGAGGGTGGCCGTCCCGATCTCCGTGCCTTCGGCGTTGATGAAACTCGTTTGCGCATCGGCGTCCTGCGCTTGGGCCTGTGCCACGTTGGCGAGGCCGAGCGACATGGCCGAGGCGAGCAGAAGTAGCCGGGCAGGGTGCACGTGTTGGGATGGATTGGTCATGGGAACCTCCTTGGTGTTGTCAGGGCGGCGGCCGTGGGGCCACCGCGTCGGGGTGCGACGGGCTGATTTTCCGGTCAGGTCGTCATTGGGTCGTGCGATGATGGTTTCCTCTGCTGATTGCCATTCGTCACCGACGTCGCATTGCCGGTCGATGGCGGTGTGACCGCCGGCAACGGTCAGCCCCACCTGGCCTGACCCGCCGGGGCCACGACAGCCATCGGTCAGATCATGGGAATGCCGCCGGTGACCTCCACCGTGGCACCGTTGGTGTAGCTTGAAAGCGGGTCGGCCAGCATGACGTAGGCGGTGGCGAGTTCGGCGGGCTGCGCGGGGCGGCTGATCGGCTTGTCCTCGCCGAAATGGGCCACCGACTCCTTCGGCAGCGTCGCCGGGATCAGCGGCGTCCAGACCGGGCCGGGCGCCACGCAGTTTGCGCGGATGCCGCGCGGGGCCAGCATCTGCGCCAGCCCCACGGTGAAGTTCTGGATCGCCCCCTTGGTCGCGGCATAGGCCAGCAGGCCGGGGTTGGGCTTGTCGGAGTTGATCGAGGCGGTATTGATGATCGCGCCGCCCTTTTCCATCACCGGGACGGCCGCCTTGCAGAGGTAGAACATCGAATGGATGTTGGTGCGGAAGGTCATCTCCCACTCCTCGTCCGGGATGTCCTCCAGCGTGTCGAAATGCATCTGGTGGGCGGCGTTGTTCACCAGGATGTCGAGCCGACCGAAGGCCTCGTGCGTGTCACGCACCAGCGCCCGGCAGTGATCGCCGCTCTGGATGTCGCCGGGCATGATATAGGCCCGCCGCCCGGCGTCTTCCACCAGGGCGCGTGTCGTATCCGCCTCGCAGTGCTCTTCCAGGTAGGAGATCATCACGTCGGCGCCTTCGCGTGCGTAGGCCAGCGCCACCGCGCGGCCGATGCCGCTGTCGCCGCCGGTCACGAGGGCGGCCATGCCTTCAAGCTTGCCGGACCCTGTGTAGCTGTCTTCGCCGTGATCGGGGCGCGGCTCCATCTGATCGGTATGGCCGGGCGTGCCCTGGGGCTGCTCGGGAAAGGGGGGCTCCGGATGGTTCATCAGGCTTCTCCGCGTTGGGGCTGGGGAGTCAACGGCCGCGATGTTCCAATGTTCCAGCCCCTTCCGGGTCTGCGTCCAAAAGGAAAACTGTCCCGGCGAGGAACGGGGGGGCAGGTAGACAGCACAAACGCGTCACCGATGGAGAACGTCATGGATTGGTTGGAAATGTTGTTTCAGGGGTGGCGCGGGATCCTGCGCACCGCGATCGTCGGCACTCTTGCCTATGCCGCGCTGGTCGTCGCGTTGCGGACGTCCGGCAGACGGACCCTCGCGAAACTCAACGCGTTCGACCTGGTGGTTACCGTGGCTCTCGGGTCGACCCTCGCCACCATCCTTCTCAGCAAGAACGTCGCAATGGCCGAGGGCGTGACGGCGCTGCTGTTGCTGATCGCATTGCAATACGGCGTGACGGCCCTGTCCGTGCGTTCGACCTCGTTCGCGCATCGTCCGTTCGGAGCCGACCTTGCTGCTGCGCGACGGCGAGATCCTGCCGCGCACGGTGAAGCGCGCCCTGGTCACCGAAGCGGAACTCGAGACGGTTGTGCGCACGGAAGGGCAGCGCGACCCAGAGACGGTTGCTGCCGTCATCCTGGAATCCGACGGCTCCTTTTCCGTCATCGCAGCGCCGGAGGCGGTCCGCCGCACCGGATCTGGCGGACTTCCCTCCGGCCTTTGACGCGTGTAGACCTGCGAAATGAGCATGATCGACCGATGTTCGCCGATGCGGCGGAGTGAAGATCGGTTAGCAAAACAAGGGCAGATCAGTGGAATGATACGGACGTGCACGACGTGCAGATCACCCGCGACAGCCCCAAGTCTCGCATTGGCTGATGCGGCGGTCCTCATTGGGCCGCGCGACAGGGCCCGGGGGATGACATGACCCCGGCGGCCCGGGTCCAGGCCGCGATCGAGGTGCTCGATGCCGTGGTCGGCGGGATGGCCGCCGAGCAGGCGCTGACCCGCTGGGCGCGCGGCGCGCGCTATGCCGGATCGAAAGACCGCGCGGCGGTGCGCGATCACGTCTTCTCGGTGCTGCGCCGCAGGCGGTCCTGCGCGGCCCTGGGCGGCGGCGAGAGCGGGCGGGCGCTGATGCTGGGCCTGCTGCGCGCGGCGGGTGAGGACAGCGATGCGGTCTTTTCCGGAGAGGGACATGCCCCCGCGCCGCTCGACCCCGCCGAGCGCGACGCGGGCCAAACGCCGACGCCGCAGGAGGCGCGCGATCTGCCGGACTGGCTGTGGAAGCGGTTCGAGACGAGCCTCGGCGGGGAGGCGGCGCAGGCAGCGGAGGCGCTGCGGCATCGCGCGCCGGTCTGCCTGCGGCTCAATCCGGGCCTGAAGACCGACGCCTATGTCATTGATATGCTGGAACAAGACGGCATCGGGCTGCGTCCGGTGTCGGATGTCGAGGGCGCTGTCCTGGTGACCGAGGGGGCGCGGCGGGTGACGCAGTCGCGGGCCTATCTCGACGGGCTTGTGGAAGTGCAGGACACCAGCAGCCAGGCGGCCATGGCCGCGCTGGATGTGCCCCCGGGCGCACGGGGGCTGGATTACTGCGCCGGCGGCGGCGGCAAGGTGCTGGCGCTGGCGGCCCGGATCGAAGGCGCGTGGTTTGCCCATGACGCCGCGCCGCGACGGATGCGCGACCTGCCGCCGCGCGCCGCGCGCGCCGGTGTGACGGTGACCCTGCTCGATGCGGGCGCGGTGAGGGGGGCGGCGCCCTTCGACCTCGTGCTGTGCGACGTGCCCTGTTCGGGCAGCGGCACATGGCGGCGCGCGCCCGAGGCGAAGTGGACCCTGACGCCCGAACGCCTGGCCGACTTGTGCCGGACCCAGCGGAGCATCCTGCAGGAGGCGCAGGCGCTGGTGCGGCCGGGCGGGATGCTGGCCTACACCACCTGTTCGGTGCTGGACGAGGAGAACGCGGGCCAGGTGGCCGCCTTTCTGGCCGAGTCTTCGGGGTGGGTGCAGGAGATCACCCGCCACTGGCCCGTGTCGGAGGTGGGAGACGGGTTTTTCCTGTCGGTCCTGCGCAAGCCGCAATAGCAGAGCCGACCCTGGCAATCGCAACCTAGACGTGTTCGCTGTTTCAGCGTTAATCTAACGTTAAATCCTGCCGCCTAAGACAGGCGTCAGGAGATAGTTTGCTGGAGACTTGCCGGTTGGCCTCGATTACCGGAACCGTACTGCCCTTGCGTGATGCCGCCTCCCGGATCAGGCCGCGCTCCAGGACCCTTCTGGCGACGGGGCTGGGGTTTGGCGCGGGCGCGTTCGTGATGCCTGATCCGCGGCTGCAGGTCGCGTGCCTCTTTCTCGGCGCGATCCTGCTGATGTCGGCGCTCTGGATCGCCATCGTGCACGCGGCGGAAACACGGTTTCGCAAGGGCCTGGTGGAGGCCGCGGCGGATTTCATGGGGGAGGACGCGACCCCGGCCATCCTGACCGGGCGCGAGGGCGACATCCAATACGCCAACCGCGCGGCGCAGACCGCGTTTTCGGCCGACGAGGCCAGCACGCTGGCCGGGGCGCTGAAGCACACCGTCGCCAACCCCGGCCCGATCCTCTACCGCCTGGAAAGCCGGGCCGACCTGCGCGGCTCGGCGCATGAGGATGTGGTCACGCGGGCGGGACATCTGCGGCTGAGCGTGCACCGCGCGGCGGCGGACCGCTATATCTGGCGGATCGAGAAATCCGCCGACCGCCCCTCGCGCGAGGCCGATCCGGTGCCGTTGCCGATGCTGACGGTGGGCCGGGGCGGGGCGGTCCTGTTCATGAATACCGCGGCGCGCGAGCTGGTGGGCGAACGGGCGCGCACGCTCGACCGCATCTTTCCCAAGATGCCCCTGCGCTCGGGCCAGATCAACGACATCACCACCGCGCAGGGGCTGATGGCCTGCCTCGTCGTCGAGCTGGAGGGCGTGGCCGGCCGGCGCGAGGTGTTCCTGCTGCCGGGCGTGGCGCCGACCGAGCGGCAGCCGGACGGATGGGCCTTCTTCGACGAATTGCCGGTGCCGCTGCTGAAACTGGCGCGCAGCGGCGAAGTGCAGATCTCGAACCGCCCGGCGCGGGACCTTCTGGGCGCCGAGACGTGCTGCGGCAAGACGCTGTCGGATCTGATGGAGGGGCTCGGCCGGTCGATCCCGGACTGGCTCGATGACGCGGCCGCCGGCCGGGGCGGGGTGCATTCGGAATTTCTGCGGGTCAGGCGCGACGACCGCGAGACCTTCGTGCAGGTCACGCTCAACCGCGTGATGGAGGCCGGGGAGACGGTGCTGATCGCGGTGCTGAACGACGCGACCAAGCTGAAGACACTGGAAGAGCAGTTCGTGCAAAGCCAGAAGATGCAGGCCATCGGGCAACTGGCCGGCGGCGTGGCGCATGATTTCAACAACCTGCTGACCGCCATCGCGGGGCATTGCGACCTCCTGCTGCTGCGTCACGACCAGGGCGACCCGGATTACGGCGACCTTGTGCAGATCAACCAGAACGCCAACCGGGCCGCCGCCCTGGTCAGCCAGCTTCTGGCCTATTCGCGCAAGCAGACGCTGCGCCCCGAGGTCATGGACCTGCGCGACATGCTGTCGGAACTGACGCATCTTCTGAACCGGCTGGTGGGGGAGCGGGTGATCCTGTCGCTCAGCCACGACCCGACCCTGTGGTCGATCCGCGCCGACAAGCGGCAGCTGGAACAGGTGCTGATGAACCTCGTGGTGAACGCCCGCGATGCCATGCCGGAGGGTGGCGACATCCGCATCGCCACCGAGAACGTCACCCTGGACGAACCGCTGCGCCGCGACCGCGCGGTGGTGGCGCCGGGCCGCTATGTGCGCGTCAGCGTCACCGACGAGGGGCAGGGGATATCCCAGGACAAGATCCAGAAGGTGTTCGAGCCGTTCTTCACCACCAAGCGCACCGGCGAGGGCACGGGCCTGGGCCTGTCGACGGCCTACGGGATCGTCAAGCAGACCGGCGGTTTCATCTTCGTGGACAGCCACGAAGGCAAGGGCGCCACCTTCCAGGTGCTGCTTCCGGCCCATGAAACCGTCGACACGCCGATGGCCCAGGCGGACCCGGCACCGGCCCCCGCGGCCAAGACCGACGGCGTGGTCCTGCTGGTGGAAGACGAGGCGCCGGTGCGGGCCTTCGCCAGCCGCGCGTTGCAGCTGCGCGGCATGACGGTGCTGGAGGCCGACTCGGCCGAATCGGCGCTCGACCTGCTGGAGGATACGTCGCTGAAGGTCGACGTCTTCGTCTCCGACGTGGTGATGCCGGGGATCGACGGCCCGAGCTGGGTGCTGAAGGCCCTGGAGGAGCGCCCGGAGACGCAGGTCGTGTTCATGTCCGGCTATGCGGAGGAGGCGTTCGGCGAGATCCAGTCGCGGATCCCGAATTCGACCTTTCTGCCCAAACCCTTTTCCCTGACCGAGCTGACCGAGACCGTCCAGCACCAGCTGGCCCAGGGCTGACGGGGCGGACCGGCGCGGGCGGGATCCCGGTGGTTTCCGGGACGAGTCAAGTCGAGGATATCAGGGCAAAGACCGTGTCCAGGCACTTTGTCCTGAGACAGCTCTTCGGACGGATGTCCTGTGCAGGGCAAGCGATGCCGCCTGCGGATGCTTCAGTGATGCGGCGGCAGAACACCGTTGGCGAGCGGCACGAAGGCGCCGTCCGCGCCGATTCCGTCGTAGAGCTGGTATTCGACCGCGAATTTCCGGCGGTAGCGCGCCTCGACATCGGCCGAAAGGGTGAGCGCCATGTCAGGCGACGCGTTCATGCGCCGCGTCTCGATCTCGATCCCGAGACGGGATTCGAGAAAACGCCGCAGTCCGTCCTGATCCTCGTAGCGGAAAAGATGGGTGACCGCCGTGCCATTGTTCTGCGGTTCGAGGAATTTCGTCTGAGAGCCGACCTGCGCAAAGGCGGCGCGCTTGCCTTTCATGTACTCGGTGACGAAGGCGTCGAAGCTGATCCCGTGGGTGGAATTGCGGGCCTGCTCCTGGCCCGGACGCTGACGGTAGCGATACCAGCTGCCCAGCCAGTCCAGCGGATCGCGCATCACCGCGAGCACGTCGAATCCCTCTCCCATGAATTTCTCGATCGCCGGGCGGAAGAAGCGGTTGTAGCGAAAGACCGGCGCGTGCTTCAGCTCGGGCGGCTGGCGCACGACGATGGCCGCACGCGGCGCAAGGGCGGCCTCGTAGGCGGTCGTCCCGGTCTTGGGGACCGATAGAAACACGAGCTTTTCGTTTGAAAACACCAGCATAGAAGATTTCGCCCGCTTGCCTGCCCTTGGTAACCCCTCTTTAACCCATCGCTGCAAACATCGGAAAGGAACAAATGCATTGAAATGTTCTGCTTTTGTCTCCATAACATGTGGAACAAGAGGTGAACGAAAGCAGCGGCCAGACGGCGGGAAGACAGCGATAGACGCCCCGTCTGGCGTGTGAAATAAGGGAAATGACAGGTATGGCAACGGCAGATCTTTTGAACATGGACAGCAAGAAGCAAGCAGACCGCCAGAAGGCGCTCGACAGCGCGCTGGCGCAGATCGAACGGCAATTCGGCAAGGGGTCGATCATGAAACTGGGCGCCGACAACCCGGCGCAGGACATCGAATCGACCTCGACCGGCTCGCTGGGGCTCGACATCGCGCTCGGCATCGGCGGGCTGCCCAAGGGCCGGATCGTGGAGATCTACGGCCCCGAAAGCTCGGGCAAGACGACGCTGACGCTGCATTGCGTGGCCGAGGAACAGAAAAAGGGTGGCGTCTGCGCCTTTGTCGACGCCGAGCACGCGCTGGACCCGATCTATGCCAAGAAGCTGGGCGTGGACCTCGATGAGCTGTTGATTTCGCAGCCCGACACCGGCGAACAGAGCCTGGAGATCGTGGACACGCTGGTGCGCTCGGGCGCCGTGAGCATGGTGGTGGTCGACTCGGTCGCCGCGCTGACGCCTAAATCGGAGCTTGAGGGCGACATGGGCGACAGCAGCGTGGGCGTGCATGCCCGCCTGATGAGCCAGGCCATGCGCAAACTGACCGGCTCGATCAGCCGCAGCAAGTGCACGGTGATCTTCATCAACCAGATCCGCATGAAGATCGGCGTCATGTTCGGCAGCCCCGAGACGACGACTGGCGGCAACGCGCTGAAATTCTACAGCTCGGTGCGGCTGGATATCCGCCGGATCGGATCGATCAAGGACCGCGACGAGGTGGTGGGCAACCAGACCCGCGTGAAAGTCGTCAAGAACAAGGTGGCGCCGCCCTTCAAGCAGGTCGAGTTCGACATCATGTATGGCGAGGGCGTGTCCAAGACCGGCGAATTGCTGGACCTGGGCGTGGCCGCCGGCGTGGTCGAGAAATCGGGCAGCTGGTTCAGCTACGGCGACGAGCGCATCGGCCAGGGCCGCGAGAATGCCAAGAACTTCCTGAAGGAAAACAAGAAGATCGCCTACGAGATCGAGGACAAGATCCGGGGCGCGCACGGGCTTGATTTCAACATCCCGGGCGGCGCGGACGCGACCGCCGAGGACGTGCTGGACGACTGACGGAACGGAGACGGCCCACTCCGGAAAGGGCCCACACCGCCGACGGGTGGTGGAGAATATTCCGGGGAAGGGCCATCCGACGGGGTGGCCTTTCCTCGTTTTGCCGGCGCCGCGCGCGACTCGGACCGCCACCTTCTGTGGACAGTCAAAAGGCTTGGCGTTACACGGGTTCGACGCAACTTTTGCCTTCGGACCAGACCCTCATGCCCACGCTCAACGAGATCCGCTCGACCTTCCTTAGTTTCTTTGAACGCAACGGCCACGAGGTGGTGCCGAGCAGCCCGCTGGTGCCGCGCAACGACCCGACGCTGATGTTCACCAATTCCGGCATGGTTCAGTTCAAGAACCTGTTCACCGGCGTCGAGAAAAGGGACTATTCCCGCGCCACCACGAGCCAGAAATGCGTGCGTGCCGGGGGCAAGCACAATGACCTCGACAACGTGGGCTATACCGCGCGGCACCACACGTTTTTCGAGATGCTTGGGAATTTCAGTTTCGGCGATTACTTCAAGCGCGAGGCGATCCCCTATGCCTGGGACCTGCTGACCAAGGATTTCGGGATCGACAAGTCGAAGCTCCTGGTGACGGTCTATCACACCGACGACGAGGCGGCGGAGATCTGGAAGAAGCATGCGGGCCTCAGCGACGACCGGATCATCCGCATCGCAACGGATGACAATTTCTGGTCGATGGGCGCCACGGGGCCTTGTGGGCCGTGCACCGAGATCTTCTATGACCACGGGCCCGAGATCTGGGGCGGGCCTCCGGGCAGCCCGGAAGAGGATGGCGACAGGTTCATCGAGATCTGGAACCTCGTCTTCATGCAGAACGAGCGTTTCGAGGATGGCAGCCAGGTGGACCTGGACATGCAGTCGATCGACACCGGCATGGGACTGGAACGGATCGGCGCGCTGTTGCAGGGCAAGCATGACAACTACGATACCGACCTGATGCGCAGCCTGATCGAGGCGAGCGCGCATGTGACGGATGGGGCGCCGGACGGGCCGGGCAACGTGCATCACCGGGTGATCGCGGACCATTTGCGCTCGACGTCGTTCCTGATTGCCGACGGCGTGATGCCGTCGAACGAGGGGCGCGGTTACGTGCTGCGCCGGATCATGCGGCGGGCGATGCGGCACGCGCATCTGTTGGGCGCGCAGGACCCGGTGATGTACCGGCTGGTGCCCAACCTGGTCGGGCTGATGGGGCAGGCCTTTCCCGAGCTGGGTCGGGCGCAACCGCTGATCGAAGAGACGCTGGAGCTGGAGGAAAAGCGGTTCAAGCAGACGCTGGACCGGGGCCTGCGCCTGTTGGACGACGAGCTGGGCAAGCTGGGCGATGGCGCGGCGCTTCCCGGTGAGGCGGCGTTCAAGCTCTATGACACCTACGGCTTTCCGCTGGACCTGACGCAGGACGCGCTGCGCGAGAAGGGCCGCGAGGTGGATGTGGCCGGGTTCGATGCGGCGATGGAAGAGCAGAAGTCCAAGGCCCGCGCCGCATGGTCCGGCAGTGGCGAGTCGGCGGACGCGACCGTATGGTTCGACCTCGCCGAGACGCACAGCGCCACGGATTTCCTGGGCTATGACACCGAGACCGCCGAGGGCGTGGTGCAGGCGATCGTCGTCGACGGCGAGGCCGTGGACAAGCTGGGCGCGAACAAGGCCACCGGCTGGGTCGTGGTGAACCAGACGCCGTTCTATGCCGAGGCGGGCGGGCAGGTGGCGGACCATGGCTACCTGCGCAGCCTGGACGGTGCGCGCGAGGCCGGCGAGGCGCGGTTCGCGGGGCATGTGAGTGATGTGCAGAAGCGGGCCGGGGGCCTGTCGGCGCATTTCGTGACCGTGGAAGAGGGCGAACTGGAGGTGGGCGACCCGGTGAAGCTGGAGGTGGATCACGGCCGCCGCACGGCGATCCGGTCGAACCATTCGGCCACGCACCTTCTGCACGAGGCGCTGCGCAAGGCGCTTGGCGATCACGTGGCGCAGCGCGGGAGCCTGAATGCGCCCGACCGGCTGCGGTTCGATTTCAGCCATGGCAAGGGGCTGACGCTGGACGAGATCCGCCAGGTCGAGGAAGAGGTCAACACCTTCATCCGCCAGAACGGCAAGGTCGAGACCCGGATCATGACGCCCGACGATGCGCGGGAGATCGGGGCGCAGGCGCTGTTCGGCGAGAAATACGGCGACGAGGTGCGCGTGGTGTCGATGGGCTCCGAGGACGGCTCGGGCAAGGGGCTGGACGGCCAGACCTATTCCATCGAGCTGTGCGGCGGCACCCATGTGCGGCAGACCGGCGATATCGGCCTCTTCGTCATGGTGGGCGAAGGCGCGTCCAGTTCCGGCGTGCGCCGGATCGAGGCGCTGACCGGGCCCGAGGCGTTCAAGTACCTCAGCGAGCAGGACCACCGGATGGCGGCACTTGCGTCGGAGTTGAAGGCGCAGCCGGGGGACGTGCTGGACCGCGTACGCGCGCTGATGGACGAGCGCAAGGCGCTGGCCAACGAGGTGACGCAGCTGAAGCGGGAACTGGCCATGGGCGGTGGCGGGGCCGCTGGCCCCGAGGTTAAGGACGTGAACGGCGTGAAGTTCCTGGCGCAAGTCCTGTCGGGCGTGTCGGGGCGCGACCTGCCGCCGCTGATGGACGAGATGAAGACGCGGATCGGCTCGGGCGCGGTGCTGCTGATCGCCGATGCCGACGGCAAGGCCGCCGTGGCCGCGGGCGTGACGAAGGACTTGACCGACACGCTGTCGGCGGTCGATCTTGTCCGGGCCGCCGTGGCCGAGCTGGGCGGCAAGGGCGGCGGCGGCCGTCCCGACATGGCGCAGGGTGGCGCGGCGAGCACCGACAACGCCGAGGCCGCCATCACGGCGGCGGAACAGGTGTTGCAGGGCTGAGGCCCGCGTGAGAAGGGGAACGACATGGCGGCCTACCTGATTGCGCGGATCAACGTGACCGATCCCGAGGATTACAAGGCCTATGCCAGCCAGACCGTGGCCCTGGCCGAGGCCTTCGGCGGGCGGTTCCTGGCCAAGGGCGGCACCCAGACGCAGGTCGAGGGGATCAGCCCCGACCGCCATGTTATCATCGAGTTCCCCGACCACCAAGCGGCGCTGGACTGGTACAATTCGGACGCGTATCAGCGCATCCTGCCCATCGCGACCTCGTCGAGCGAGCGCGATATCGTCATCGTGGACGGAGTTTGAGGAGTTAAAGACATGCCCGCATTGTGGATTGCCCATGTGACCGTGACCGACGAGGAGGCCTATGGCCGCTATGCCAAGCTGGCCGGGCCGGCAATCGAGGCGCATGGCGGGCATTTCATCGCCCGGGGTGCGCGCTACGTGCAGCTGGAAGGCAACGACCGGGCGCGCAACGTGGTGGCTAAGTTCCCGTCGCTGGAGGCGGCGGAGGAGTGCTATCGCTCGGACGCCTACCAAGCGGCGCTGGACCATGCGCGGAACGCGTCGGAACGTGACCTGGTGATCGTGGAAACCTCCGAATAGTGCAGGGCCAGCTGGCCGAGATCATGGCGCGGCACGCGGGCGCGGGCCGTGTGGCGTGGATCGGGCTGCGGCCGGAGCGATTGGCCGATCTGGTGCCGGTCGAGGCGGCGGATCTGGGAGAGGCGGGGCTTGACGGCGACCACGCACGGGCCGGAAAACGCGCGCTGACGCTGATCCAGGCCGAGCATCTGCCGGTGATCGCGGCGCTGGCCGGGATCGGGGAGGTGGCGCCGGAGGTTCTGCGGCGCAACGTGGTGGTCTCTGGCATCAACCTGACAGCGCTGCGCAATCATCCCATTAAGATCGGTGCGGCCTTGGTGGAGATCACCGCCCCCTGTGCGCCCTGTTCGCGGATGGAAGCGGCCCTTGGACACGGCGGCTACAACGCCATGCGCGGGCATGGGGGCTGGTGCGCACGGGTGCTGGCGCCGGGGCGGATCGCGGTGGGCGATAGCGTCGCACGGGCTGGACCCGATAGCGGTGCGACCTAGGGTTTCCTTCGGTCCGAACGGAGTCGCCGATGCGACTGATTTGCCTGATCCTGATGCTGATCCTGCCGGGCGCGGCACTTGCGCAGGACTGGAGCCTGCTGAAAGAGCCGGGCACGGTGGCCGTGATGCGCCACGCGTTGGCACCCGGCGTGGGCGATCCGGCGAATTTCGACCTGGAGGATTGCAGCTCGCAAAGGGTGCTGGACGAACGGGGCCGGGAACAGGCCCGGCAGATCGGCGCGGCGATGCGCGCGGCGGGCGTTACGTTCGATGCCGTATGGACCAGCCAATGGTGCCGCTGTACCGAAACGGCGGAGCTTCTGGGCATGGGCGCGCCCGAGGAATTTCCGGCGCTCAATTCGCATTTCGCGGGGCAGGGCGACCCCGAGAGGCAGGCGGCGGAAGTCATGGCGCGGATCGCGGAGACGCCCGCCGAGGCGCGGCTCTTGTTGGTGACGCACCAGGTGAACGTGTCGGAACTGACCGGCACCGGCACCACCTCGGGCGAGATTATCGTCGCGAGGCGCACCGGCGCCGGGCTGGAGGTTGTCGGGCGCATCGCGGTCGCGCCCTGAGGGCCGGCTTATACGCCGCAGCGCAGGAACACCGCGCCGTCGTCGCCGGAAATGTCGACGCCGCCCAAGGTTACATCCCGGTCACCCGAGATGACGGCGATCTTGCCTTCGCCCCGGTTCTCCATCGGAAAGGCGCGGTAGGGCTGATCGAAGACCGCTGCCGCACCGTTGTCATTGAGCTTCACGCGCCCGGTACGCGGCGCGCCGTCAAGGCGGGTTTCGATGGTCAGACGGCCCTGCTGGCCCGTGATGTCAAAGTCGGGCCGGGCGCAATTGCCGGCCATGCGCACCCACGGGCCTTCGACCGCCTTTGCGTTCAGATCGGCGGTATCGTCGGGCAGGTTGCCCGGCGCGCGGACCTCGTCGTAGCTGTCGACCGCGAGTGTGCCGACGCCCTGCTGGCAGAACGACATCTCGGCGCGGGTGCCCCGGATCTCGGCATATTCACCGGGGGTGAATTCCATGTCGCCGGTCAGGGCCCATACGTCGCCGTCGGGCGTGGTCAGCGTGGCGCATTCGACGCCCTGCCGGACGCGGCCTTCGAGCGAGACCTGGTCGCTGTCGCCGTCGCTGGTGTCTTGCGCCACCACGTCGAAGGCGCGGGATTTAAGCGTCACGCCGCGGTCGGTATCGACGACGAAGATCAGATTGTCGCCGGGCGAGGCCCAGTCGGGAAGTTCGACGGACGTGGAAACCTCGCCGTCCGCGGCAACCTGCGCCTGGTCCACGGCGCGCCACTCCGAGGTCATGCGGCCGACGCCGATGGTCACGTAATCCGCGGGGCGCAGGTTGCTGGCGGTCACGCGAACCTCGCTGCCGGGTGGGCCGGCCAGGGGCTGCACGCGCACCGAGGCCGACGGCTGGGACGCGTCCGGAAGGTCGAGCGCGTCGCCCACCGCCATGGCCAGCGGATCGAGATCGGGATTCTCGTTCAGCAATTCCACGACGGAAATACCCAGCGCCTGGGCGATGGAGAAGGCGGTGTCGCCCTCGCGTACCTCGTAGCTGTCCCGGTCGGGTGCAGGGGTGCTGCCCCCGTCGCCGCGCGTGTCCGACGCGGCGAGCGTGATCGCTTCGCCCACCGGCAGATCGCGCGGGTCGAGGCCGGGGTTGAGATCCATGATCAGGCTCAGCGGCACACGGCAGCTTTGCGACACCCGGTAGAGCGTGTCGCCGGGTTGCAGCCGGTAGGCGTCGCCGCAGCGGCTTTGCGCTTCGGCATTCGGCGCGAAAGCCAGGCTGGCCGCGGCGGTCGTGGTGGTGAGCATGAGGGTGCGGAGCATCAAGGCCTCCTTTCGGAAAGTGCGTTTGTCCGTTGGGACGAAACGCGAGGCGGCGGGGCGATGTTCCTTGTCTGACGCGGCACGGGGCGGGTCAGGTTACTCCAGGTCGGTCTGGATCCATTCCGGTGAAAGGTGGATGTCGGTCGACACCAGCCGCCCTGGGCCGAGGTTGACGAATTTATGCGGCACCTGCGCCGGAACGCGCAGGATGTCGCCTGCTTCGGCCTCGATCACCTCGTCGCCGATGGTGTAGCGGGCGCGGCCCTCGCGGACGATGAAGACCTCGTCATACGGGTGCGTATGCAGCTTGGGGCCCGCGCCCGGCTCTTCGAACTCGGCGAAGAGGACGGTCACGTTCGTGCCGAGATCGCGGCCCTCGAAATGACCCGCCCAAGCGTCGGCGTCCTTGGCCCAGTCGGCGCGGGTCAGTTTGAGGGGTTTGTCGGCCATGCGTTACGCGGTCTTGGCGGCACGCTTGCGTTCATGCGGATCGAGGTGGCGCTTGCGCAGGCGCAGGGCGTTGGGCGTGACCTCGACCAGCTCGTCGTCGTCGATATAGGCGATGGCCTCTTCCAGCGACATCTGCACATGCGGCGTCAGGCGCACGGCCTCGTCGGTGCCGGAGGCGCGGACGTTGGTCAGCTTCTTGCCCTTCAGCGGGTTCACTTCCAGGTCGTTCTCGCGGCTGTGCTCTCCGATGATCATGCCCTGGTAGATCTTTTCCTGCGGGCCGATGAACATGCGGCCGCGATCCTCGAGGTTCCACAGGGCATAGGCCACGGCCTCGCCCGATTCCATCGAGATCAGCACACCGGCGCGGCGGCCGGGGATGGCGCCCTTGTGGGGTGCCCAGGAATGGAAGACGCGGTTCAGAACGCCGGTGCCGCGCGTATCGGTCAGGAACTCGCCGTGATAGCCGATCAGGCCGCGCGACGGGACCAGCGCGATGATGCGGGTCTTGCCGGCACCGGCGGGTTTCATCTCGGTCATCTCGCCCTTGCGGGGGCCGGTCAGCTTTTCGATCACCGCACCGGAATGGTCGTCGTCGACGTCGATGGTGACTTCCTCGATGGGTTCAAGCTGTTCGCCGTTCTCGCCTTCGCGCATCAGGACGCGGGGGCGGGAGATGGAAAGCTCGAAGCCTTCGCGGCGCATGTTCTCGATCAGGACGCCCATCTGCAATTCGCCGCGGCCCGCCACGTCGAACGCTTCGCCGCCGGGCGTGTCGGTGACCTTGATGGCGACGTTGGTTTCGGCCTCTTTCATCAGGCGTTCGCGGATGACGCGGGACTGCACCTTCTTGCCGTCGCGGCCCGCGAGCGGGCTGTCGTTGATGCCGAAGGTGACCGAGATGGTGGGCGGGTCGATCGGCTGGGCCGACAGCGGCTCCTCGACCGCAAGCGCGCAGATCGTGTCGGCCACGGTGGCCTTGGACATGCCGGCAAGGCTGACGATATCGCCCGCCACGGCCTCGTCGATGTCCTGAAGCGTGAGGCCGCGGAAGGCCTGGATCTTGGTCACGCGGAACTGCTCGATCTTCTGGCCGATGCGGCTGAGCGCCTGCACCGTGGCGCCCACCTTGAGACGGCCCGATTCGACGCGGCCGGTCAGCAGGCGGCCGACGAAGGGATCGGCGCCAAGGGTGACGGCCAGCATACGGAAATCGTCGTCGGCCTGCTTGACCTGCTTGGGCGCCGGCACGTGGTTGACGATCAGGTCGAAGAGCGCCGAGAGGTCCTTGCGCGGGCCGTCGAGGTCGTGATCGGCCCAGCCGGAACGACCGGAGGCGTACATATGCGGGAAATCGAGCTGGTCTTCGTCGGCATCCAGCGCGGCGAAGAGATCGAAGCATTCGTCGAGCGCGCGGTCGGGCTCTGCATCGGGCTTGTCTACCTTGTTGAGCACCACGATGGGGCGCAGGCCCAAGGCCAGAGCCTTGGAGGTCACGAACTTGGTCTGGGGCATCGGGCCTTCGGCGGCGTCGACCAGCAGGACCACGCCGTCGACCATGCTGAGAATGCGCTCCACCTCGCCGCCGAAATCGGCGTGGCCGGGGGTGTCGACGATGTTGATGCGGGTTTTCTTCCACTCGACGGAGGTCGCCTTGGCCAGGATGGTGATGCCGCGCTCGCGCTCAAGGTCGTTGCTGTCCATCGCGCGTTCCGCCACGGCTTGGCCGGCGCGGAAGGCGCCCGACTGCTTCAGAAGCTCGTCCACGAGGGTGGTCTTGCCGTGGTCGACGTGGGCGATGATTGCGATATTGCGCAGGTCCATTGGGGTATCCTTGGTGGTTTGGTGGTGGCCCTAAGGGCTTTGCGCGTCAATTGCCAGAGGGAAAAAGGTGTTACGCGGCGATGGTGGCGCCGCGGTGCGGCAAAAGCCGCAGGAGCGTGGGGCCGAGGGGGCGCGAGGTGGCGCCCGTGCCCAGCTTGAAGCGGGCGAGGCCGGGGGCGGTCTCGGTGTCGATGGGGCCGAGGTCGAGCCGGGTGACGCCACGATCTGCGAGATGCGTGATGGCCTGCCACATCAGCAGGGTATGGGCGTGGGTCCGGCGGGCGGCGGGGGTGGCCCAGCCGATGTGGTAGGTGGCGGTTTGCCCATGCAGCAGGAAGAGCAGGTAGGCCAGCATCCCGGCACGGTCATGGGCGGTGAAAAGCCGCGTGGCCTGCCGGTGGGTGGCGGCAAAGGCGAGCGTGAAGCCCGGCGGCAGGGCGCGATAGCCACGGGCGCGCTGCTGGTGCCGGTCGAGGGTCAGCAGGTCGGCGTCGCGGTCGGGATCGAACGGGCGATCATGCGTGCGCAGGGGGCCGGATTGCGCGGCGCGCAGCCGGTTGCGCCATTTGCCGTGCAGGCCGGTGAAGAGGGTCCCGGGGTCCGGCGTGAGGTCCAGTTCGGCGACGTGGGCCGGGGTGAGCAGGGCGCGATAGCCGTGTGAGCGGTAGAGGCGGGCGGTTCCTGGCGTGTCAGGCTGAACAATGGAGGGGCCGGGCAAGGGCAGCAGGGCCGCGTCTGGATCGGCATCGGGGGCCAGCACCGGGCCGCGCGGCAGCCATGTCAGGCGCAAGGGGCCAAGGCGGCGGCGCAGGAGTTGCGCGGTGCCAAGCGTGCGCGCACCACAAGTCAGCGCATACCACCCGACATCGGCCCCGATGGCCCGCATGGCGGCGCCGTAGCGCGGGTGCTGGTGCAGTGCGCAAGGCCCTGGCGGATCGGGGGCGGTGTCGCGAAGGGTCCAGGTCAGAGACATGCCCGCCATTAAGGCGATGATAACCTAAATCATGGTTAATCCCGGTCATGGCGAAGAAGACCGATCCGGTGCGCGGCGTGACCGCGCCCAGCGTGCGGCCCACGGCCTATGCCGCGTGGCTGGTGGCGGTGGCGCTGTCGGTGCCGGTCTTTGTTGTGCTGAGCGTGATCGACTGGATCTGGTAGCGCATCAGTCCCAGGTCATGCCGTTGCGGCGGACATACCACAGCATCAGCGGCGTTTCGATGACGAGGGCGACAACGATGGTGAAGACGACCCAGTTGGTGTCGAACAGCCAGAGCGAAAAGCGCGTGCCGGTGCCCCCGAAAAGCCAGCCGTTGACCAGAAGCATCACGCCCGTCACGCCAAGATCGTACACCGCCATGCGCGAGGCGCGGCGCGGGCGCAGGGCGGGGTAGATCATGAAATAGGCCACCGCCAGGCAGGTGACGACGGTGACCGAAGCCTGCCCCTCGTGTGAAAGAGAGGACAGCATCGGTCAGACCCCGATCAGAACGGGATCTCGTCGTCGTAATCGCGCGAGGGCGAGGGTTGCGAGCGGCCCTGGTCGGACGGGCCGGACGGGCCGCCGCCGTAATCCTGGTCATAGCCACCGCCGCTGCCGCCGCCATAGCCACCACCACCACCACCACCGCCGCTGTCACGGCCGTCGAGGAAGGTCATTTCGCCGGCATAGGGGCGCAGCACGACCTCGGTCGAATAACGGTCCTGGCCCGACTGGTCCTGCCATTTGCGGGTTTCCAGCTTGCCCTCGATATAAACCTTGGAGCCTTTTTTCAGGTATTGCTCGGCCAGCCTCACGAGCGCCTCGTTGAAGATCGCCACGGTGTGCCATTCGGTGCGTTCGCGCCGTTCGCCGGTGTTGCGGTCCTTCCAGTTCTCGGATGTGGCGATGCGCAGGTTGCACACCTTGCCGCCGTTCTGGAACGTGCGCACCTCGGGGTCGCGCCCCAGGTTTCCGATGAGAATGACTTTGTTGACGGAACCGGCCATGGCGCCCTCCTGCTGCGGTCTCTTGGTTAACGTTCACCTTACATCACCCCGAAGGGATGAAGAAAAGGCTAAAATTCAGGGAAGATCCTAAGCGGGCGGTGCCGGACCGGAATGCGGACCGCAAGTCTGGCAATTTGAGCCGAGTTCGGTATAGTGCGCCCCGAGACGGTTCGAACCGGGCCCTGGGACGCAAGGCACCGGAGGATCGTAGTGGGACAGCAAGGGACGGTAACCAGAATGCGGAAGCTCGCGATTGCAGTGACCTGCGCGTCACTGGCATGGCCGATGGCGGCCACGGCGGATATTCTCTCGACCAAGGGCAAACAGCGGGTGTTCAGCTCGCAGACGCGGGTGCTGGATACCCGGGCCAAGCAGCAATACAACGCCTCGATCCGTCTGCAGCCGCAGAAGGTTCACACGCCCAGCAAATGGGACGACGCGGCCCCCGCCGTGGGATACAGCGGCAAGTACAAGGGACAATACCTGAACGTCGCCAAGGATTCGGCGCGCCGCCACGGGATTCCGGAGAACCTGTTCCTGCGGCTGGTGCAGCAGGAATCGGGCTGGAACCCGCGCGCCGTGTCGCACAAGGGTGCCATCGGGCTGGCGCAGCTGATGCCCGGCACGGCGAACTATCTGGGCGTCGATCCCAACGACCCGCACCAGAACCTCGATGGCGGGGCGCGGTACCTGGCGGAACAATACCGCACCTTCAAGTCCTGGCGGCTGGCGCTGGCGGCCTACAATGCGGGGCCGAAGGCGGTTGAGAAATATAAAGGGATTCCGCCCTACAAGGAAACCCGCAACTACGTGAAGATCATCTACGGGCAGTAGGCCGCGCCGCGGCCTAGCCGTCGTAGTCGGCGTCGGTAACCTTTTCCATCCAAGTGACGGCACTGCCGTCGATGCTTTCCTGAATCGCGATATGGCTCATGGCCGTGTCGGGCGACGCGCCGTGCCAGTGCTTTTCGCCCGCCGGGAACCAGACCACATCGCCTTGCCGGATCTCCTCGACCGGGCCGCCGTCGCGCTGAACGCGACCCTGCCCGAAGGTGACGATCAGGGTCTGGCCGGCGGGATGGGTGTGCCAGGCGGTGCGCGCGCCCGGCTCGAAGGTGACATGAAGGCCTGCGGCGCGACCCGGCGCCTCGGCGGTGAAGAGCGGATCGAGCCGCACGGTGCCGGTGAAATACTCCTCCGGGCCGGGCTTGGAAGGGTTGGTGCCGGAGCGGGTTATCTTCATGGGGTGGCCTTTCGGGATGTCGTGGCTGTGGGTCCGCGCCGCAGTCAGCCGGTAAAGCCGATCTTGTGCAGGTGGATCTCGTTCGAGGGGTGTTTCTCGGCCCCTGCAAGGCGGCCATTGTGGTGGTTGTAGAGCGTGCGCCAGTAGGGCTGGATGATCACGCCTTCCTCGCGCAGGATGGATTGCAGGCGTTCCATCGTCTGCCGCCTTGTGTCCACGTCGGGCATCGACATGGCGCGGTCCAGCAGGCGATCGAATTCCTCGTTGGCAAAGCCGGTCTCGTTCCACACGGCATCCGAACGGTAGGCGAGGTCCAGCACCTGCACGCCAAGGGGGCGGTGATTCCACTGGGTGACCGAGAACGGGTAGTCGCGCCAGTTCTGCCAGAAGGTGACGCCGGGCTGGACCGTGCGCTGGACCGTCAGACCGGCGTCGCGCAGCTGGGCGACGACGGCGTCGGCGGTGTTGCGCTGCCATTCGTCATCGACGGTGATCAGCTCGTGCGCGTAGCCCAGCATCCCGATCTCTTCGAGGTCGGCGCGGGCCTTGGCGGCGTCGAACGGGGCCGGGCCGAGATCGGCATGGGCGGGGTGAACCGGGCTGACATGGTCGTTGGCCGCCACGGTACCATAGCCGGAATAGCCAAGCTCCAGACAGGTCTCGTTGCGGACCGCGAGCGCCAGCGCCCGGCGCAGGACCGGGTCGGCATAGGGCCGCGTGCCCTCGAGCTCGGCCCGGGCATTGCCGCGGATCACGACGGTGGCGGTGCTTTCGGTTTCGGTCCGGATCCATCCGATGGCGTCGAGGACCTCGATGAAATGGCCGACGGATTCGTAGAGCAGGTCGATGCGGTCGCCCTCGGCGGCGTCGATCCAGCTGGACGGGTTCGTGCCCAGGTCGATGAACTCGACCCGGTCCAGGTAAGGCCCGCCCAGGACGTCGGTGCCCCACCAACGGTGATCACTGTTGCGCTCCAGCACGCAGCGCTGGCCCACGGCCAGTTCGACCGGGCGGAAGGGGCCGGTGCCGATGCCGTGCTCGAACGGGTCGCCATCGTCGTAGCTGGAATGCATCACCGCCGCGGGATAATCCGACAGGTTGGCCATGAGCGCGATATCGGGGCTGGCGAGCGTGAGGACGAGCGCGGTGTCGTCGACCACGCGCACGGCATCCTCGCGGATCTGCCCGGACTCGGGGTCGCACAGGCCCCTGAGGCGCGAGGCCATCGAGTTGCCCTCGACCGAGGCATCGCACCAGCGTTCGAGGTTGCGGGCCACGTCGCGGGCGGTGAAGGGGTCGCCGTTGTTCCACGTCACGCCGGCGCGCACGTTCAGGCGATACTCTGTCGCGTCGGCGTTCACGTCCCAGTTCTCCAGGAGCATCCCGCGCACGGTGCCGTCGCGGCCGTATTCCACGAGATATTCCAGGAACCCCCGTGTCTGGTTGCCCATCTCGCTCCAGTCATAGGTGCGGGGGTCGGTGAGCGCCTTGACGTTCTGCTGGATGCGCAGGGTGCCGCCGGGCACGATCTGGGCCGTGTCCTGCGCGCGCGCCGGGGCCGGAAGGCCGGCCATCGACAGGGCCAGCGGCGCGGAGAGGCCGAGGCCACAGGCGCGGGCCAGGAACTCGCGCCGGTCCATCGCCCCGCGCCTGAGCGCGCGATTGAGCGCGGGCAGGGCGGGATGAAGCGGAACAGGGGGGCGTGAGGACATGAACGTGGGCCTTGCAACGAGCGATGCGGGAATAAATGAGGCAACAGGTCTCACTTTCCATCCCGCCCGCGCGGAAATCAACCGGGTGGTGCGGAAATACGCGTGACCGGCGTGGTTTCAGGCGGCCTTGCGCGGGGCGGCGCGGCGCAGGTCCGAGGGTGACTTGCCGGTATGGCGCAGGATGAAGCGCGAGAAATAGGCGGCGCTGCTGAAACCGAGGTCGGCGGCAACCTGGTTGGCGGCGCGGTCGGTGGTTTCGAGCAGGTTGCGGGCGGCGTGCAGGACGCGGCCCGTCAACATGGCCGAGGCCGTCAGCCCCGCCGTGGACTTGCACACGCGGCTGAGATGCGTGGGCGTGACGCCGAGATGCCGGGCGAAATCCTGCATCGAGGCGCCGGTGGTGTAATCCCGTTCGATCAGCGCGGCATAGGCCTCGACCAGGCGATGGGCCGCGGTGGGGGCGAGCGCCTCGTCGGCGCCGGAGATCAGGGCGCGGCGCAGCCAGACCGTCAGAAGCTGGGCATGGGCGGTCATCGCCTCGTCCATGAAGTCGCGGGCCTCGTTCTGTTCGCGCTGCATGGTTTCCAAGAGCGTGGTCAGGTCGGCCTGCGCGCGGGGGTCGCGGACGCGCAGGAGCACCGGCTCGTCCGGCATGAGGATGCCGGTTCGCGTCGGAATGCGGCAGGCCAGGCCAAAGCTCTGCGCGCCGGGGTCGAGCGCGAAGAGAGACCCTGCGGGCAGCACCAGCGCGGTATGTACCGCCAGCCCGCGCCGCCGTCCGCCCACCAGGCAGCGCCCCTGGCCGCGGGTGATCCAGAGGAACACGTGGTGCGGGTCGCTATGGGGCAGGCTGGCGCGCCATGCGCCCGGTCCGATCCACTGCGCGAGCGTCTGGAGTTGCGGATGGGATGTCACGGTCCGGCACCTCGATTGTCGTGATTCTGTACGCAGAGCGCAGAGATTGCATCGAATTGGACGCAGGAATGTCCGATTCTGTACAGGCGTGACAAGGACAAAGCCCGGTCACAGCGCGGCGGCGGCGAGGGTTTGCCAGTTTTTCATGCGGGCGCGGAACCAGCTGCGTTGGCGCTTGGCGTACTGCCGCGTGGCGATGATCGCGGCTTCGCGGGCGGCGTCGAGCGTCATTTCGCCCTCGAGGTGGGCGATGAGTTCGGGCGCGCCGATGGCCTTGGAGGATTGATGCGCGGGCGACCAGGTGGGCAGGTTGGCCCGCGCCTCGTCCAGCGCGCCGGCGTCGAGCATCGCATCGAAGCGGCGTTCGATTCGTGGGGTCAGCCAATCCTTGGGCGCGTCGACCAGGAGGCGCGTGGCCTGCTCAGGCGGCAGGAGCGGGGGCGGTGTGGCGTCCTGCCATCGGGCCAGGGGTGTGCCGGTGGCGCGCTGCACCTCCCAGGCGCGTTGGACGCGCATCGGGTTGGCGGTGTCGATCCGCGACCGGGTGTCGGGGTCGAGATCGTCGAGGAGGCCGCTCAGGCCCTGGCTTGCCAGCCGCGAGTCGGCCTCGGCGCGGATCCCGGACGGGGTGGCGGGGATGTCGGCCAGCCCCTCGGTCAGGGCCGAAAAGTAAAGCCCGGTGCCGCCGACGATGATCGGACGGGGCCCGTCGCGCAGCAATGGCGCCAGGTCGCGCAGCCAGTGGCCCACGGAATAGGCCGCGTCCCCAGGCACATGACCGTAGAGCGCATGGGGCGCGAGGGCTTCCTCATTCGGTGAGGGGCGGGCGGTGAGGATGCGCCAGTTGGCGAAGACCTGAAGCGCGTCGGCATTGATGATGCGCCCGCCGTCGCGTTCCGCCAGGGCCAGCGCCAGGGCGGATTTACCGGAGGCGGTGGGGCCGGCGATCAGCACGGGCCGGTCCGGTGGAATGCCGGGAGGGATGTCGGGCAGGGCGGTCATGTCCTTCGTTTAGGACGTTTCCGCGCCGGTTTTAAGCGGCTTTGGCGGAAATCCGGGCATGCGCGCGCCCCGCGGGCCGGTTTGGCGATTGAACCCGGGGCCGTTTTCGCCCATTTTGCGCGCCAAGAGACGACCCGCTCCGGGACCGTTCCAAGACCGCGCATAAGGAGCCGCCCCATGCCAGACGCCGCCGCCCCCGAGACCACGTTCAGCCGGGTCCTGCTGAAGATTTCCGGCGAGGCGCTGATGGGCGACGCGAATTACGGTCTGAACCCGCCCACGGTGGAGCGGATCGCGCGCGAGGTGAAATCGGTCCATGACATGGGCGTCGAGATCTGCATGGTGATCGGCGGCGGCAACATCTTTCGCGGGCTGCAGGGCAGCGCGCAGGGGATGGAGCGGACGACCGCCGATTACATGGGGATGCTGGCCACGGTGATGAACGCGCTGGCGATGCAGAGCGCGCTGGAGAAGCTTGGCGTGTTCTGCCGGGTGATCACCGCCATTCGCATGGACGAGGTGGCCGAGCCCTATATCCGCCGCCGCGCCGTGCGCCACCTTGAGAAAAAGCGGGTGTGCATCTTTGCCGCCGGCACCGGGAACCCCTATTTCACCACCGACACGGCGGCCACGCTGCGCGCCAACGAGATGGCCTGCGAGGCGATCTTCAAGGGCACCAAGGTGGACGGGGTCTATGACAAGGACCCGATGAAGTTCGACGATGCCAAGCGGTTCGAGGAGGTCAGCTATGACGAGGTGCTGGCCAAGCACCTGGGCGTGATGGATGCCAGCGCGATCGCGCTGGCGCGCGACAACAACCTGCCGATCATCGTCTTCAGCCTGGACGAGCCGGGCGGGTTTCGCTCGATCCTGGACGGGACGGGCACGTATACGAAGGTTGGCGGCTAGGAGCCGTCTGCGCGAAATCCACGCGAAACCTGAGGCTTTCCTACGGGACTGGGGCCTATACAATGGGCGGAACTTGCCGGTATAGAGGCGAGACCATCGTCCGGAAGAACAAGGGATGTAAGATGAGCGACGACTTCGAACTGGACACCAAGGACCTGGAGCGGCGCATGGACGGCGCGATGACCAGCCTGCGCACGGAATTTGCCTCGCTCCGGACGGGCCGCGCCTCGGCCTCGATGCTGGAGCCGGTGATGGTGGATGCCTATGGCGCGATGACGCCGATCAACCAGGTGGGCACGGTGAACGTGCCCGAGCCGCGCATGGTGACCATCAATGTCTGGGACAAGGGCCTTGTGAACAAGGTGGAGAAGGCCATCCGCGAAAGCGGGCTGGGCATCAATCCGCAGATGAACGGCACGATCATCATGCTGCCCATCCCCGAGCTGAACGAGGAGCGGCGCAAGGAACTGACCAAGGTCGCCGCGCAATATGCCGAGAACGCCCGCGTCGCCATCCGCAACGTGCGCCGCGACGGCATGGACCAGATCAAGAAGGCCAAGGCCGACGGCATCTCCGAGGACGACCAGAAATTCTGGGAAACCGAGGTGCAGGAGATGACCAACCTGCACATCAAGTCCGTGGACGAGGCGCTGGAGGCCAAGCAGGCCGAAATCATGCAGGTCTGAGATGACAGGGGCGCGAGACATGCAGGAGCAATCCGCCGGGCGTGGCCCGCGCCATGTGGCGATCATCATGGACGGCAACGGCCGCTGGGCGCAAAAGCGCGGGCGGCCGCGTCTCTTCGGGCACCATGCGGGGGCGCGCCGGGTCAAGGAGATCGTCACCGCCTGTCCCGATTTCGGGGTCGAGTACGTGACCATCTTCGCCTTTTCGACCGAGAACTGGAAGCGGACGCAGACCGAGGTGGCGGGGCTGATGAGCCTGTTTCGCCGCTACATCATGAAGGAAATGCAGGAATTCGTGCGCGAGAACGTGCGCGTGCGCTTCATCGGCGACCGGCCGCGGCTGGACGCCAAGCTGCGCCGCCTGATGGACGATGCCGAGGCGATGACCCAAGGATGCACCGGCACGAACCTGACCATCGCGCTGAACTACGGCGGGCGCGACGAGGTCAGCCGCGCCACCCAGCGCCTGGCGCGTGATGTGGCCGAGGGCCGGTTGCGCCCCGAGGATGTCAACGAGGAAACCCTGCCCAAGTACCTCGACACCTGCGTGCTGCCCGATCCCGACCTGGTGATCCGCACGTCGGGCGAGGCGCGGATCTCGAACTTCCTGCTGTGGCAGTCGGCCTATGCGGAATACGAGTTCATCGACACGCTCTGGCCCGATTTCACGCCGGAAATCTTTGGCGAGCTTCTGCGCGGCTATGGTGTGCGGGACCGGCGGTTCGGGGCCGTGACCGCATGAGTGCAGGCGGCGCGAAGTGGTCCGACCTGCGCCGGCGGGCGCTGTCGGGCGTGCTGATGCTGGTGCTGGGCGCCTTCGGGGTCTACCAGGGCGGGCTGTTCTTCATAATGCTGGTCTGCGCGATCTGTGGCGTCATGGTGTGGGAAACCGGGCGCATGTTCGCCACACGCCAGGCCGTGGGCCTGGGAATTGCCGCCACGGTGGTGATGGTCGCGCTGAATTTCCTGCCCGGCACCTTCGCCTTGCCCCTGATGCTGGGCCTCGCGCTGGTCGCGGCCAGTCAGACGGCCCAAGACGGGCCACTGGCCTTTGTCGTGGTCGCCTGGGTCCTGCTGGCCTGCTTTGCGCTGCTGTGGTTGCGCGCGGGGCATGAAACGCTGTGGATCCTGTGGCTGATCCTGGTCGTCATCGCCTCGGACGTGGCGGGGTATTTCGCCGGGCGGATGCTGGGCGGGCCGAAATTCTGGCCGCGCATCAGCCCCAAGAAGACCTGGTCGGGCACCATCGCGGGCTGGCTTCTGGCCGGGATCGTGGGGATGTTCTTTCTGCGGCCGCTGGGCATGGGGCTGGAACTGGTGCCGATGTCGATGGTGGTGGGCTTTGCCGGGCAGATGGGCGACATCGCCGAAAGCGCCGTGAAGCGCCGCAAGGGAATCAAGGACAGCTCGAGCCTCATTCCCGGCCATGGCGGCGTCTTCGACCGCTTCGACGCCATGCTGGGCAGTAGCGCCGCCGCGCTGCTGTTCTGGGCCGTGGGGCTGATGCCGGGGGCCGGTGCTTGAAGCGCGTGAGCATCCTGGGCGCGACCGGCTCGATCGGACAGAACACGCTGGACCTGGTGCAGCGCGACCGCAGCGCGTTCCAGGTCGTCGCCCTGACCGGCGGGCGCAACATCGCGCAACTGGCGCAGGATGCCATCGCCTGCGACGCAGAGATCGCCGTGACCGCGCATGACAGTCTGCTGGACGATCTGCGCGCGGCCTTGCGCGGCACCGATATCGAGGCCGCCGCCGGCGCGACCGCGCTGGAAGAGGCCGCGGCGCGCGACGCCGACTGGGTGATGTCGGCCATCGTGGGCTTTGCCGGGCTGGCGCCGGGGCTGGCGGCGCTGCGCACCGGCGCGACGCTGGCCTTGGCCAACAAGGAATCGCTGGTGGCGGCGGGGCAGCTGATGATGGGCACCGCGCGGCGTGCGGGCGCGCGCATCCTGCCCGTGGACAGCGAGCATTCCGGCATCTTCCAGGCGCTGGTGGGCGAGGACGCCGTCGCCGTGCAGCGCATCATCATCACCGCCAGCGGCGGCGCCTTTCGCGACTGGCCGCTGGACCAGCTGGTTCACGCCACGCCCGACGAGGCCGCGACCCATCCCAACTGGGACATGGGCCAGCGGATCACCATCGACAGCGCCTCGATGTTCAACAAGGCGATGGAGATGATCGAGACGCGCGAGTTCTTCGGCGTGCAGCCCGACCAGATCGAGGTGCTGATCCATCCCGAATCCCTGGTGCACGCGATGGTGCATTACGTGGACGGCGCGATGATGGCCCATATGGGTCCGCACGACATGCGCCACGCCATAGGCTATGCGCTGAACTGGCCGGAACGGCGCGACCTGCCGGTCGCCCCGCTGGACCTTGCCCGGGTGGGACAGCTGACCTTCGAGGCGCCGGACCCGGAGCGTTTTCCCGCCCTGCGGCTGGCGCGCGACGTGATGGAGGCGCGGGGCCTTATGGGCGCGGTGTTCAACGCGGCCAAGGAGCGTGCGCTGGACCACTTCATCGCCGGCAGGATCGGGTTCATGCAGATGAACACCATCGTCGAAGAGGTGTTGGCCCGCCTGGAGTGGCATGACAAGATCGCCCAAAGGCCGATGACCCTTGATACAACAGCCCGCGCGGACCATCTGGCAAGGATGTATGTCGACAGCGTGGCGAAAGAGCAGGACGGATAACAGACCTTGGACGGATTAAGCTTTCTCCCGCAGTTCGGTGGCCTTGCCCTGACGCTTCTGGCCTTTTTCGCGGCCCTGTCGGTCATCGTGGCGATCCACGAATACGGCCACTACATCGTCGGGCGCTGGTGCGGCATCAAGGCGGATGTCTTTTCACTGGGGTTCGGCCCGGTCCTGTTCAGCCGGATGGACAGGCACGGCACGCGCTGGCAACTGGCCGCGCTGCCTTTCGGCGGATACGTCAAGTTCATGGGCGACGCGAACGCCGCCAGCGGCACCAGCGACGGCACGGTCGAGGACATGCCGCCCGAGATCAGGCGCAAGACCATGCTGGGCGCGCCGCTCTGGGCGCGGACTCTGACCGTGGCAGCGGGGCCGGTCTTCAACTTCATCCTGTCGATCCTTGTCTTCGGCGCGATCATCATGAGCCAGGGCAAGGTCACCGAGCCCTATGTCATCGACAACCTGCGCCCGCTGCCGTTCGACGGTGTCACCCTGCAGGAGGGCGACGAGCTGCTGGCGATCGAGGGGCGCGAGATTCCGACGCTGATCAACATGGACGAGGAAGACCAAGAGGTCTTCCAGGCCTTCATCGACGCGCTGCCACGGGAAGCCCTGCTGGATTACGAAGTGCGCCGCGACGGCGAGATTGTCACCGCGACCGGACCGCACCCGCAGCCGCCGCTGGTGACCCAGCTGTCGCCCCGCTCGGCGGCGTTCGAATCGGGCCTGAAACAGGAAGACGTGATCGTCGGGCTGGACGGCGAAAGGATCTATGCGTTCGACCAGCTCAAGGCCGTGGTCGAAGGCTCGGACGGCGCGACTGTGGCGCTGGACGTGTGGCGCGATGGCGACCTGATGGAATTCGACCTGACGCCGCGCCGGGTGGATGAGCCGCAGGAAGACGGCGGGTTCGAGACCAACTGGCGGATCGGCATCGTCGGCGGCTTGCCCTACGAATTGCAGACCGGGCCGCGCGGCTTTGGCGAATCCCTGTCGAATGGGGTGTCGCAGACATGGGCGGTGATCTCGGGGTCGATGTCGGGCCTCTATCACATGATCACCGGCGCGATCAGCAGCTGCAACATGTCGGGACCCATCGGCATCGCCGAGGTGTCGGGCGCGATGGCGAGCCAGGGCGTGGACAGCTTCATCTGGTTCATCGCGGTGCTGTCCACCGCCGTGGGCCTGTTGAACCTGTTTCCGATTCCGGTCCTGGATGGCGGCCACCTGGTGTTCTACGCCTACGAGGCCGTGGCCGGCCGGCCGCCCAGCGAACGCGCGCTGCGGATCATGATGACCGTGGGCCTGACGCTGGTGCTTGGCGTGATGCTGTTCGCGCTGTTCAACGACATCTTCTGCCCCTGATCGACCCCGTACGGGCGGCGACGGGAAGAGCGGGGCAGGGCGCGCGCGGCCTGCCCTGAAAACGTCATGTTTTCCGCCCGAGTGTCGTCACAAAAGAATCGGAAAAGCCGGTTAATACCCTGACCACTATCGCGTTGAAGGCCGGACACTACATGCAACACGTTCTGAACGGATATCGCGGGATGACCCTGTTGGTGAACCTGAACTGGGACCGCATCCTGTATCTTGCGACCATCGCCGTCGCGCTCTGGGCCGGGGCCTTTGTAGGCTCTCTGTAAGGGCCGCGGATCGCAGCGTCGCCGTAACGACGCACTCACGCAAAAATCTCCCATACTCGTTTTGACAACCCTCCCCGGACCCGGTAGTGCTTTTGCCCATTGGGATGGCTGATTGGGTTTGCTGATGAAACTGTCGATCGGGTTGGGGACAAAGCGCTTTTCAGGGCTTTATTCAACGCACTTTCTTTCGCTGCTTTTCGCGGCCGGCCTGATGGCCGCCGCGCTGTCTGCCGCATCGCCGGCGCAGGCGCAAAGCTACCGTTTCACCAACGTGTCCATCGAGGGCAACCAGCGGATAGAGGGTGGCACGATCCTCAGCCAGGCGGGCATCGCGCGGGGCGAGACGGTCAGCGCCGGTCAGTTGAACGACGCCGCGCAGCGCATTCGCGCCAGCGGTCTTTTCGAGGACGTTCAGGTCATCCCGCAGGGCAACACGCTGGTGATCCGGGTCATCGAGTACCCGACGATCAACCGCGTCGCCTTCGAGGGCAACCGGCGCATCAAGGACGCCGACCTGCAGGGGTTCATCGAAAGCGAACCGCGCCAGGTGTTCAGCCCGTCGCGGGTGGAGCGCGACATCGCCATCATGACCGAGGCCTATGAACAGAACGGCCGCGTCTCGGCCCGGATCCAGCCCAAGGTGATCCGCCGCAGCGACAACCGCATCGACCTGGTCTACGAGATCTTCGAGGGCGGCGCGATCGAGGTGAACCGGGTCAGCTTTGTCGGCAACCGGGCCTATTCCGACCGCCGGCTGCGCCGCGTGGTGGACAGCAAGCAGGCGGGCCTGCTGCGCGCCATCGTCTCGCGCGACACGTTCAATGCCGAGCGGCTGGAATTCGACAAGCAGGTGCTGCGCGATTTCTACCTGTCGCGCGGCTACGTGGATTTCCGCGTCACCGGCACCAACGCCGAACTGGCGCAGGAACGCGACAGCTATTTCGTGACCTTCAACGTGCAGGAAGGCCAGCAATTCCGCTTTGGGCAGGTCACCACCACGAGCGAGATTCCCGAGGCCGATGCCGCCGTTTATCAGAACGTGCTGAAGATTCGCCCGGGCGTCGTCTATTCGCCCACGCTGGTCGAGAGTTCGATCGCGCGGATGGAACGGCTGGCGATCAAGCAGGGTGTCGACTTCCTGCGGGTCGAGCCGGTCATCACCCGCAACGAGCGGGAACTGACGCTGGACGTTGAGTTCAAGCTGGTGCGCGGCCCGCGCGTCTTTGTCGAGCGCATCGACATCGAGGGCAACACCACCACGCTGGACCGCGTCATCCGCCGGCAGTTCACGCCGGTCGAGGGCGACCCGTTCAACCCGCGCCAGATTCGCGAAGCCGCCGAGCGGATCCGCGCGCTGCGCTATTTCGAGGACGTGGACGTGGAGGCCCGCGAAGGGTCGGACCCCAGCCAGGTTGTGGTCGACGTGGATGTCGAGGAAACCACCACCGGCACGCTGTCCTTCGGCGGCAGCTACAGCTCGGATGGCGGGTTCGGCCTGACGCTGGGCTTTTCCGAGCGCAACTTTCTGGGCCGTGGCCAGCGGGTGACCGCGCAGATCTCGGCCTCGGCGGATACGGCGAACTACAACCTGGCCTTTGCCGAACCCGCCTTCCTGGGCCGCGACGTAGAATTCGCGATCCAGACCTCGTTGCTGGAAACCGATGGCAACAACAGCCTTTATGACACCGTCCAGGGCGAGTTCCGGCCCAGCCTGACCTTCCCCGTGTCCGAGAACAGCCGCCTGTCGCTGTATTACCGCGCCGGCTATCAGGAGATGGATGACTATACCGGCGTTTCGCCCACTCTCGCCGCCGAGGTCGCGCAGGGCGATTACTTTACCAGCGGCATCGGCACGCGCGTCGTCTTCGACACGCGGCGCACGGGGCTCAACCCCAATGCCGGCGTCCTGATCGACGCGGGCGTGGAATATAACGGGCTTGGTGGAGACCTGGAGTACATGAAGTACTCCATGCGCGTGGCCGGACAAAGACTTGCCTTCAACGAAGAAATCACGCTGCGCGCCTCGGTCGAGGCCGGTGCGCTGGACTTCATGGGCGGCGACCAGTCGCGTGCCATCGACCGTTATACCGGGCAGGTGATGCGCGGCTTCGACTCGAACGGCATGGGCCCGATCCAGAATGGCGAACACCTGGGCGGCAACCTCTATGCGGTCGCCAAGTTCGACGTGGAATTCCCGCTGGGCACGCCCGAGGAATTCGGCCTGTCGGGCGGCGCGTTCTACGATGTCGGCGCGATCTGGAATGTCGACACGATCGGTGCGGCGCAATCGACCGGGTTCAATCCGCGCCACGTGGTCGGCCTGTCGCTGTTCTGGGACTCGCCGTTCGGTCCGCTGCGGCTGAACTTCTCGAAAGCGCTCAAGAAAGAGCCGGGCGACATCGAGCGCGAGTTCGATATCACGGTACGCACGGAATTCTGAGATGAGACCGCTACGGGCGCTGCTGATGTCGGTGGCCCTGCTGGCGGTCCCGGCCTGGGTCGCCGGTGGCGCCGTACCCGCGCTGGCGCAGAACGTCGGCGTGGTGCAGAGCGATATTCTGGTAGTGGATCCCGAACGCCTGTTCGAGGACACCCGCATGGGGCAAGCCATCACGGCCCGCCTGCAGCAGGAGCGCGAGGACCTGATCGCGCTCAACCGCAAGCTCGAGACCGAACTGGAAGCCGAGGAACTGGCGCTGACCGAACAGCGGGACAAGACATCTCCGGAAAATTTCCGCGCCCTGGCCGACGCCTTTGACGAGAAGGTGCAGCAGATTCGCGCCGACAGCCAGCGCCGGGTCCGCCAGCACGAACGCAACCGCGAACGCGCGCCGCTGGATTTCATGCGCCAGGTCGAACCTGTGCTGGTCGAACTGATGCGCGAGGCCGGGGCCTCGGTGGTGATGGACCGGCGTACGGTGCTGTTGCAGGACGATGTCGTCGACATCACCAGCGCCGCGGTGCAACGCATCGACGCCACGCTGGGCGATGGTGCGGGCAATGACGGGGAGCCTTCGCAGGCCGGCAGCGAGGACGACGCCGCCGGGGACGGCACCGAAAACGCGACCGACAATTAAAGCGTTTCGCCGCTTACCCGAGCCATCAGCGAAAGGCGAAGCGCGTGCGACGATCAGCTGTTGTGCCGCGTTTCGCGGCTAAGATGTGATCCGGGTTAATCGCGAAACGCTTCAGGCGCGCACGCCGCCGCGCTTGCCCCGCCGGGGCCGAGTTGCTAAGCCGGGACACCGGGCGCGACGGCTGAGGCCCGCGCGACAGGGCAGAAGGAATATACGACACATGACCCCCCCTCTCGACAGCGCCGATATCGGCCGCATCCAACGGCTGATCCCGCATCGCTACCCGTTCCTGCTGGTGGACAAGGTCGTGGACATGGACGGCATCTCCTCGGCCCGCGGCATCAAGAACGTCACCATGAACGAGCCGCATTTTCAGGGCCATTTTCCGGCCAAGCCGATCATGCCGGGCGTCACCATCGTCGAGGCGATGGCGCAGACCGCCGCCGTCATGGTGGGCGCCGCGCTGAAGATGGAGGACCGCGATCTGCTGGTCTATTTCATGGCCATCGAGGGCTGCAAGTTCCGCCGCATGGTGGTGCCCGGCGACGTGCTGGAGCTGAAGGTGAGCACCACGCGCGGCAAGCCCGGCGGCAAGGTCTGGCGCTTTCACGGCGAGGCGACGGTCGAGGGGGAACTGGCCTGCGAGGCGGATTTCACCGCGATGATGGACCTGCCGAAGGAGTGAGCCGCATGGCCGAGACGCGCATCCATTCCAGTGCCGTCGTCGAAGAGGGCGCCCGGATCGGCGCGGGCGTCGAGATCGGCCCGTTCTGCCATGTCGGACCCGAGGTGAGCCTGGGCGATGGCGTCGTTCTGAAGTCCCACGTGGTGGTCACCGGGGACACCGAGGTGGGCGAGGGATCGCTGATCTTTCCCTTCGCCTGTATCGGAGAGATCCCGCAGGACCTGAAATTCGCCGGCGAGAAGACGAAGCTGGTCATCGGCAAGCGCAACCGCATCCGCGAGCATGTGACGATGAATTCCGGCACCGAGGGCGGTGGCGGCATCACCCGCGTGGGCGACGACGGCCTCTTCATGGCCGGCTGCCACGTGGCGCATGACGTGCAGGTGGGCAACCGGGTGATCATCGTCAACAACGCGGCCCTTGCAGGCCATTGCGTGGTCGAGGATGACGTGATCATAGGCGGGCTTTCGGGCGTGCACCAATGGGTGCGGATCGGGCAGGGCGCGATCATCGGCGCGGTCACCATGGTGACCAACGACGTGATTCCATACGGCCTGGTGCAGGCGCCGCGCGGGCATCTCGATGGGCTGAACCTGGTGGGTCTCAAGCGGCGCGGGGTGGCGCGGTCGGACATCACCGCGCTGCGGGCGGCGTTCCAGATGCTGGCGCAGGGCGAAGGCGCGTTCCAGGACCGCGCCCGCCGGCTGGGCGAGGAAACCGAGAGCGACTATGTCCGCCAGATCGTGAATTTCGTGCTGGCCGAAAGTGATCGGTCCTTCCTGACGCCGGGCGCGGGCTGAGGCGCCGATGACGCTGGCTCTGATCGCCGGGCAGGGTGGCCTGCCGCCGCAGCTGGTGCGGGCCCTGCTGGCCCGGGGCGAGGTGCCGGTCATCTGCGAGATCGAGCAGTTCCCGTCGGACGTGAAAGGCGAACTGCCGCGGCTGGGCTTTCGCCTTGAAACGCTGGGCAGCTTCATCGCCACCGCGAAAGAGATCGGCGTGACACGGGTTTGCATGGCCGGGGCCATGCACCGTCCGCCGATTGATCCCGCGAAGATCGACGCGGCCACCCTGCCGCTGGTGCCCAAGGTGCAGGCGGCACTGACCAATTCGGGCGACGACAGCACGCTGCGCATTTTCACGAAGATCTTCGAGGAGGCGGGGCTGGAGGTGATCGGCGCGGCCGAGATCGACCCGTCGCTCTTGCCGCCCGAAGGCGTGACCGGCACATTGCCCAAGGGCGTGGAGCGCGACATCTCGGTGGCGGAGGCGGCGCTGGTGGACCTTGCGGCGGCGGACAAGGGACAGGCGGTGGTGGTGCGCGACGGCGCGGTCATCGCCCGCGAGGATGCCCGCGGCACCGACGCCATGCTGGGCGACCTTTGCCCCGAGACGCCGAGCCACTGGCTGTCCGACGACCCGTTCGAGATCGTGGGTGACGTGCTGGGCAGCGTGGCCGACTGGCTGAGCGGCCCGGTGGCCGAGGCGCGGGCCGCGGAAGATAAGAGCGAGGGCGGCCTTCTCTTCAAGGCGCCGAAAGCCGGGCAGGAATTGCGGGTGGACATGCCGCTCATTGGCCTTGGCACCGTGATGCGCGCCGCCGAGGCGGGGCTGGCCGGCATCGTGATCGAGGCGGGCGGCGTGATGCTGCTCGACCCCGACGGCGTGGCCGAGGTGCTGCGGTCGCAGGGCATGTTCCTGTGGGTCCGGCCCCGGACCGAGGCATGAAGGTGTTCGTCATTGCCGGCGAGGCGTCGGGCGACCGGCTGGGCGCGGCGCTGATGGCGGGGCTCAAGTCGCTGCGGCAGGTCGAGTTCGCGGGCGTGGGCGGCGACCAGATGCAGGCCGAGGGCATGACCTCGCTTTTCCCGATGGAAGAGCTGAGCGTCATGGGGCTGGTCGAGATCCTGCCCAAGTATTTCCACCTCAAGCGCCGCATCCGCGAGACGGCCCAGGCGGCGATCGACTATGGCCCTGACGTGGTGATCGGCATCGACAGCCCCGATTTCTGCCTGCGCGTGGCGAAGATCATCAAGGAAAAGAGGGACTTACGCACGGTGCATTACGTCGCCCCGTCGGTCTGGGCATGGCGACCCAAGCGGGCTGACAAGATGGCGAAGGTGATCGACCAGGTGCTGGCGCTCCTGCCGTTCGAGCCGGCCTACCTGGAGGCCGCGGGCGTGGACTGCGATTTCGTCGGCCACCCGGTGGTGAACGATGCCCCGGCCTCGGCTGACGAGATCGCCGAGTTCCGCGCCGCGCACGGCCTCGGCGATGCGCCGGTGCTCTTGGTGCTGCCCGGCTCGCGCGGCGGCGAGGTGGCGCGGCTGGGCCCGATCTTTGGCGAGGCGATCCGGCAGGTTTGCGCGGCGAAACCCGAGTTGCGACTGGTGATCCCGACCGTTGCGGCGCGCACCGAACAGGTCTCGGAGCTTGTGGCCGACTGGCCCGGCGACCCGGTTGTGGTCGGCCCGACAGGGCAGGGCGACCGCGACAAGAGGACGAAAGCCGCCGCGTTCGGCGCGGCGCAGGGGGCGCTTGCGGCGTCGGGGACCGTCTCGCTTGAACTGGCCGCCGCCGATACGCCGATGGTCATAGCCTACGACACCAACTGGATCACGCGCGAGATCATCCGCCGGATGCTGATCATCGACACGCTGACGCTGGTCAACCTGGTGTCGGAAACCCGCGCCATTCCCGAATTCAACGGCGAACGCTGCCGGGCGGAGCTGATCGCGCCCGGCGTTCTGGACATGCTCGACACTCCCGGCGCGCAGCTGGCGGCGATGCGCCTGACGATGGAGCGGCTGGGGCGCGGCGGCGAGGATCCGGGCCTGCGCGCCGCCCGCGCGGTGCTGGACCGGATGCCCGGATAACGCGGCGTGCGCCCGCGTCAACAGCTCTTTAACGGGAATCGCCCAGTCTTCGGGCCATGGTACAGCTTCTTCCCCTGCGCCGCCGGGGCGTCAGCCGGTTCGTCACTCTGACCCTGGCCGAACCCGGTGCAACGACGCTGGTGGACGAGATCGACCACCTGCAAGGCGCGGTGCGCATGGTCCGCGAGCTCTGGCCGTTCGAGATCGACGCCTGGGTCGTCCTGCCCGATCACCTGCACGCCGTCCTGACATTGCCCCATGGCGACGACGACCTTGCCATCCGGCTCAAGACGATCAAGGCCCGGTTTGCCGCGCGGGTCTCGACACGGGCGATGACACCCAGCCAGATCGCGGCGGGCGGCGCGCATCTGTGGGTGCCGCAGGACATCGTCGATCCTGTCCGCAGCCGCGCGGACCTCGAGGCGTTCCGCCAGCATTGCCGGACCGATCCGGTGCGCCACGGCTTCGTCGCCGACCCGCAGGGCTGGGAATTCTCGTCGTTTCGGCAGGACAGCCGGACCGATCCGCGCCGCCATGAAAAGATGCCCCGGGGCGTGGCCGGGTTCGCGTAGCCCGTGCCTGCGACCTGACCCCGGTCAGCCTTTCCAGATCCAGCCGCCACCCAGGATACGGCTGCCATCGGTCTCGTAGAACACGCAGGCCTGCCCCGGCGAGACGCCTTCCTCGGCCACCATCAGCTCGACTTGGGCCGTCTCCGGCCCGGTGGGGCGAATGACCGCCTCGCGCGCCGGGCGGGTGGAGCGGACCTTGACCGAGACATGCCATTCGGACCGGCTTTCGAAGGGGGCGTCGCCCAGCCAGTTGATTTCGCGCACCGGCACGGTGCGGGTGGCCAGCATTTCCTTGGGTCCCACGATCACGCGCTGCGCGTCGACATCCAGCTTGACCACGTAAAGCGGCTCGTCCAGCCCGCCGATGCCCAGGCCCCGACGCTGACCGATCGTGTAGTGGATGAGGCCGTTGTGCTGCCCCAGGACGCGGCCGTCCGCATGGACGATCTCGCCGGGTTCCGCCGCGCCGGGGCGCAGCTTTTCGATCACGCTGGCATAGTTGCCGTTCGGCACGAAGCAGATGTCCTGGCTGTCGGGCTTGTCCGCCACAGGCAGGCCATAGCGCGCGGCCAAAGCCCGCGTCGCGTCCTTCGACGGCAAGTGTCCCAGCGGAAAGCGCAGGAACTCCAGCTGTTCGGGCGTGGTCGAAAAGAGGAAATAGCTCTGGTCGCGATTGGCGTCCGCCGCGCAATGCAGCTCGGGGCCGCGCTCGCCCGTCTTGCGCTGGATGTAATGGCCCGTGGCCATGCAATCGGCATCGAGGTCCTTTGCCGTCTCCAGAAGGTCCTTGAACTTGACCCGCTCGTTGCAACGGATGCAGGGCACGGGCGTGGCACCGGCAAGATAGCTGTCGGCAAACTCGTCGATCACCGCGTCCTTGAAGATGTTCTCGTAATCCAGCACGTAATGCGGAAATCCCATTTCCTCGGCCACGCGCCGTGCGTCGTGGATGTCGACCCCGGCGCAGCAGGCGCCTTTCTTGGCCAGCGCCGCGCCGTGATCGTAGAGCTGCAACGTCACGCCGACCACGTCATAGCCTTCTTCCGCCAGCTGCGCGGCCACGACGGAACTGTCGACGCCGCCCGACATGGCGACGACGACCCGCGTGTCGGCGGGCGCCTTGGGAAATCCAAGCGAATTCAGTTCAGGATCGAGCGGCATGGCAGGACTCCGGCGTTTGCCCGAATATAGGAAGGATCCGACAGGTGTTAAGAGGGCGCGGTGTGGCCTGCCGCGCCGCAAGTGTCAAGCCGGCCGCCGTGCTGCGCACCCGTCGCCGCCCGCTTTTAGGAAAATACGAGGCATTCACCGCGCCCCGTTTCACCCGGCGTTAAGGACAAATCCCGAATGTGGGCAGGGTGTTATCGAGGGGTGAACCAGATGTATCTCAAGAAAGTCGCAGGGCCCCGCGCCGTGACCCTGCCGGATGGCAGCGTCATCACGCGGGCCGATTTGCCGGCGCCGGACACGCAGCGGTGGGTGGCGTCGAGAAAACTCCTGGTTGTGCGGGCGGTGGCGCATGGCCTGCTGTCACAGGCAGAGGCGCAGGACATGTACCGGATCAGCGCGGAGGAATTTCACGAATGGCTTGAAGCGGTATCCCGCCACGGCGAGGCGGGGCTGAAGGTGACAGTGGCAAAACCTGTGGACAACCTGAGGTAGTAGCCGCTATTTGTTCTCATATAGTAACCAGCGGTTAACCAATTTTCGGGAAGATCGTTCGCGACAAGGTTATAAGCGGAGAATTGAACATGCGCGTTCTTCTGGTCGAAGACGATCCGAATACCTCGAAAAGCATCGAGTTGATGCTGACCCATGCCAACCTCAACGTGTACAGCACGGACCTGGGCGAGGAAGGGATCGATCTGGCCAAGCTTTACGATTACGACCTGATCCTGCTCGATCTGGGCCTGCCGGACATGAACGGGCACGAGGTGCTGCGGCAACTCAGGCTTGCACGGATCGACACGCCGATCCTGATCCTGTCAGGAGCGGACGACACCGAGAACAAGATCAAGGGGTTCGGTTTCGGTGCCGACGACTACCTGACCAAGCCCTTCCACCGCGAGGAACTGGTGGCGCGCATCCACGCCATCATCCGCCGGTCCAAGGGACATTCGCAGTCGATGATCCGCACCGGCAAGGTCAACGTGAACCTCGACGCCAAGACGGTGGATGTCGCGGGCAAGACCGTGCACCTGACGGGCAAAGAATACCAGATGCTGGAACTGCTCAGCCTGCGCAAGGGCACGACCCTGACGAAAGAGATGTTCCTCAACCACCTTTACGGCGGAATGGACGAGCCGGAACTCAAGATCATCGACGTCTTCATCTGCAAGCTGCGCAAGAAACTTGCCGAGGCGACGGGCGGCGACAACTACATCGAAACGGTCTGGGGCCGCGGCTATGTCCTGCGCGACCCCGACCCGAGTGAAGGCAAGGGCGACGGTCCCCGCCTCGCCGTGGGCGCCTGAGACCGGACTGGCGGGCGGGCCTTCCCCCCCGATCCTGCGCCGCGTGCCCATAATGGGGACGTCGCGCAAAACCGGCCCGACACGCCGGGTCTTGCCATACGGCGTTCCCCCGACCGGGTCCGGCCCCAGCGCCGGGCCCGGTGACCTTCCGGCGGTGGCCTGCACCGGCAGACCGGGACCACGCCCGGCGCTCAAAGCCACTCGCGCCCCTCGAACCTGGCGGGTCTTTGCAAGCGGCGCGGGTCCGTTGCGGCCGGCACCGAAAATCGGTCATTCAGCTTCGCTGCGAAAGGCTTTAACACTTCGGAAACGGAGATGATCGCCAGACGTATCGAGGACAGGGCATGAGCACCGAGACACCCGTGGACGAGCTGACCGAAGAGGACGCGCGCACCGAGCTGGAACGCCTGGCGGACCTGCTGGCCAAGGCCAACACCGCCTACCACCAGGATGACGCGCCAGAGATCAGCGACGCCGAATATGACCGGCTCAAGGCCCGCAACGCCGCGATCGAGGCGCGTTTTCCCGGCTTGAAGCGCGCCGACAGCCCCAGCGACCAGGTGGGCGCCGCCCCGGCCGACGGTTTCGCGAAAGTGACGCACGCGGTCCGGATGCTGAGCCTCTCGAACGTATTCGACGACGCCGAGGTGACCGAGTTCGACGACCGCATTCGCCGCTATCTGGGTCTCAAAGCCGATGCGCCGCTGAACTATACCGCCGAGCCCAAGATCGACGGGCTGAGCCTGAGCCTGCGCTACGAGGACGGCACGCTCGTTCAGGCCGCCACGCGCGGCGACGGCGCGGTGGGCGAGAACGTCACCGCCAACGCCCGCACGATCGACGATATCCCGGTGACGCTGACAGGCGCGCCCGAGGTGCTGGAGGTGCGCGGCGAGGTCTACATGAGCCACGCCGATTTCGAGGCGCTGAACGCGCGACAAACCGAGAAGGGCGCCAAGACCTTCGCCAACCCGCGCAACGCCGCCGCGGGCTCGTTGCGGCAGCTCGACAGCAGCATCACCAAGGCGCGGCCCCTGCGGTTCTTCGCCTATGCCTGGGGCGAGGTGAGCGAAGCGCTGGCCGACACGCAGATGGCCGCCATCGAGCGGCTGGCCGCGCTGGGGTTCCAGACCAACCCGCTGACCGCGCTTTGCGATGGCCCGGCGGAGATGCAGGCGCATTACGAAGAGATCGAACAGCAGCGCGCCAGCCTGGGCTATGACATCGACGGCGTGGTCTACAAGGTGAACGAGTTGGACCTGCAACGCCGGCTCGGCTTTCGCAGCACCACGCCCCGCTGGGCCACGGCGCATAAATTCCCCGCCGAGCTGGCCTGGACCACGCTGGAGAAGATCGAAATCCAGGTGGGCCGCACCGGCGCGCTCAGCCCGGTGGCGCGCCTGACGCCGGTCACGGTGGGCGGCGTGGTGGTCAGCAACGCGACCCTGCATAACGAGGATTACATCAAGGGTCGGGACAGCAAGGGGCAGGAGATCCGCGGCGGCAAGGACATCCGCGTGGGCGACTGGGTGCAGGTCTACCGCGCCGGCGACGTGATCCCCAAGGTGGCCGACGTCGACCTGTCGAAGCGGCCCGATGGGACGAAGCCCTACGACTTCCCGACGGTATGCCCCGAATGCGGCTCCGAGGCGATCCGCGAGGAGGGCGATGCCGTGCGCCGCTGCACCGGCGGGTTGATCTGCCCGGCGCAGGCCGTGGAAAAGCTGAAACATTTCGTCAGCCGCGCGGCCTTCGACATCGAGGGGCTGGGGGCGAAGCAGGTCGAGGCGTTCTATCAATTGGGGTGGATTGCCGAACCGGCGGACATCTTCACGCTCAAGGCGCGCGACAAGGGGGAAACCAAGCTTCTGAAACCGGCGTCAGAGGTCGTCGCGAGCTGGACGGGCGGAGACGGTGAAGAGCGCGCCGCCCGAATCGAGGCACGGCGCGAGCTTTTGACGACGATGGGCGTCGACCCTCTGGAGGACTTCGAACCGGCTTTGACGCGGATTTCGGCCAAGCCTCTTGCCGACATCAAAGGCTGGGGCGAGAAAAGCGCCGAGAACCTGTTCCAGGCGATCGACGAGAAGCGCGACATTCCCCTCGGCCGCGTGCTCTTCGCGCTTGGCATCCGGCACGTGGGCGAACAGGCCAGCACCCTCATCGCGCGCAGCTATGGCAGGTGGGACGACTTCACCCGGGCAATGGATGCGGCGAAGGACTGCGAAGGCCCGGACTGGGACAACCTTCTGGCCATCGACGGGGTGGGCGAGGTCATGGCCCGCAGCCTTGTGACCGCCTTTGCGCAGGATCACGAGCGCCAGAGCATCGACCGGCTGACGGCGCATCTGACGATCCAGGAGGCCGCGGCGCCCGCCACCGACGGCAGCCCCGTCGCGGGCAAAACGGTCGTCTTCACCGGGACGCTGGAAAAGATGACCCGCGCCGAGGCCAAGGCGCGGGCCGAGGCGTTGGGCGCCAAGGTGTCGGGCTCGGTCTCGGCAAAGACCGACCTGCTGGTGGCCGGGCCGGGCGCGGGCAGCAAGGCCAAGAAAGCCGCGGAGCTGGGCATCGAGACCATCGACGAGGATGGCTGGCTGGAGCTGATCGGCGACGCATGAGCACCCGGCCCGAAATCCTCTTTCCGCTGTTCGCGGAACTGGAAACGCTGGAAGGCGTGGGGCCGAAGACCGCCAAGACGCTGGAGGCGCTGCATATTTCCAAGCCCCGCGACCTCTTGTTCACGCTGCCGCATTCCGGCATCGACCGGCGCAAGCGCGACACGGTGCAGGGCGCGGACCTGCCCGGAACGGTCACGGTCGAGGTGACGGTGGGCCGGCACGATCCGCCGCGCAGCCGGGGGCGGCCCTATCGCATCCAGGTCGAGGACAGCAGCGTGGCCTTTCAACTGGTGTTCTTCAACGGCCGCGATGACTACCTGAACCGGGTGCTGCCCACGGGCGCGCGGCGCGTGGTGTCGGGCAAGGTGGAACTCTTCGACGGGATGGCGCAGATGGTGCATCCCGACCATATCCTGCCCGTGGAAGAGGCGGGCGAGATCCCGGATTTCGAGCCGGTCTACCCGCTGACCGCCGGGGTGACGCAAAAGACCATGGCCAAGGCGGTGCGATCGGCGCTGGCGCGCGCGCCGGACCTGGCCGAGTGGATCGACGCCTCGCAGAAGGCCCAGGGCGGCTGGCCCGACTGGCACGCGGCGCTGGAGCAGGCCCATTCCCCCGCGAAAATGGGCGATCTGGCGGCGACCGATCCGGCCCGCACGCGGCTGGCCTATGACGAGTTCATGGCGCACCAGCTGACCCTCGCGCTGGCCCGCGCCAGGATGCGGCGCGGCAAGGGGCGGGTGAGCGAGGCCACGGGCCGGTTGCAGGCAAAGGTCCGCGCCGCCTTGCCTTATACGCCCACGGGCGCACAGGCCCGCGCCATCGAAGAGATTGCCGCCGACATGGCCGCGCCCCTGCGCATGAACCGCCTGCTGCAGGGCGACGTGGGCGCGGGCAAGACGCTGGTGGCGCTGATGGCGCTTCTGGTCGCGGTCGAGGCGGGCGGGCAGGGGGTGATGATGGCCCCCACCGAGATCCTGGCGCGGCAGCACCTGGAAGGGTTGCGCCCGCTGGCGGAATCGGCTGGCGTGGTGCTGGAATTGCTGACGGGGCGCGACAAGGGGGCCGAGCGGCGCGCCAAGCTGGAGGCGTTGCAGCGCGGCGATATCCATATCCTCGTGGGCACGCATGCGGTTTTCCAGAAGGACGTGGAGTTTCACGACCTGCGCCTTGCCGTGGTGGATGAACAGCACCGTTTCGGCGTGCGCCAGAGGCTGGAACTGGGGCGCAAGGGGCAGGCGGTCGACGTCCTGGTGATGACTGCCACGCCCATTCCACGCAGCCTTGCGCTGGCGCAATATGGCGACATGGATGTCAGCATCCTGGACGAGAAACCGCCGGGGCGGAAACCGATCAAGACCGCGCTGACGAACATGTCGCGCATGCAGGAGGTGGTCGAGCACCTGAGGGGCGCCATCGCCGAGGGGCGACAGGCCTATTGGGTCTGCCCGCTGGTCGAGGAATCCGAGGTGATGGACCTGACCAGTGCGGAAGAACGCTTCAGGCACTTGCGCGCCGCCTTGGGCGAGGGACGCGTCGGGCTGGTGCACGGCCAGATGCCGCCCGCCGACAAGGACGCGGCGATGGCGGCCTTTCAGGCGGGCGAAACCAGCGTTCTGGTCTCGACCACGGTGATCGAGGTGGGGGTGGACGTGCCCAACGCCTCGATCATGGTGATCGAACGGGCCGAGCATTTCGGGCTGGCGCAGCTGCACCAGCTGCGCGGCCGCGTGGGGCGGGGCGAGGCGCAGTCGACCTGCCTCTTGATGTACCAGGCACCCTTGTCAGAGGGCGGGCAGCGCCGGATGGACACGATGCGCGAGACCGAGGACGGGTTTCGCATCGCCGAGGTGGACCTGGAGATGCGCGGCGTCGGCGACCTGATCGGCACCGCGCAATCGGGCCTGCCGCGCTTTCGCGTCGCGGATATGGAGGCGCAGGCGGGGTTGATGGCCACGGCGCAGACCGATGCGCGGAAACTGCTGGCCGACGACCCCGACTTGCAGTCAGAGCGCGGGCAGGCCGCCCGCGTCCTGCTGTGGCTGATGGGCCAGGACGAGGCGATCCGGCTTCTGTCCGTGGGCTGAGGTCGCCGCGCCGGTCAGAAGAAATCGAAATGATCTGCCGTGGCGAATTCCGGGATCGGCTCGGGCTCGGGCACCGCGTCCCGATCGTCGGTGCCCGAGCCGCCTGTCTGATAGCTGCTGACCAGAACGTCCGCGATATCGAAAGCGGCTTTCCCGTCACTGCCCGACGTCTTGAAATCGAATGCGTCACAGGCAAGGTCCTCGGGCGCGGTCTGCACCTCCGGCAAGAGCAGGAAGCTCTCGGGTGGGTCAAATGCTCCGCCAGAATCGTCCGCCGGCACCGACGTGCCCATGGAAAGGATGTCGATCCACTTCTTGTGATCCTTGTCCGCCATTGGTCCACTTTCTTTCCTGTTGCGATTGGTAACTGGAAGTCGCAACCGGGCGGGGAACGGTTCAAAAAAATAACAGCCAATATTCGTTATTCATCAGTGGCTTGAACGATGTTGTCCGCAAAAGTTCGCAGATGTTCTCATAAAGTTCTTTACAAAGGTGACCCAAAATGAGAACAAAGGAGCAACGGAAGTTCACGGCACCAAGGAGCCACCCGATGCTGACCCAGATCTCGACCGCCGCCAAACGCTCTGCCGACACTCTGCTCGGTGATTTCATCGGTGGCGCGGCGCTGGTCGTCACGCTGGTGGGCGGGCTCTACCTGCCGGGCCTGATGTAACGGTTTCTGCCTGCGTATATCCCTCGCGCGTCGCGCTTGCGTCTCCTGTCCCCTTTGACGCGGCCCGATACTGTCCCATCGTCCGGGGTTGTTGCCTCTTCCCCTGACACGACGCGCCGAAGCGGATCACGCATTCCTGCCGCCGCCGCTGTTCCAGCGTGCGGCGGTTTTTTTTGCTGCGCCGCCAAAGATTCTTCGTACGAAGAATCTTTGGCCCTACCGATTGCAGCGCCCCGTGACCGGTGCGATGTTGCGCGCGAAAGGACGGGCCGATGCACGATCATTCCCACGCCCACGGGCACAGCCACGTTCCCAAGAAGGAACGCACCATCGCCATCGCCGCCGCCCTGACGGGCGGCTTCATGCTGGCGGAACTGGTGGGCGGCCTTCTATCGGGCTCGCTGGCGCTTTTGGCCGATGCGGGGCACATGCTGACCGATTTCGCCTCGCTGATGCTGGCCTGGTTCGCCTTTCGCATCGCCCGGCGGCCGGCGGACTGGAAACGCACCTATGGCTATGATCGGTTCTCGGTGCTGGCGGCGTTCGTCAACGGTCTCACGCTCTTTGCCATTGCGATCTGGATCGTGATCGAGGCGGTGCGGCGCCTAACCCAGCCGGTCGAGGTGCTGGGAGGGTTGATGCTGTGGGTGGCGCTGGCGGGGCTGGTGGTGAATATCGCCAGTTTCTGGGTGCTGACGCGCGAGGACAGCGACAACCTCAATATCCGCGCCGCGGCGCTGCACGTGGCCGGGGACCTGCTGGGCTCGGTCGCGGCCATCGTGGCCTCGCTGGTCATCCTGTGGACGGGCTGGATGCCCATCGACCCGATCCTGTCGGTGCTGGTGGCGGTGATCATCCTGCGCTCGGCGCTGAAAGTGGTGCGCGAAAGCGGGCATATCCTACTGGAAGGGGCGCCCGGCGGGTTCGACCGGCGCGAGGTGGCCGAAGCGTTGACCCGGAATGTGCCGGGCGTGGCCGAGGTCACCCACGTGCATGCCTGGCAGGTGACGCAGGAACGCCCCATGGCGACGCTGGACCTGATCGTGGCCGAGGGGCACGATGCCGAGACGGTCAAGCAGGCGGTGCGCGAGGCCTTGCGCGAAAGCTACGGCGTCGATCACGCGACGATCGAAGTGGTGCGGTGACGAGAGTCTTCGTTTGAGGCGCTATGCGCTGCCGCAGGCGGTGGCGCGGGCCTCTTCCATCGCCTCCGCCGTGGCCTCGAGCGTGAGCAGGATCGAGGCATGGCGGTTCTTGTAGTCCTGCGCCGGGCGCAGCACTTCCAGCCCGTCGAAGGGCGCAGGCGGCGTCGGCCCGTCGGATTTCAGCATCGCTTTCAACGCGTCGCGCGCCTCGACCACCTGGTCGTAGCTGCAGCCGATGATGCCACCGCCCACGACGCTCGCCGCCGCCTGGCCCAGGGCGCAGGCCTTGACCTCGGCGGCATAGTCGGTGATGCGGTCGCCATCGGTCTTCAGGTCCACCGTCACGGTCGAGCCGCAAAGCGGCGCGCGGCGCTTGACCGTCGCGTCCGGCGCATCCAGCCGCCCGTGATGCGGAATGTCGGCGGCCAGTTCGAGGATCCGCGCGGAGTAGAGCTTGATCAGGTCGGTCTCGCCGCTCATGGCTTTCCCTTTCGTCGTTGACCCCATAGATAAGGGCTGACACCGGCAAGGCAAAAGGTTTTCTGACATGGAATTCGATGTTTCCAGCTTGCGCTTCAACGACCAGGGCCTGATCCCGGCTATCGCGCAGGATGCGGCGAGCGGCGAGGTGCTGATGATGGCCTGGATGAACGCCGAGGCCGTGGCCCGGACGCTGGAGACCGGGCGCGTCACCTATTGGAGCCGCTCGCGGCAGGCGTTCTGGGTCAAGGGCGAAAGCTCGGGGCACGTGCAGACGCTGGTGGAGTTCCGGGTGGATTGCGACCGCGACTGCCTGCTGGTGAGGGTCGACCAGACCGGGCCCGCCTGTCACACCAACCGGCGCAGCTGTTTTTACACGGGTGTTCAGGGCGGGCTCGAGGTCGAGCTTATGGCGCCCGTCGCGTCGTGAGTATTTTTTGCAAGAAAAAGCCGGGCGTTACAGCCCGATCATGACGCGGATATCTGCAGGCGTCTTGCCGGCCTGGCGGTAGGTCGCGATGCTGCGCGCGTCGTCGCGCTTGGCGAGGCGTTTGCCGTCCTCGTCGCGGATCAGGCGGTGGTGGTGATAGCGCGGGACCGCGTGGCCCAGAAGGCTCAGAAGGATGACCTGGATCGGCACGAAGCCGAACAGGTCCTCGCCGCGCACCACGTCGGTGATGTCCTGGCCGATATCGTCCAGCGCGGAGGCGAGGAAATAGGCGACGATGTCCTCGCCCTTGCGGCTGAGCACGACGTCGCCGACCTCGGCCAGGGCCTGGTCCGGGTCGATCCGATGCGTGCCGGTATGCAACGGGCCGGTTTCCTCGAAGTCGGGATAGACACCGCCGAAGTGATCGAGCGCCCGGTCGAGATGCAGGCGCAGGGCGTCGCCGGGCTGGCGGCTGTCCATGCTGCGGTGCTTGCAGGTGCCGGGATAGACCTCGTGGGTGACACCTTCCTGCGGCGCGGCGAGCGCGGCCTGGATCTGGCTGCGGGAACACGAGCAGGGATAGAGCAGACCCATCGCGTCGAGCCGGTGCAGGGCCGGGTCATAGCTGGTCAGGTGCTCGGACTGTCGCAGCACGGGTCCGTCCCAGGTCAGGCCCAGCCAGGTCAGGTCGTCGAGGATCTGCGCATCCCATTCCGGCTTGCTGCGTTGCAGGTCGGTGTCTTCCATCCGCAAGAGGAACGCGCCGCCGCGCGCCCGGGCCATGTCATGCCCCAGGATCGCCGAGAAGGCATGACCCAGATGCAGCGGGCCGGTAGGTGACGGGGCAAATCGGGTTCTGAATGTCACGCTTTTTCAATGATATATACGGTGGACTTGATGTTCTGGCCGGGCAAGTGCGGCCCGTGCTCGCGAAAGAGCAGCCGCGCCGCGCCGCAATCGAGCCAGCCGTTCAGCGCGCCTTCGTATTGCGGGTCGGCCAGCGCGTGGTCATTCAGGCTGAAGCCCAGAAGACCGCCCTTTGGCAGCGCGCGCATCACCAGGTCGAGCGTCGAGGCCGGGGCCGCGCCGGTGCCGATCACGCCGATGCAGGTGATGGCCTGGTAGGCCCCCGCCGGGATCGGGGCGGGATCCGACAGGTCGATGGGCGTCAGGTTGCGGTAGACGGCCTTGCGCCGTGCGCCGTCCAGCATCTCGTGGCTGGGGTCCATGCCGTCGAGCGTGCCGAACCCGGCCAGTTTCAGCGCCAGGCCTGACAGGCCCGTGCCGCAACCATAATCCAGCAGCGGCGCCTCGGGCGACTTGGCGAAGCGGAACATCGCCTCGGCCACGCGGCCCGGCGTGGCATAGCCGTTCGCGGCGATCTCGGCGTCGTAACTGGCCGCCCACGCGTCGTAGAGCGCACGGGTCTCGTCGGGATCGGCCGTGGCATAGGCCTTGTCGAAAAAGCTGTCCTGCATGAGCGCAGAAAATCACACGGTTTCGCCTGCGTCCACTTCTGTTTCATCAAGCCAGCCGGTCCAGGCCGCCTTGGCCCGGTCGGTATAGGCCTTGTAGCGGTCGCGCCGGCCGCGGCGCCCGCCCTTGAGGCCGTCGACGGGGCGGAAGAGGCCGAAATTGACGTTCATCGGCTGGAAAGTCTTGGCCTCGGCCCCGCCGGTGATGTGGTGGATCAGCGCTCCCATGGCGGAGTCCTGCGGCGGCGCGGGCAGGGGCCGGCCCAGGATCTCGCCCGCGGCCAGCCGTCCGGCCAAGAGCCCCATGGCAGCGGATTCGACATAGCCTTCGACGCCGGTGATCTGCCCGGCAAAGCGGATATGCGGCTTGGCGCGCAGGCGCATCTGGTTGTCCAGCAGAGTCGGAGAGTTCAGGAACGTGTTGCGATGGATGCCGCCCAGACGCGCGAAACTCGCATTTTCCAGACCAGGAATCATTTTGAAAACATCTGCTTGCGCGCCGTACTTCATCTTGGTCTGAAAGCCCACGATGTTGTAGAGCGTGCCAAGCGCGTTGTCGCGGCGCAGCTGAACCACCGCCCAAGGCTTTACGTCCGGCTGATGCGGGTTCGTGAGGCCCACGGGCTTCATCGGTCCGTGGCGCAGCGTTTCACGGCCGCGTTCGGCCATCACCTCAATGGGCAGGCAGCCGTCGAAATAGGTCGCCGTCTCGCCCTCGTGAAACTCGGTCTTGTCGGCGGCCAGCAGGGCGTCGATGAACGCCTCGTACTGGTCGCGGGTCATCGGGCAGTTGAGGTAGGCGGTGCGCTCTTCCTCGGTCTCGCCCTTGTCATAGCGCGACTGCATCCAGGCCTGGGACATGTCGATCGTGTCGTAATAGACGATCGGCGCAATGGCGTCGAAAAAGGCCAGCCGGTCGGTTCCCGTCTCGGCGGCGATGGCGGCGCCCAGCCCTTGCGAGGTAAGCGGCCCGGTGGCGAAGATCCAGCGGCCCTCGTCGGGCAGGGCGGTGATCTCGCCTTCCTCGATGCTGACGTTGGGATGCGCGCGCAGCCGGGCGGTGACGCCCTGGGAAAACGCCTCGCGGTCCACGGCCAGTGCGCCGCCCGCGGGCAGGCGGTGGGTCTCGGCCATCTCCATGATCAGCCCGCCCGCGGCGCGCATTTCCCAGTGCAGCAGGCCCACGGCGTTCTGCTCGTCATCGTCAGACCGGAACGAGTTGGAGCAGACCATCTCGGCCAGGTCGCCGGTCTGATGCGCGAAGGTGCCGACCTTGGGGCGCATCTCGTGGATCACCACGCGCACGCCCATGTTGGCGGCCTGCCACGCGGCCTCGGACCCGGCCATGCCGCCGCCGACGATATGAAGTGTCTCTGTCATGGCCCCGCATTTAAGGGGTCGCGGGCCATTTGGAAAGGGTCAGCTGTCGCCCGGCAGCCCGGCCACCGGCAGGCCCGAGGGCACGGTCTCCGGCACGCCGAGGCGCCCCTTGCGCGAGACCGGGTCGGTCAGCGCGTCGAGAAAGGTGACCAGCGTCGAGATGTCCGTGTCCGTCAGGGAGATCCGGGGCAGGGTGGCGGCGGCGTAGATGTTCAGCACCTCGGCCTCGTCCCGCATCGCGGCGTCCAGCCCGGTCTCGTCGGCGCCGATGTCGGGCAGAAACGCCGCCTGGAGGCCGGGGTATTGCGCCAGTCCCGCGCCGGGGTCGGCATGGTGGCGGATCATGGCGCCAAGGTCGCGATAGGCGCCGTTATGGCCGTAAGGCGCGGTCAGCGCCACGTTGCGCAAGGACGGCGTGCGAAACTTGTAGGCATCGTCGGGATCGCCGCTGACCGCCCCCAGCCCGATATCGGAATTGCCGTTGGCCCCGTGCCCCTTGCCCGGCCCGATCTGGGGCAGGCCGATGGCGTGGAAACCGTGGTCGGTCTGGAAGGTGCCGGAATGGCAGCCGCCGCAACCCGCCTTGCCATAGAACAGCGCCATGCCGCGCAGCTGGTCGTTGCTCAGCGCCTCGTCCCGGCCCGACAGGAAGGCGTCGAACGGGCTGTCGGTGGCGCGAAATTCGTAGGCCACGAAATCGGCCAGCACGGCGGTGATATGGGTGATGTGCAGGGGCTCGTTAGGGCCGATCAGCCATGCGAAGCGGCGGCGGTACTCGGGGATGTCCCAGACCCGCTCGGCGATCTTCTGCCACGCACCGTCATAGCCCGCGATCCGGCCCTGCGCCACGGCGTCGGCAATGATGTTTTCGCCGGGGTGGCCGGCCATCTGGTCCATCGCGACCAGGGGCAGCAGCGCCTGCGCGGCCAACAGGCTGACCGGGCGCTCCAGCAGCAGATCCTCGGGGAGGCTGATGCCGTAGCGTTCGGTCTTGCTGGCGCTGACCCGGCCGTCATGGGTAAAGGCGGTGAATTCCGCGGCACCCAGGTTGAAGAGCGGGGGCGCATTGCGCGCCAGGCGCTTGGGCGGGTTGTCGACGGCGCGCGTTCGCGCCGGGCCAAGACCGCGGCCGCCCTCGCCAAGCGACAGCGACACGCCGTCGCCGCCGGCCATTTCGGGATGGTGGCAGGTGGCGCAGGCGATGTTGCGATTGCCCGACAGGATCGGATCGAAAAACAGATCACGGCCCAGCAGAACCGACGTGGCCCCCGGTGTGGGAAACGCCGCGCGGTTTGCCGGGTCGGGCAGGTCCGTGGCCTCCGATGGGATGGCCAGAGAGAGGCTGGCCAGGAGGGACCAGATGCCGAAGACCGCCACCCGAGATGTCATAGCGCCGTAACCATAGCGTCGTGCAAATCCCACACGATGCCCCCGCCATATGGTCTAGCGGATGGAATATGGCGACAAAACGGCAAATGCGGAAAAACTGTGGCACGGCTTTGGAAACATTGCCGAGCGCCGCGGCGCCCCTGCAAGAGATCAGTGTTTGCTGGTTGATCGTGAGGTTGGCGCGACGAATGTAAAATGAGATGCTGAAAAACGGACCGGGTGATCCTACTTTGCGTCGTGCCAACCTCGGATTGATAATGACTGAATTGAGGCGGCAATAAACCGCCGAAAGCGGAACACTGAGGGCGCGATTCGTTAACAATCGGTTAATCTGTTGATCTATGGGCAGGAATTCGGTGGCTTGGTCATCATACGGTGTTCAACAGCAGCCGTCTGGCGCCCGAAATCCCACCCTAGGGCGGAGTATTTGGCGTGAGATACACTCAATACGTGCGTTTTTCGCCTCAATCCTGGCTCCACTCGGGCGTGCGCTTTTCGATGAAAGCGCTGATGCCTTCCTCGGTGTCGCGCCACATCATGTTCTCGACCATGACGTCGCCGGTGAAGGCATAGGCGTCATCCAGCCCCATTTCCAGCTGCTTGTAGAACGCCTGTTTGCCGATCTTCACCGCCGCGCCCAGCTTGGCGGCGATGGTATGGGCCAGATCGTCGCCGGCGGCGCGCAGCGCGTCATGTGGCACCGCGCGGTTGATCAGCCCCAGTTCGATCGCCCGGTCGGTCTCGATGAATTCGCCGGTGGTCAGCATCTCGAAGGCCTGCTTGCGCGGGATGTTGCGGCTGAGCGCGACCATCGGCGTGGAACAGAAGAGCCCGATATTCACCCCGTTGACCCCGAACCTTGTGCCCGTGGCGGCCACGGCCAGGTCGCAGGTCGCCACCAGCTGGCAGCCCGCGGCAGTGGCAATGCCGTGGGGCAGGGCGATCACCGGCTGGGGCAGGTCGCGGATCGTGCGCATCAGTTTGCTGCAGCGTGCGAAGAGGTCGGCGAAATACGCCTTGCCGCCATCCTCGGCCTGGCGTCCCTGGGTCATTTCCTTTAGGTCGTGGCCCGCGCAGAACGCCTTGCCTTCCCCGGCCAGCGTGACCACGCGGATCGAATTGTCCTCCGCGATATCGTCCAGCGCGGTCTGCAGCGCCTCAAGCATACCGTCGCTCAGCGCGTTCAGTTTCTCGGGCTGGTTCATGGTCAGACGGGCGATGGCGCCGTCGTCTTGGCGTTCCAGGATTGTCATCTTGATCCTCCTCGGGGCTTGTGCCTTCTTACGCCGGCACGCGCACGGAGGAAAGCATGGCCCTGAAACTGAATGCAACCGATCTGATGGCCTATATCGACGAGGTCTTCCCGCAGGTGAAGGGCGATTTCACCATCGACAGCCTGGAGGAAATGGCGCTGCGCGTGCGCTTGAACGTCGACGACCGCCACCTGCGCCCCGGCGGCACGGTGTCGGGGCCGTCGATCTTTGCGCTGGCCGACGTGGCGGTCTACATGGCGGTGCTCAGCATGACCGGGCGCGAGGCGCTTGCGGTCACCACGAGCTGCTCCATCGACTTCATGCGCAAGCCTGCCGCCAACACCGACCTCATCGCCGACTGCCGGCTCTTGAAACTGGGCCGCGTGCTGGCCGTGGGGGACGTGCTGATTTTCTCGGACGGGTTCGACCAGCCCGTGGCGCGGGCCAGCCTGACCTATTCCATTCCGCCCAAGGCATGAAAAAAGGGCCGGGAAAATCCCGGCCCAGGTGGAAGAGATCCGTATCGGGGACGATTACGGCCTCCAAAAGGGTTTACGCGCTTCCATGTCGGCCTCGCGCGGGGTCAGGCCGATATCGCGCAGCATGTGGTCATCCAGCTGCGACAGGCGCACCCGGGTTTTTCGGCGTTGCGTCCAGAGGACATAGGCCCAGGCCAGCTGTACCGCGATCAGCGACAGAGCGGGCAGGGTGGTGCGGGCCGAAAGCCCCTCGAGTGCCGTGCGGTCGATGCGGGTAAAACTGGTCATGGCGTGTCCTTTCCTGATAAATTGTATTGACACAATATTGTGTGATTGCCACAATTAAGGGATACATTGTGCAATTGTTCGAATCCACGGAAATATTGTCATGGGTACAAATTGGCAGCCCGAGCTCGCGGAAACCGCCGCGCCGAAATACAAGGCGCTGATGCAGGCGATCCGCAGCGGGATCGACGACCGGACCCTAGAGCCCGGGGACAAGCTGCCGCCCGTGCGGGACCTGGCCTGGCGTCTGGGCATGACGCCGGGCACCGTGGCGCGGGCCTATTCGGGGCTGACGGACGATGGCACGCTGGTGGCCGAGGTCGGGCGCGGCACCTTCGTGGCCAGTCCCAAACCCATCCCCCAGGACCTGTTCCCGATCGAGGCCGACACCGTCGAGCACAATTCCGAGGGTGACGGCTATGCGGTCAACATGATCTCGCCGCATCTGCCCAGCGTCGGGCAGGCGCGGCTGATCCGCCAGCTTATGGCGCAGATCGCCGAGGATCCGCCCTCAGGCGTCATGCACTATCCCAGCCGCCGCAACATGCTGCCCGCCCGCACTGCCGCGGCAGGCTTCCTCGCCCGCGCGCCGCTGGGGCGCTTCACCCAGGAGGACGTGGTGCTGACCCATGGCGGCCAGAACGCGATCACCCTGATCATGCAGACGGTCCTGTGCGGGCGCCGCCCCACGGTGCTGGTCGAGGAGCTGTGCTATCCCGGGTTTCGCCGCGCCGCCGACCTGATGCGGGCCGAGGTGATCCCGGTGGCGATGGATGCCCACGGCCTGCGCCCCGACGCGCTGGAGGCGGCGGCGAAAGGCCACCAGGCGCAGATGATCATGACCTCGGCCGAGGTGCACAATCCCACCTGCGTCTTCACCCCCGCCGCGCGCCGCGACGAGATCGTCGAGGTCGCCCGCCGCTGCGACCTGCAGATCCTGGAAGACGACTGCTACCGCATCGGTCCGTCCCAGGCCCCGGCCTACCGGATGCTGGCGCCCGAACGCGGCTGGTACGTGGCGTCCTTGTCGAAATCCCTGACGCCTGCGCTGCGCGTGGGCTTCGCCCTGGCGCCCAGGGAGCAGTCCGTGGCGCTGCGCCGCGCGGCGGAATCGTCGTTCTTCGGGCTGGCCACGCCGATCGCCGACCTCGTGGCGGCGCTTCTGACGCATGACCGGCTCAACGACCTCATGGAAGCGGTGCGCAGCCAGTCGGGCGACTACATCCAGGCCGCGCTCAACGTGCTGGGCGGGTATGACGTGAAATGGCGCCGCGACGTGCCGTTCCTGTGGCTGACCCTGCCGCCGGGCTGGCGCACCTCCGCCTTTTGCCAGGCGGCGGCAGAGCAGGGCGTGCAGGTCCGCTCGGCCGAGGATTTCGCCAGCCGCGACGCCGCCTCGCCCCACGCGGTGCGCATGGCCGTCAACGCCGGCGTGAGCCTGGCCAGCTTCGAGGCCGCGATGCAGCGTCTGCGCCGCCTTCTGGACAACCCGCCCGAAGGCATCGGGGTCTGAGCAGGGCCTAGAGCAGCCCGCCCGCGCCCCAGGCGAGGCCGACCCCGATCACCAGGGCGCTGAGGGCGGCGGCATAGCCCATCAGCTTGAGCTTCGACAGGGGCCGCTCGCCGAAGGTGCGCCCGTCGATGCCCGACACACGACCTTCTGCGCCTTGCCGTCATAGACATAGTGCAGGATCCACACCGGCAGCAGGATGCGCCGGTAATGGATGCCTGTCGTGTCGGTGCGATAGCGGATGTCATGCACCCCGCGCTTGTTGATATGCGCCTTGATCCGGTTGCGGATCAGCAGGCGCTTGTCCGACTTGTTCGCCTCCAGCCCCTCGGCCACGGTCTGGTGGTGCCGCTCGGCCGCGAACCCGGCGAGGTAGCCCGAGCGGTAGGGGCGCAGGCGGTCGGGGTAGAACTCGTGCAGGATGCCGTCCCGGATCAGCGGTGTCACATGGCTCGAGGCCGGGACCAGCAGATCGTCGAAGTCGATCGTCATCGCCCCGTCGATGGAATGGGTGCGCCGGTTCTTGCCCGACCCGGTGGTATACTTGGCCCAGTAACGCAGCGCTTCCTTGCTGTCGAAGGTCCAGAACGGGGCATAAAGCCCGCTGAAATGCCCGTCTTCGACCTGTGCCGACAGGTCCGAGGGCGCGGCGATCCGGGCGCGGACCCAGTCGTGGGCATTGGCTTTCGCGCGCTCCAGCGTCACCCGGAAAGGGATCAGCGCCATGGTGTCGAACCCCATGTCGGGTTGGGCCAGCACCACCGGCCCGTCGCAATAGGGGCAGCGCTCGGACAGGGCAGGGCCGGTGAAGATCACGTGCCCACCGCATGTCTGGCAGCCGTGCTCCATCAGGTCGGGGCGGCTTTTCGGCTCTTCGGCGGGCACGTCCGGGTCATAGCCGAACTCGGTCCGCGCCAGGTGGTCGTCGGGCGCCTCGAGCGACCGCACGTCCCCGCAACTGTCGCAGCGCAGGCCCCTAGCCTCGGCGCTGTAGCGGCACTGACCGGCACAGTTGGGGCATTGCAGCGCGGTCTGGATCGCCTGCGCTCCGGGAACCGGGCCCGCCATCAGTCGTTCTCCGCGAGCGCCGCCGCGATCTCCAGCAGGATGCGCAGCCGCAGCCAGGCGCGGTCCATGGCGCCGGCCAGGTCTTCGGTCGCCCACCAGTCGCCGATCACCGTGGCCACGAACCACACCGCCATGGCCCAGAACGCCACCAGGGACCAGCCCGCGATGCCGCGGATGAATCCGGCCGATCCGTGCTTCAGCTCGTGCTTGGCCTCGTAGACCTTGATGATCTTGGCCACCTGCGCCATGCCAAGCGCCGTGGACAGCGCCAGAAGCAGCAGCGCGGCAAGCGGCGGGCCGGGGTTGTGAATCAGGCTTTCCATTTGGGGTAAAATGATACCTAAATAACAAGTCTTTGTTTTCAAACGCAAATAACGCGAATTTCCCGCTTGAACTGTGCACCGGAGCCTATATAACCCCGCAATCCGAATTATGACCCTCTGACCCTTGGGGACAAGACCATGAAAACCTTTTCTGCAACACCGGCAGATATCGACAAGAAGTGGATCGTGATCGACGCCGACGGCATCGTTCTGGGCCGCCTTGCGTCGATCGTCGCCACGCGCCTGCGTGGCAAGCACAAGCCCAGCTTCACACCGAGCCAAGACATGGGTGACAACGTCATCGTCATCAATGCCGACAAGGTGCAGCTGACCGGCAAGAAGCGCGAGAAACCCAACTACTGGCACACCGGCCACCCGGGCGGCATCAAGTCGCGCACCACGGCGGAGATCCTGGAAGGCGCACATCCCGAACGCGTGGTGACGCAGGCCGTCAAGCGCATGCTGCCGTCGAACCGCCTTGCACGCCGCCAGATGACCAATCTGCGCGTCTATGCCGGCACCGAGCATCCGCACGAGGCGCAAAGCCCCGAAGTGCTGGATGTGAAATCCATGAACAAGAAAAACACGCGGGTGTAAGAGACATGGCTGACGAAATCAAAACACTCGAAGGTCTCGAAGCGGCCGTCACCGACGATATCGGCGGTGTCCAGGGCACGCCCGAGGAAGCGCCCCGTGAACCCGTCCGCGACGACCTGGGCCGCTCCTACGCCACCGGCAAGCGCAAGGACGCGGTCGCCCGCGTCTGGATCAAGCCCGGCTCGGGCAAGGTCTCGGTCAACGGCAAGGAAATGAACAAGTACTTCGCGCGCCCGGTGCTGCAGATGATCCTGCGCCAGCCGTTCACGGTGGCCGGTGTCGAAGACCAGTTCGACGTGCAGGCCACCGTCAAGGGCGGCGGCCTCTCGGGCCAGGCCGGTGCCGTCAAGCACGGCATCTCCAAGGCGCTGCAGCTTTACGACCCGTCCCTGCGCGGCGCGCTGAAGGCGGCAGGCTTCCTGACCCGCGACAGCCGCGTGGTGGAGCGCAAGAAATACGGCCGCGCCAAGGCCCGCAAGAGCTTCCAGTTCTCCAAGCGTTAAGCTTTGGCTTCAGGGTTTCGGAAAGGGCCGTCCTGTGGGGCGGCCCTTTTCTTTGCCGGCGGGCGCGCAGGTCATCCCGGATCTGATCCGGGATCTCCGCGGCGGAGAGATCCTCGGGTCAGGCCCGAGGATGACCGGCGCGCGGGGCCGGCCCCAGACACAGGATTGATTGGGGGCCAGCCCCCAAACGCAGGTTTAATTGGGGGCCAGCCCCCAAACACAGGGTCGATTGGGGGCCAGCCCCCAAACCCCCGGGATATTTTTGGCCAGAGGAAGAGTGGGGCGGTGCCTATCCCCGTCTCCAGCAGATCCTCGGGCGGGAGGGGGTTTTGCGTGCCGGGCGAGTTGAGGAAGAATAGCGCGACCACACCGTGCGAAAGCGCGGACCCCGCGGATGCCGCGCTTTTTTCTTGCAAGTCAACCCTGTATCGGGTTCACCGATAGCACGAAAATCTCGGGACAATCCGGTGTGAAGTACAGGCGTGAAATCGACGGTCTCAGGGCGGTTGCCGTTCTGCCGGTCATTTTCTTTCACGCGGGCTTTACCGCCTTCGGCGGCGGCTATATCGGCGTCGACATCTTTTTCGTCATCTCCGGCTACCTGATCACCACGATCCTGATTTCCGACCGCGAGGCCGGCACCTACAGCCTGTGGCGATTTTACGAGCGGCGCGCGCGGCGCATCCTGCCGGCGCTGTTCCTTGTCCTGGCCTGCTGCGTGCCCTTCGCGTGGATGTGGATTCCGCCCGACCCGCTGGAGGATTTCGCGCGCAGCCTGGGCTTTACCGTTCTCTTCATCTCGAACGTCCATTTCCTGGAACATTCGGGGTATTTCGACGTCTCGGCCGACCTGCGTCCGCTGCTGCACACCTGGAGCCTCGCGGTCGAGGAACAGTTCTATATCCTGTTTCCGGCGCTGCTCTGGGCGTTGGGCCGCTTTCGGCGCGGCAAGCATGTGGCGGTCTTCGCCCTGTGCGCCGCGGCATCCATCGCGCTGGCCATCTGGGGCGCGTGGAACCTGCCGGCCGAGAACTTCTTCTTCACGCCGTCCCGGCTGTGGGAACTGCTGGCCGGCTCGATCTGTGCCGCGCTTTTGCTGAACCGCCCGCAGATGCGGAACGAGGCGCTGGCGGCAATCGGCCTTGCGCTGATCGTGGGCAGTCTCTTCTGGCTTGGTCCCGCCGATCCGTCGCCCTCGGCCTACACTCTGGTGCCGGTTGCCGGGGCGATGCTGGTCATCCTCTTTGCCGCGCACGAGACGGTGACGGCCCGCGCCCTGTCTTGGCGCCCCCTGGTCGGCATCGGGCTGATCAGCTATTCGCTTTACCTTTGGCATCAACCGATCCTGGCCTTTGCCCGCATCCGCGGCTGGACAGAGACGGTGCCGGGCTTGATCTGGGGCCTGATCGCCTTGTCCTTTGCGCTGGCGGTGCTGTCCTGGGCCTTTGTCGAGCGCCCGTTCCGGCGCGCCGGGTGGCTGCCGTCGCGCCAGGCCGTCTTCGGCGCGAGCCTTGGGGGCATCGTCGCCTTCGGCGCCATGGGCTTTACGGTTCTGGCACTGAAAGGCGTGCCGCAGCGCCTGGATGGCAAGGGACCTGAGGCGTATGTCAAGCTTGTCACGCGGGACAGTACTGTCAGCCGTGGCTGGACCTGCCCCGGCGGCGAGGCCGAGCGCCCCGGCGGTCTCTGCGTGGTGCACGATACCAACGTGCCAAGCACGACAATTGCGGTTCTGGGCGACAGTCATGCCGGCGCGATCCTGCCCGCCTTCGACGAAATCGCGGCCATGCGGGACATTCGCGTGCTGCGCGGCGTGCGCGCCGCCTGTCCGCCCTTGCTGGGCGTCTATCTCGTCAACGGCGGCCGGTCGGCGCAAGAGTGTCACGACGAGGTTCAGGCCTTTGCGGAAGACGCCGTGGCACGCGGGGTCGACATGGTATTCCTCGCCGCAAGGTGGAGCCTTTACGTCAAGGGCGATCTCCTGAGCAAGCCGCGGCGGTTCATGATCTCGACCGATCCCGACAACCGCCGGCAAAGCGATGCGGAATGGTTCGCCAGCTTCGAGACCGGCCTGCGCAAGACGATTTCCCACTACAGGGATGCCGGCATTCGGATCGTGATCCTGGACCAGGTGCCGCAGCAGGTGGTCTTGCCGATCAACGTTCTGGGGCAGGCGATCCTGCGCGACCTGCCGGAAGCCGAGTTCGAGGACGATATCGCCCGCAGTTTCGTCGACACCCGGGTGCATGTCGAGCTGATGCGCGGCGCCCGCACGATCCTGGTCGATGTCGCGGACGATCTCGGCGCGGACCTGATCTCGGTGAACGCGTTCTTCGAGCGGGAGGGACGGTATGCCTGGCTGCTCGACCGCGCGCTTCTTTACACGGACGCGGATCATATCTCGGCCCCGGCGGCCCGCGCCGTGGCGCCCTTGCTGGACAAGGTGCTGTTCGGCAACGCGCCTATGTAAAAGCCCACTCAGCTGTCCGGCGGCAACAGGCCCAGGCCGCGCAGGTAGATGCCTATCCCTGACTCCAGCAGGTCCTCGGGCGGGAAGGGGCTTTGGGTGCCGGGCGAGTTGCGGGCGAACAGTTCCACCACGCCATGCGACAGCGCCCACACATGGGCCGAGACCATCGCCGTGGGCGGGCGCTTGTCGGGCGGGATATGCGCCGAAAGACCTTCGGCGGCCCGTTCCAGCACGGTGCGGGCGCGGCCCGACACGGCGGCGAGGTCGGCGTTGCGATTGACGGAAATGCCGCTTTCGAACATCGCGATATAGTGCCCGGGATATTTCCGCGCGAAGGCCAGGTACGCGCGCCCCGTGGCCGAAAACGCGCTCAGCGCCGTCTGGCCGGTGCCATAGGCGTATTCGATCACGTCCGCGAAAATCTCGTAGCCTTGCCGCGCGGCCTCGGCGATGAGGTCCTCGCGCCCGCCGAAATGGCGATAGACCGCCGCCGGGGTCACGCCGGCCTGCTTGGCGGCCTCGGACAGGGTAAAGCCCGTCGGCCCTTTCTCCTCGATCAGGGTCAGCGCCGCGTCCACCAGCGCCTGGCGCAGGTTGCCGTGGTGATAGCCGCGCTTAGGCATCCCAGATCTCTGGCCCGCCGCAGACCGAGGCGTCAGGTTTTCCCAGCGATTTCGGCAGCTTGCGGGCATAGTCGATGTTCAGCAGGATATGCCGGATCGCCTCGAGCCGGGCACGCCGCTTGTCGTCTGAGCGGACCACCGTCCAGGGCGCGTGGGTGCTGTGCGAGCGCGCCAGCGTCTCGGAAATGGCCTCTGAATAGGCGTCCCATTTCTTCAGCCCCTCGACGTCGATCCAGCTCAGCTTCCATTGCTTCAGCGGATCGCTCTCGCGTTTCATGAACCGGCGCAGCTGCTCGGCACGGCCCACGTTCAGCCAGAACTTGAAAAGGTGAATGCCCTCGTCGGCCAGCATCTTCTCGAAATCGCCCACCTGGTGAAAGAAATGCTCGCGCTGCGCGTCGGTGCAAAAGCCGAAGACCTTTTCCACCACGCCGCGATTGTACCAGGAGCGGTCGAAGAACACCATTTCGCCGCCCGCGGGCAGGTGGTCGATATAGCGCTGGAAATACCATTGCGTGGCTTCCGTCTCGGACGGTTTGGGCAGGGCCACCACCCGCGCGCCGCGCGGATTCAGGTTCTCGCGGAAGCGCTTGATCGTGCCGCCCTTGCCGGCGGCATCCCGCCCCTCGAAGACGCAGACCACGCGCGCGCCGGTGTCCTTGACCCAGGCCTGCAGCTTCACCAGCTCGATCTGCAAGCGATGCAGGTCCTGCTCGTACGCCTTGCGCGGCATCCGGTCCGAATGGGGGTAATCGGGCGACAGGATATCGCCCTTGTCGGCCCGGCGGATGGCGTTGCGCAACTCCTCCGGGGCCTCGGATTTGAAATAGGTGCTGATCGCGCCGTCAAATGGCAGGTCCATGCGGCCACTCCCTTGATTTTAGGGCGACTATGGGATGTTAAGCGGCTTAACGCAATCCGGCGCGGGCGGCCGCGCGGTCGATTGCCGCGACCGTGGCCTGGGGCCGCACGTGATGCGGCATGTGGCCCACGCCCTCCAGCACCGTGAGGGTGCCCCGGCGCAGCTGTTTCGACAGCGGGATCGAGTGGACGTGCAGCGGCACGGTCTTGTCCGCGTCGCCATGCACGATCTCGACCGGCATCCGCAGCCGGTCGCGGTATTGCTGCGACATCGCCACGATATGCGGGCGCAGGCCCAGCACCTGCTGGCCATTGGCGCGCAAGGTCTCGCGCCGCAGGGTCAGGCCGGGGCCGAGATACTCGGAATACCCCTTGGGCGCGCGTTGCGGGGCGAAGGTGCCCTCGATGCTGCGCTCGATCCGCTCCTCCGAGGCCAGCGCGGTGATCAGCGGCACTGCCGCCGCACCGCCCAGGGCTGTTCCGGTGACGTTGTAGAAGGTGCCCAGCTCGCCCGGCCAGGGGTTCGACACGCCTGCCAGCAATACCAGCGCTGCGGTGTCCTGCGGCGCGTTCAGGCCCCAGGCCAGCGCAACGGCGCCGCCGAAACTGTGGCCCACGACCACCGGCCGCCGCACGCCGATCTGCGCCGCCGCCTTTTGCAGGAGCGCCGCCTGTTCGCGCGGGCTTTCGCCCTCGGTGCTGCCGACCCCGCCATAGCCGGGCAGGCGCTCGGTATAGCCCAGGCCGGGCCGGTCGAAGGCGATGACGCGGTAGCGCGGGGTCAGGCGTTTCGCCAGGTCGAAGGTGAAATCCCGCAGGTTGCCGCCCGCGCCGTGGATCAGCACCACGTCCGGCCCCGATCCCTCGACCCAGACATGCACGCGGGTACCATCGACCTCGACGAACCGGCCCAGCGGCGGGTGGGTTTCCTCGGCGGTGCGTTCCTTGACGCCAGCCAGGCCCGCACAGCTTGACAACAGCGCCACGGCGCCAAGCGCCACCCAGACCAGCCCGCGTTTCATCAGCCCTGCACCCCCGTCGATCGTTACCAGCGCGAACCTAGCCCGATCGCGTCCATATCAAAGGGGGTGGTCTGGTAAATCTCGTTGATCCAGTTGCCGTAGAGCAGGTGCGCATGGCTGCGCCAGCGGTTCTGCGGCGGGCAAGCCGGGTCGTCATCGGGATAGTAATTGCAGGGCACGTTTATCGGGGTGCCCGCGTCGATGTCGCGGTCGTATTCCTGTTTCAGCGTGTCGCTGTCATATTCCAGGTGGTTGAAGATATAGAGCGACCGCGCCGCGCTGTCCTGCACCAGGCAGGGGCCGACCTCGTCACTGTCCAGCAGCACCTCCAGCCCGTCCACCGCGTCGATCTCGTCGCGGCGCATCTCGGTCCAGCGGCTGACCGGGATCACGCAATCATCCGAAAATCCGCGCAGGAAGGGCGAGGCGGGCGCCATGTTGCGATGCCGGAAACAGCCGAACGCCTTGGCGTCCAGCAAGTGCTTCTTCACCCCGTGGAAATGGTTGATCATCGCCATCCCGCCCCAGCAGACGCCGAAGGTGGAATGCACGTGGGTCGTCGTCCACTCGAAGACGCGGGTCAGCTCGTCCCAATAGGTGACGTCGCTGAACTCCAGGTGTTCGATCGGGGCGCCGGTGATGATCAGCCCGTCGAATTTCTCACCCGTCGCCGCGACCTCGGAAAAGGGGCGATAGAAGCTTTCCATGTGGTCCGCTGCGGTGTTCTTGGTGCGATGCTCGGACATGCGGATCAGGCTCAGGTCGATCTGCAGCGGCGTCGCCCCGATCAGGCGGGCGAACTGGTTCTCGGTCTGGATCTTCTTGGGCATCAGGTTCAGAAGGCCGATCCGCAAGGGCCGGATATCCTGCCGCGATGCCTGATCCTCGTCCATCACCATGACGCCCTCGCGGGTGAGGACGTCGAAGGCGGGCAGGCTGGAAGGGATCTTTATGGGCATGTGATAACCTGTTTGCGGCGGTCCGGCCTAGATAGAGGTTTATCCCGTACGCTCAAGGGCTGCGGCCACCAGCGCCTCGAACCCGTCGGCGGTTGTGACCTGCGAAACCTCGTCATGGTCAAGCGTGATGCCCCATTTCTCCATCGCCGCATAGCGTGGCGCACGGTGGGCCAGCGCGCGGGCATAGGTCCAGCGGATGAAGTGATCGGGTTCAACATCGCCTTCTTCGACGTTGTTTTCGCTCAGGTATTCTGCCCATGCACCGGCCAGGAACTCGGGCTGATAACACATCGGCTTAGGCGCGCGGTCGAACCGGCGGATCAGCTCCTGCCGGTGCGCGTCATTGCCCTTCAGCCCGATCAAAAGACAGTGAGAGGCCAGCTCCGTCAGGATCGGATCGTCCGGATCGTCGCCATCCACCCATTCGCAGATCGACCCGCCGGTATCGCAGACGAAATGCGGATAGCCGTAAAGCCGCCCGGCGCGTTCGATGAAATGCCCGGTGTCCATCAGCGCGTTGATCTCCGCGCGCCGGAACTGCTCCTGCCGGGTGCGGTATTCGTCGATGGGCAGACCGCCCTTGTCGGGGTCACCGGGTTTTCCCAGGTAGGTGGACACCGGCGACAGGTTGTCGAAGGTGATGTTCGAGCCGATGTAGATCGAGTCGGACTTCAGCAGATCACGCAGGAAGGGCACCTTCATCGCGTGCGCCTTGGCGTTGTCGGCGATCAGCTCGCCCATGTAGCGCGTGCCGATCCGGTAATCGATGGAATAGTGAAACCACGTGCCCGCGTCGCGCAGCATGTTGGACAGGTGCGTCTTGCCAAGCCCCGACATGCCGTAGAACAGCACCCGTTTGTGCGGCGCATCCCGCCATGCCTGCGCGGTCTTGTAAATCATGGTCGCGGCTCTCCTTTGAGCCGCTTTGGTAGCCAGCACCGCGCGGGGCGTCAAACCTCAAAGCGGTATGGCGAAAAGAAAAACCCCGCCGAATGGGACGGCGGGGTTTTCCGAAGTTGCTTTACGACAGACGTCAGAACTTGAAGCCGACCTGGGTGCCGACGGCAATGGCGTCGCTGCCGGTAAACCCGGTAACCGAGCTGTTGGCGCTGCCGACGTCGATATACCGGATGCCCGACGTGATCTCCCACGATTCGGTCTCGTAGGTCACGGCCAGACCATAGCTGACATAGCCGTCCGTGCCCGAAAGGTTGCCGACGACGTCGCCGTTGTCCTTTTCATAGCCGATGATCGCCGCACCGCTCCAGTTCTCGCTGAACCGGCGGCCAAGACCCAGCTCGTAGGTCCAGATGTCGCTGGTGCCGCTGGCGATCGACGTGTTGACCGGCGCAGGCGTATAGGAAAAGAAATCCGCCGGCTGCACGTTGAACGCCGTCCATTCACGCCACTTGATCGACCCGAACAGCAGCGTGTCGGGCGCGATCCCCGAGCGGGCGTGCAAGGTCACGGCCTGGGGGATTTCCACGTCGAACGGCGTGCCGTTGTTGTCGCGGAACGAATGCTCGATCTTCGACTCGTAGGTCAGCGCAAAGCGCATGGCCAGTTCGGGCCGCTCATAGGCCGCACCAACCAGGTATCCAAGCTGAAAGTCGTTATCGACGCTCAGCGTGTAGGGGCCAGGGCCTCCGGCGGGTCCGGTGGCGGGCGAGATGACCGTGATGTCGCCTTTCAGACCCTGGTAGCGGACACCGCCATAGACGCTGATATTGTCCACGACCTCGTACTTGGCCATGGCCGTGAACTGGATCGAAGACACTTCGGCGTTGGAGGCGCCGAAGAACGCGCCGGTGCCCGGGCCGGTATAGGGAGCCGTCCGATAGTTCACGGATGCGCCCACCGGCTCGTCGATGACAAAGGCCAGCGCCAGGCGGTCATTGAACTGGTGCTTGAAGCCCAGCGCATAGCTTTCATAGCTGTTTTGGATGTTGCCGGTCGGGGTTGCCCCGATCGCCGCGGCGGTTCCGATCGGCGGGCCCGAAACATTCGGGTGCACCGTCGCCACCGAGAATTGCAGATAGTTCCTGCCCTCTTCGAACAGGATTTGCGATGGGTCACCGCGGCGTTCGATTTGGCCCGCTGAAGCGGCAGAGGCAGTTGCGGTGAGCGCGCAGGCTGCCAAAGCTAGATTTTTCATGAGTTCCTCTCCTCCAGAACATGACATCACACTACTGTTACGTGTGAAAATCGGTCAATTTTTACGCGACGTCATGAAACGAGGAGCAGGGGCGCGGCATGCAAGAATGTCACAGCCACGCCCCGTTCCGAACCGGGCAGTTCAGCTTTTGCGGGTTTCCGACCAGAGGTTGAGGTAATTCGCCCCGAAGATCAGTATGGCGCCCACGAATACATAGATGCTGACCGCCTCGCCATAGACCAGCAGCCCGACGATGGCGATCACCGGCAGGCGCATGAAGTCGATCGGGCTGACCAGCGTGGCCGGGGCCAGCGACAGGGCCGAGGTGATGCAGAAATGCGCCGTCAGCCCGCAGATGCCGATGGCCACCAGCCACGGCAGGCTTTGGGCCGAGGGCAGGGCGATGTCGCCGTCGAAGCCGGCGCAGATCAGCCCGAACACCGCCTGCATGACCGTCATGTAGAACAGGATGCAGGCCAGCGACTCCGTGCGTGTCAGCCGCTTGGCGAAGATGTATGTCCCGGCAAACCCGATGGCGCAGGCCGCCGCGGCCGCGGTGCCGATGTTCAGCGTCTCGGGCGTGGGGCGCGCCACGATCAGGATGCCGACAAAGCCCAGCACGGCGGCGATGACCCGCATCCGCGTCATCCGTTCGCCCAGCATCAGCGGCGACAGGATCAGCACCCACAGCGGCGTGGTGAATTCCAGCGCAAAGACCTGCGCCAGCGGGATCATGGTGATGGCGAAGAACCACAGGTTCTGTCCGGTGAAATGAAAGATGTTGCGCAGAAGATGCGTGCCGGTCTTTCGCGTCGGTAACTCGTGCAGGCGTCCCTGAACCAGCACGAACACCATGACGACGGCCAGACCGACGAAGCTGCGAAACATCATGATTTCAAATGTATCCAGCTCGAAGCTCACCTGTCGCCCGGCGACGGCCATCATGGTGAAGGACGCCACGGCCCCCAGCATGAAAACGCCCGCGCGCAGGACGGGCACCGCGGTGTCCCGCGGCGGGTTTTGCAGGTTGTCGGTCATCTGGTCCCCGGATCGGCTGAAGGATAATGCCGCGCAACGGGCCGGGTCGGCAGATGCCGGGGCCCGCTGGCGCTCACACGTTCTCTAAAGAGGCGCAGGGCGCTTTCCAAGGGCAGAGTGCGGTTTTGGCGATGCGCTCGTGATGCAGCGGTCAGAAGGATCTTTCCACCCGGATGATCACGATCAGATCCGGTTTTTCCTCGGCGGCGTCCAGATCGTCCGCCAGTCGCGGCAGGCGCTCGTTCCAATGCCCCTTGTGGTGAACTTCGCGGAAACTGGCCTCGATGAACGGCTTGACCGACGAGGCAAAGGAATCCCCGATCACCCAGACCGTCATGTCCGACGGCGGATTCGAGTTCGTCACCACTTCGCGCAGGCCGAAGGAATCGGTGACCGTCGCGTCGGGAATGCCACGGCGCTCAAGCTCGAAATCCCGCCGGAACTCGTAGAGCCAGTTGTCGCCGGGACGCAGCGGAAAGCGCTCCATCCCGGCAATCTCTATGATGTCGCCGCGCACTTCGGGACCGGGCGAAAACGCCACCTCCGGCACCGGCAGCCCGAGCGCTTGCATCAGCCCGTCCCAGGCAAGAAACGCGCCCTTGCTGTTCCAATGCGTGTCGGTGCGGTAATAGAGCTCGCCCTCGGCCTCCTTGTCCCGCAGGAACCCGGCGGTCGGGTCATGGAACGTCAGGTTCGGGACAGGGGCCAACGCCCGCGCGAAGGCCTCGAAATACCGGCTGTCCGCGGGCGTCAGTTCCGGCGGCAGGTACTCGGGATAGACCGACGACTTGTTGGGACCGACCAGCAGGGCGACGCGCGTGCCGGATCGCGCCGCAGTTTCGGAGATCTCCGCGAAGAGCGCGCGTATTTCTTCCACCTCGTCGGGCGGCGGCGGGCTATCGGAGCGCAGCTTGGCCACCGTCCGGTCATAGCTGTTGCCCAGGAACAACCAGTCGTCTCGCCCTTCGAACCACCGGCTGGACGGCCCGATCCGGTGTTCCAGACCGCCCCGCAAATACACCGTCCGGGCGGTGTGGGTGTCGCTGAAATCGCTCCGGCTGATCACGACCCCCGCCAGTCCGACCGCCACCATGACCGCTGCCAGCCACAGCGACCGCGCCGGTTCGCGGAATGTGCCAAAGCGGATCGGCCGCTCGATCAGGCGGTAGGTCAGCCAGGCCAGCAGGATGGCCAGGAGCACGCCCGCGATCCGCGCGTCCCGGTGCGGCACGTCGTCCTCTGCGATGTGCAGGAACGACAGCACCGGCCAGTGCCAAAGGTAGAGCGGATAGCTGATCAGCCCGAACCAGACAGCGACGCGATTGGTGAAAAGCGGTGCAACACCCCAGGCCATGGCCCCGCCGAAGATCACCAGCACCGACCCCAGAACCGGCAGGAGCGCCCACCACGAGGGAAAGGCGGCCGTCCGGTCGATCACCGCCACCGACACGACCAGCAGCACCAGGCCCAGACCGCCCGCCAGCTTTCGTACCGTTTCGCTCGCCAGGGGGCCGGCCCGATGCACCGTGACCCACGCAAGAAGGCTGCCGCTCAGGAGTTCCCAGAAGCGCCCGAACGGCCAGAAGAACGCCTCGACCGGATGCGAGGTGGCATAGGCGACATTCACGACGAAGGAGGCCACGAACACGATCAGGGTCAGGATCAGCAGGCCGACCCGCAGTTTCCACGCCACCCAGAGCGCCAGCGGCCAAAGGATATAGAACTGCTCCTCGACCGCGAGGCTCCACAGGTGCAGCATCGGCTTCAGCTCGGCGGCGGCGTCGAAATAGCCGGCCTCGGCGGCAAAGACGAAATTGCTGATGAACGCCGCGCCGCTGGCGACGTGCAGGCCAAGCTGGTTGAACTCGTCCGACAACAGGACCAGCCACCCGAACAGCAGGCTGAGCGACATCACCACCAGAAGCGCGGGAAAGATCCGCCGGATACGCCGTTGAAAGAAGTCGGCAAAGCTGAACTCGCCCTGGTCCAGCTTCTCGAAGATATGGCTGGTGATCAGAAAGCCGCTGATGACGAAGAAGACGTCGACGCCGACGAACCCGCCCGGCACCGCGCCGGGGAATGCGTGGAAGGCGACGACAGACAGGACCGCGAAGGCCCGAAGGCCGTCGATCTCTCTGCGATAGCCGGTGTGATGCGGGGGCGTCATGAAGTTCAACGTGGCGTCATAGGGGGCGGGGAACCCGAAGGCAGGCGCCTATTCCCACTCGATGGTGCCCGGTGGCTTGCTGGTGATGTCATAGGTCACCCGGTTGATGCCCTCGACCTCGTTGATGATCCGCGTCGCGGTCTCGCCCAGGAAATCATGGCTGAACGGGTAGTAATCGGCGGTCATGCCGTCCACGCTCGTGACCGCCCGCAGCGCGCAGGCGTAGTCATAGGTCCGACCGTCGCCCATAACGCCCACGGTGCGCACCGGCAGGATGGCGACGAAGGCCTGCCAGATCTCGTCGTAAAGCCCGTGCTTGCGGATCTGGTCGATATAGACGGCATCCGCCTTGCGCAGGATCTCCAGCTTGTCGCGGGTGATCTCGCCGGGGCAGCGGATGGCAAGGCCGGGGCCGGGGAAGGGGTGTCGGCCGATGAAACTGTCGGGCAGGCCCAGCTCGCGGCCCAGGGCGCGCACCTCGTCCTTGAAGAGCTCGCGCAGCGGCTCGACCAGCTTCAGCCCCATCTTCTCGGGCAGGCCGCCCACGTTGTGGTGGCTCTTGATCGTCACGCTGGGGCCACCGGAAAAACTCACCGATTCAATGACATCCGGGTAAAGCGTGCCTTGCGCGAGAAAGGCCGCGCCCTCGATCTCGTCGGCGTATCTCTGGAACACGTCGATAAAGAGCTTGCCGATGATCTTCCGCTTGGTCTCGGGGTCCGACACGCCCTCCAACTCGCCCAGGAACAGGTCCTGCTCCTGCGCGTGGATGACACGAAGGTTCATGTGGTCGCGGAACATGCCCACGACTTCCTCGCCCTCATTCAGGCGCAGCAGGCCGTGATCGACGAAGACGCAAGTGAGGTTCTCGCCGATCGCCTCGTGAATCAGCGCGGCGGCCACGGAACTGTCCACGCCGCCCGAGAGCGCGCAGATGACTTTCGCATCGCCCACCTGCTCGCGGATCGCCTCGACCATCTCCTCGCGGTAGGCGGCCATGGTCCAGTCGCCCTTGAACCCGGCGCGCTTGACGAAATTCTCGTACAGCGTGCGGCCGTTGGGCGTGTGATGCACTTCCGGGTGGAACTGCACCGCGTAGAAATCCCGCTCCAGGTCGGCGGTGATGGCAAAGGGCGCGTGCGGCGAGGTGCCGTAGACCGCGAACCCGGGCGCCAGTTCGGCCACGTGGTCGCCATGGCTCATCCAGACCTGCTCGCGCGCGTCCAGGAACCAGCCCGCCAGGAGCTCGATCCGCTCTTCGCTGGGCGAGACCCAGGCGCGGCCGAACTCCGCCGTGCCGCCGCCGCCCGAGATCTTGCCGCCTTCGACGCGGCCGCCCAGGTCCTGCATCATGACCTGCTGGCCATAGCAGATGCCCAGGATCGGCACGCCAAGGTCATAGACCGATTGCGGTGGCCGGGGCGATCCCTCGCGCGTCACCGTATCGGGACCGCCCGAGAAGATCACCGCCTTGGGCGCGAACTCCTTCAGGAACGCGTCCGTGACCTTTTGAAAGGGATGGATTTCGCAGTAGACGCTCAATTCGCGCAGGCGGCGCGCGATCAGCTGCGTCACCTGGCTGCCGAAGTCGATGATGAGAAGGCGATCATGCTGGGTCATGCCAAGCCATTATGAAATGCGCCGGGGCGATGCAACAGGTTTGCGCGTGCTTGACGAAGCCGTGTGACCACGAAGCGCTCCGTCATCCTCGGGCCTGACCCGAGGATCCCTCGGACCCGGAGATCCCGGATCAAGTCCGGGATGCCGCGCCGTCACATCCCGTAGGGTGGGCGAGAGCCCACGCGCCCCTGCCAATCGCTCCCATCGTCCACGCCGAATGTCGCTATAGACCGTGAAACGGCGCAAATCTCCCGCGACTCGGTCGCGTTAGCGGATATTTAAGGGCGCAGTCGCACTCTGTCATGGGTGCAAGTTCACGTTGGGGAACCAGAATATGGCCGAAGCAGCAACCCGCAGACGGGCCCGGGGCGGAGGCGGCGCAGCCCGCCGCGCGGAACGTACCGCCGTCAGCGTCGAAACCGCCAAGTATATCGAGCGCAATATCCCGAATTACGAAATCCTCAACGAAGAGGCGCTCGAGATGATCGAGCACAATGCCGAAACCGTTCTGGAAGAGATCGGCGTCAACTTCGTCGAGAATCCGCGCGCTCTGAAAATGTGGAAGGACGCCGGCGCCGACGTGCAGGGCGAGCGGGTGCACATCCCCCGCGGCCTCGCGCGAGACCTGATCAAGACCGCGCCGTCGCAATATACCCAGCACGCCCGCAACCCCGAGCGCAACGTCGTGGTGGGCGGCAACAACCTGGTCTTCGCCCCGGTCTACGGCCCCCCCTTCGTGCGCGACGCCACGGGCGGCCGGCGCTATGCCACCATGGCCGATTTCGAGAAATTCGTGAAACTCGGCTACATGTCCAAGTGGCTGCACCACTCGGGCGGCACGGTGTGCGAACCCACCGACATCCCCGTCAACAAGCGTCACCTCGACATGCTGCGCGCCCACATGGTGCTGTCGGACAAGCCCTTCATGGGCTCGGTGACCGAGCCTTCCCGCGCGCAGGACAGCGTGGACATGTGCAAGATCCTCTTCGGCGAGAACTTCGTGCAGCAGAACACGGTGATGACCTCGCTGATCAACATCAACTCGCCGCTCACCTTTGACGAGGTGATGATGGGCGCGATGGAGGTTTACGCCAAGAACAACCAGGCCTGCATCGTCTCGCCCTTCATCGTCGGCGGCGCCATGGCGCCGGTGACCGTGGCCGGCACCCTGACGCAGGTCATGGCAGAGGCGCTGGCGGGCGTCGCCTTCAACCAGCTTTGCAACCCCGGCGCACCCGTCATCATGGGCGCGTTCGTGACCTCGATCGACATGAACTCCGGCGCGCCCACCTTCGGGACGCCCGAGGCCGCGCACATCACCTACGGCGCGGGCCAACTCGCCCGCCGCCTGGGGCTGCCCTACCGTTCGGCGGGGTCGTTCAACGGCTCCAAGCTGCCCGACGCGCAGGCCGCGTATGAAACCGCCAACAGCCTCAACATGGGGCTTCTGTCTGGCGTCAACTTCATGCTGCATTCCTGCGGTTGGCTCGAAGGCGGGCTGGTGTCCTCGTTCGAGAAATTCGTCATGGATGCCGACCAGCTGGGCGTCTACCACCACCTCGCCAAGGGCATCTACACCGACGAGAACGGCCAGGCGATGGACGCCATCCGCGAGGTCGGCCCGGGCGGGCACTACCTTGGCTGCGCCCACACCCAGGCCAATTTCAAGACCGCCTTCTGGCGCTCGGAAATGCTCGACTACAAACCGTTCGAGCAATGGGCCGACGAGGGCGGGCAGGACACCATGGCGCTGGCCACCACCCGCGTCGAAAAGCAGCTGGCCAACTACCAGCAGCCCCATCTCGACCCCGGCGTGCTCGAAGCGCTGGACGCCTACGTGGCGGAAAAAAAGGCGTCCATGCCCGACGCCTTCGCCTGACCGCTCAGGACACCGATCAAGACACCGGCGCGGGTGCCATGCCCTGCGCCGGTGTCGCGCCTTCGGGCGCCATCGCCGCCCGGATCAGCCGGGCCTCTCCCATGATTGCGATCAAAAGGTCCAGATGCCGCGCCACGGCGTATTCGGCGCTGCGCCGCCGCCGCGCGTCGTCGAGCGCGGCCTCGATCTCGATCAACAATTCCAGCGCCGCGCCGCTGTCGGGCAGCGGTTCGATGTCCAGAAGGCGCTCCAGGTGAATGTCACGGCGATACTGCGCGGCGCCGATCCTGGCCGCCTTGATCATCAGGCGCGGGCGGGTCAGCGTATCGAGAAGGGCAAGCGCGTGGGTCATGGTGTCGGTCTCCTGTTCTGCGGAGCCCTCTGAGTGACACGACTCGCCGGTGCGTTGCGTGAATCGCCGTTCCACCGCACGCCGCCGTGGCTAATTGTTTACACTTGAGAAACCATTGTTGCCGGACGGAGTGAAAATTAACGAACTGGTAACCAAGTCGCCCTTAGGTTGCATGTCGCTTGTGGAGAACTCTGTGGGCACTTTGGGGACAACTGATCCTGTCACAAGAGATCAGGCCAAGGAGGGAAACGGATGAGCATGGCTGGAGTGCCCGGGTCGACGCCCGGCAAAGATCTGTCTTGGGTGCCGATGGCGGCCATAACCTATCTGGCCCATACGGAGGGTGGCACGTCGATCCGGGCGCTGGCCCGGAAACTCGGCTGTCACGCCTCGACCGTTTCACGACAAGTGCGTGCGTTCGAAGCCTTGCGCGACGATCACCTCGTCGACGAGGCCCTGCGCCGCCTCGGCCCACAGGTCATGTCGCAGCCCGGTGCCGGTTCATGCCTCAAGGAGACCCGCATGACCATGCCGCCGACCCCCGCCGAGACCGCGACAACCCTCACCGAATCCCGATTGAACCGCGAGGCGCTGCGCGTTCTGCGCCGGCTTTGCGAGAAAGGCGCGGTCCTGGCCGTGGCCAGCGAAATGGACAAGGCCGTCGTGGTCCGCGAAACCGAAGCGGGTCAGAATCGCACCGCGGTCGTCGACCGCGACATCGCCGAGGCGATGGCCCTGAAATGCTGGATCAGCTGCGACACGCCCGGCCGCGTGTCGCGCTATGCCATCACGTCGGCGGGACGATCCGCGCTTGGACAGCTGATGGCGCGCGCGGAGAACAACGCCCAGGGCTTTGCCGAGTCGCAGGCCGCCTTTTTGGGGCAGGATGCGCCGCTCTCGGAGGATGACGAAACCTTGGCCGAGGGCCGGCGCCGCCTCCGCCACGGCATCGGGGAGTCTCCCCTGATCCTGCTCGCGCGCCGCCGCGACCGCGACGGCAGCCGCTTTCTCGCGCCCGACCTGGTGCGGGCCGGCGAACGCCTGCGCGAAGATTTCGAGATGGGCCACCTGGGCGACACGCCACGGACGGACTGGACCGACATTCTGACCGGAAGGACACAGCCCGCGCCCGTCGTTCCGCCCGCCGCCAGCGCCCAGGCCGCGCAGGCGCGGGTGCTTGGCGCCCTGCGCGATCTGGGGCCGGGGCTTGCCGATGTGGCCCTGCGCTGCTGCTGTTTTCTTGAAGGGTTGGAAACCACCGAGAAAAAGCTCGGCTGGTCGGCGCGGTCGGGGAAGATCGTCCTGCGCATCGCGCTGCAACGGCTCAAGCGACACTACGCCGAGCTGGGCGACAGCGCGGGCCTGATGGGGTAGGGGCCGCGCGCCTCAGCCGCCCACCAGCCAGCCGACGCCGAAGGCCGCCAGCGCACAGATCGTTCCCACCAGCAGCGTCTCGCCCACGCAGCGCCCCATATGTTCGCCGGTCGCGTTCCAGCGCAGCACTCCAAGCGCCATCAGCGCCGCCGCGGTTGCCGCAACCGACAGGACAAAGGTCGTCTGCGTGGCGTCCAGCACGAAATAGGGAAACAGGGGAATCGCCCCGAACAGCAGGAACGCGCCGAAGGTGAACAGCCCGCTCAGAACGGGGCTGGCCTCGTCGGGGTCCTGCATCCCGAATTCGTAGGTCATCATCAGGTCGGCCATGATCTCGGGATGGCGCGACATGATCGTCGCCGCCGTGTCGGCCTCGCCCGCGGGCAGGCCGCGCTGGCGCAGGATCTCGAACAGCTCCATCCGCTCGTGCTCCGGGTCGGCGGCGATCTCGCGCAGCTCGCTGGTGCGCCGCGCCCGGTAAAGGTCATGCTGCGACCGAAGCGACAGGAATTCGCCCAGCCCCATGCTGATCGCATCGGCAAAGAGGTTGGCCAGACCGAAGACCAGGACCGCCACGCCGCCGATCTGCGCCACGCCCTCGGCCTGCGCGCCGGCGAATCCCGCCACGATGGCGAAGGTGGTCACGATCCCGTCATTGCCGCCATAGACGATCTGCTTCAGGAATTCCTGCGTCTGGCTCAGCCGGTGCGCCTCACGCCTGTGTCTCTGCCAATCCATCCTGCCCCCGCGTTCCGCCTCCGCCGGCAGCATAGACCGGCCCGGACCCCGCGCAAACGCTCGACGTCCGCGGTGGCGCCGCCGCGAAGACCGGCCACGCCGGGAGGGCAGGAGGTGGGCCACTCGTTAAGCGCGCACCCGCCATATGCATGACGGGTTTGCATCACTGGAACTTCCCACCACGGTGCCTTATAAATAGGATGTCTTACCAAAGGATTTGCGGGGAAAAATTCGTGCGCGATCTCAAGATCCCGGACCAGCGCCATCCTGAAAAGGCGCACCGGCCCGACAATGCCCAACCGAAAAAGCCCGACTGGATTCGCGTCAAGGCGCCGGTCGGCAAGGGCTATCTGGAAACCCACCGGATCATGCGCGAGTACAAGCTGGTCACGGTCTGCGAGGAAGCGGGCTGTCCCAATGCCGGCGAATGCTGGAATCAGGGCCACGCCACGATGATGATCATGGGCGAGGTCTGCACCCGCGCCTGTTCGTTCTGCAACATCGCCACCGGCAAGCCGCCCGCAGAGCTCGACCCGTTCGAGCCGGGGCGCGTCGCCGACGCCGTGCAGAAGCTGGGACTCAACCACGTGGTCATCACGTCCGTCGACCGCGACGACGTCAAGGATGGCGGCGCGGAGCATTTCGCGCAGACGATTCGCGCCATTCGCCACCGTTCTCCCGGCACCACGATCGAGATCCTGACGCCCGATTTCCTGCATTGCGACCCCGCCGTGCTCGAGGTCGTGGTGGCGGCGAAACCGGATGTGTTCAACCACAACCTCGAAACCGTGCCGGGGCTCTACCCCGAGGTCCGGGCCGGGGCGCGGTACTTTCACTCGCTGCGCCTGCTGCAACGGGTCAAGGACCTCGATCCCGGCATTTTCACCAAGTCCGGCATCATGGTGGGCCTGGGCGAAGAACGCCAGGCGGTGCACCAGGTGATGGACGACATGCGCGCCGCCGATGTCGACTTCCTGACCATCGGCCAGTACCTGCAACCCACGCCCAAGCACCACGCGGTCGACCGTTTCGTGCATCCCGACGAGTTCGCGGCTTACGAAAAGGCCGCCTATGGCAAGGGCTTCCTGATGGTCTCGGCCACGCCGCTCACGCGGTCGTCCTATCACGCCGGTGACGATTTCGCCCGCCTGCGCGACGCGCGGATGGCCAGGCTGGGGTAGGGGCGCCGCAGCCTGGCGAGTACGGCAAGAGATCCCGGATCACGTCCGGGATGACCTCCGCGTGAGAGTCGTGCCGGACAAAACCAGCGCCAGCCCATCCCGGACCTGATCCGGGATCTCCCTTCAGAAAACAAAAACACCGACCTCGCGGGGCCGGTGCTGAACAGACATATTTGCGTTTCGTCGCGCGGGTCTTACCGACCCCAGCTGCGAACCGGGCCGCAATCCATGTGCACGAAGTTGGAGCCCGAGTAGCGGCCCACGCCGCCGCCGCGACAGGCCGAGGCCGCGCGGAACATCTGGCTCACCGAGCGCGAGTTCAGCCGCAGGTCCGCCGCCTGGCCGCGCAGGTGACGCGAGTTCTTCGCCACGCCGCTGGAGCGCGAGCGCAGCATCGCGTTCGTCTTCGGGCTGCGGTAGCCTGAGAGCAGCAGATAGGGCTCGTTCACATCCATCAGGTTGTGTGCCGCTGCCATGATGTCCATCGTGCGCATGTCGATATTGTGCACGTCATTGGTGCGCCAGTCGCGCATGAAGAGGTTGATCTCGCGGACCGCGTCCTTGATGTACTCCCCTTCGATCCAGTAGATCGTGTCGATCTTTTCACCTGTTCGCGGGGATGCCATCGTCAGCCGGCGAATATCGCCTGCGCCCCGAAGGAACCCTGCTGCCTTGGAAAACGTTGGTGCTGCGACCACTGTCGTAGCTGCAAATGCACCCAGTAACGCACGCCGCGTTACGCTCGTCGAGCTTTGATCAGTCATGTGTATAGCGCCTGTCCCGTCGCTTGCCTGTTGCCGCGTTTGTCAGCGGCTCTTTCCATCTCATCCCCAGATGTAGGAGTGTTATTGCATATCAGGATTCGGTTACCAAGGGGTGAAAGTCCGCCGGTTCCATAGCGCAAGCGATTTCGGCAAGAATTTGCGCAAATTTCGCTCAGATGTGGCGGCGAAGCACGGTCGCGGCTGCGGCGATGCTGCAACATGCGGCGGATTTTACCTTTAAAACCAATTGTGATTGGACAGTTCCGCCCTCAATAGGAACTAATGATCGCGTGCGCTTGTTTTGCACGCAGGGGAATACGGTAACTTGGAGAACGGCATGAGCAGCGCGTTGCGTACCTTGGGGCACACCAGCATTTTCACCACCATCGTCAGTGCGCTCGCGGCGGTCGTCGTCTGGCTGTCCGCCTCCACGCCGGCCCACGCGCAGGTCACCGCCTACAAACAGGCCGTGGCCGAAGCCGCCGCGGACGACCGCGATCTGGCGGCCTTTTACCGCAGCACCGACTTTCGCGGCATCTGGACCGACCAGGAGGCCGACAAGGCGCGGCGGCAGGCGCTGATACTGGGGTTGCAATCGGTGTCGGCCCACGGTCTGCCGCAGTCGCGCTACGACATCGACGCCCTGATCGACACGCTGCGCGCCGCGCGCACGCCCCGCGATATCGGCTTTGCCGAGGTCGCGCTCAGCAAGGCGTTCCTGAACCTTGCCGACGACATGCGCACCGGCGTGCTGGATCCGCGCCGCGTGGTCCCCGCGATCAAGCGTGAGCTGCGCGACTACGATCGCACCCGCACCCTGACCGCCTTCGCCGCCAGCCGCGAACCGCGCCAGTTCATCCGTCAGCTTGCCCCCTCAACCAACGAGTACAAGCGCCTGATGAAGGAAAAGATGCGCCTCGAGGGCCTGGTCGTCAGCGGCGGCTGGGGTCCGACCGTTCCGGCCACCAAGCTGGAACCGGGCGCCACCGGGCCTGCCGTCGTTGCCCTGCGCAACCGGCTGATGGCCAAGGGCTATCTCGGGCGGACCGCGACACAAAGCTATGATTCCACGATCCAGAAGGCCGTGCGCGAGTTTCAGCGCGACCACGGGCTGGAAACCGACGGCGTCGCGGGCGAAAGCACCCTGCGCGAAATCAACGCCACCGCCGAGGATCGGCTGAAATCCATCATCGTGGCGATGGAACGCGAGCGCTGGCTGAACCTGCCGCAGGGCAGGGGCAAGCGCCACATCCTGGTGAACCTGACCGACTTCTCGGCCCGGATCATGGATGACGACATCGAGACCTTCCGCACCCGGGCCGTGATCGGCGCCAAGGCCGCCGACCGTCAAAGCCCCGAATTCTCGGACGAGATGGAGCACATGGTCATCAACCCGACCTGGCACGTGCCGCGCTCCATCGCGGTCAAGGAATACCTGCCGCAGATGAAGCGCAACCGCAACGCCGCCGGCCACCTGCGCCTGGTCGACAGCCGCGGCCGCACGGTCAGCCGCTCCAGCATCAATTTCGGCGCCTACAACGCCCGCAACTTCCCCTTCGCGATCAAGCAGCCGCCCTCCAGCCGCAATGCGCTTGGCCTGGTGAAGTTCATGTTCCCGAACAAGTACAACATCTATCTGCACGACACGCCGCAGAAGCACCTTTTCGACCATGAAACCCGCGCCTACAGCCACGGCTGCATCCGCCTGCAACAGCCGTTCGATTTCGCCTATGCCCTTCTGGCGCGGCAGGAGGCCGACCCCAAGGGCGCGTTCCACCGCATCCTGAACACGGGCCGCGAAACCAAGGTGAACCTCGAGGTCAAGGTGCCGGTGCACATCATCTACCGCACCGCCGTGACCGAGGCCAAGGGCCACACCAACTACCGCGCGGACGTCTATGGCCGTGACGCCCGGATCTGGGACGCGCTGGAGCGGGCAGGGGTTTCGCTGCCCGGCGTTCGGGGGTAAACCGGCCCCGAACGCAGGGGGTCCGTCATGTCCTACACGATTGAGCAGATCGCAGATGCGCTCGGGGCCACGGCCCTGGGCGATGTTTCCGTCACCGTCTCCGGCGTGTCCGAACCAGCCGACGCCACGGCCCGGGACCTTGCCCTGGCAATGAAGCCCGAATACGCCCAGACCCTGTCGCAGGGCGCGGCGCGCGCCGCGCTGGTCTGGGACGGGGCCGACTGGCAGGCGCTGGGGCTGGAGGCCGCCATCGTCGCACCGCGTCCGCGTTACGTGATGTCGGGCCTGTCCACCCTGTTCGACCCCGGCCAGGGCTGGGACGAAGGCATTCACCCCTCCGCCGTGATCCACGACACCGCCAACCTGGGCGACAACGTCTCCGTCGGTCCGCTCGCCGTGATCTGCGCCGGCGCCCGCATCGGCGCGGGCAGCGTCATCGGGCCGCAAAGCTTTGTCGGAACGGGTGCGGTTCTGGGGGAAAAGGCCTTCCTGCGCGAAGGCGCCCGCATCGGCGCCCGCGTGGTCATCGGCGACCGCTTCATCGCGCAGCCCAACGCGGTGGTGGGCTCCGACGGGTTTTCCTATGTCACGCCGGACGTCTCGGGCGTCGAACGCGCGCGTCAGTCCCTCGGCGACCAGGGGGAAATCGCGGCGCAATCCTATGTCCGTATCCACAGCCTTGGTTCGGTGCGCATCGGCGACGATGTCGAGGTCGGCGCCCATGCCTCGCTCGACCGGGGCACCATCCGGGACACGGTGATCGGCGACCGCACCAAGATCGACAATCTCGTCCAGGTCGGCCACAACTGCGTCATCGGCACCGATTGCCTGCTCTGCGGACAGGTCGGGCTGGCCGGGTCGGTCAAGGTCGGCAACAGCGTGGTCCTGGCGGGGCAGGTGGGCGTCGGCGACAATATCTTCATTGGCGACAACGTCATCGCGGGCGGCGGCACCAAGATCCTCGCCAACGTTCCCGCGGGCCGCGTGATGCTGGGTTACCCGGCGATGAAGATGGACACCCAGATGGAGGTCTACAAATACCTGCGCCGCATCAAGCGGCTGTTTGCCGATGTCGCTGACCTCAAGAAAGCTGTTTCAAAACCGGATCAGAGTGACTAAAGCGGTTCGCGAAAAGAACGGGGTGCAGCATGGATACCAAGGACAAGGTCATCGAAATCATTGCCGAGCAGGCGGTGCTGGAGCCGTCTGACGTCACGATGGACAGCACGCTGGAGGAATTGGGCATCGACAGCCTCGGTCTCGTCGAAAGCATTTTCGCCATCGAGGAAGCCTTCGACATCTCCGTGCCCTTCAACGCCAACGCGCCCCAGGAAAGCGATTTCGACATCTCGTCGGTCGCCTCCATCGTTGCGGGCATCGAGAAGCTGGTGGCGGAACAGAAAGCGTGAAGCGGGTCGTCATAACAGGCGCGGGCACGATCAACGCGCTGGGGACGAACGTGCCCGAAACGCTGGAGGCCATGCGCGAAGGCCGCTCGGGCATTTCCGAGCTCGACATCCGCGATGTCGACCGACTGGCGATCAAGATCGGTGGTCAGGTCAAGAATTACGAACCCGAGGAACGCTTCAACCGCCAGCAACTGGCGCTTTACGACCGTTTCACCCAATTCACCCTGATCGCCGCCCGCGAGGCCATTGCGCAATCGGGCCTGAAATTCGACGGCGAACTGGCCGCGCGGGCCGGCGTGGTGCTGGGCAACTCGGGCGGCGGAATGACCACGCTCGACGAAAACTACCGCTCGGTCTACGAGGAGGGCAAGAACCGCGTTCATCCCTTCGTGGTGCCCAAGCTGATGAACAACGCCGCGGCCAGCCACGTGTCGATGGAATTCAACCTCAAGGGCCCGTCCTTTACCGTTTCGACCGCCTGTGCCTCGTCGAACCACGCCATGGCGCAAGCGTTCCAGATGGTCCATGGCGGCCTGACGCCGGTGATGATCGCGGGCGGGTCGGAATCCATGTTGTGCTTCGGCGGGGTAAAGGCCTGGGAAGGGCTGCGCGTGATGTCCAAGGACGGCTGCCGCCCGTTTTCCGCCAACCGCAACGGCATGGTCCAGGGCGAGGGCGCAGGCATCTTCGTCTTCGAGGAGCTGGAACACGCCAAGGCGCGCGGTGCGGATATCCACGCCGAGGTGGCGGGATTCGCCATGTCCTCGGACGCCGCCGACATCGTCATGCCCTCCAAGAACGGCGCGTCGCGCGCCATCGCGGGCGCCTTGCAAGACGCGCGGATCAATGCGTCGGAGGTGGGCTATATCAACGCCCACGGCACCGGCACCGCCGCCAATGACAAGACCGAAAGCGCCGCCGTCGCGGATGTCTTCGGCGCCCATGCCGACCGGCTGATGATCTCGTCGACGAAATCGATGCACGGCCACCTGATCGGCGGCACCGGCGCGGTCGAGCTTCTGGCCTGCATCATGGCCCTGCGCGACGGGGTCATTGCGCCCACCATCAACTATGACGAGCCCGACCCCGAATGCGCCCTCGACGTGGTCCCGAACGAGGCGCGCGAGGCGTCGGTCGAAGTGGCGCTCTCCAACGCCTTCGCCTTCGGCGGCCTGAACGCGGTGCTGGCGCTCAAGCGGTTCGCCTGACCGCCAGCCAAAGAAACCGCCCCTTGGATTGAAGCCGCGCGATCGTCAGACCGCGGTCTGGCGCCCGACGGGTCTTCTGGTAACTTTATCGCAGCCGTATCCGAAAAACTCTAAATCAATGCGCCAACGGCACCCAACCGCCAGACCGGGGGGCGGTCTGGCGCTCGCGCGGCGGCCTGCGGCCTCGGATCCGCGCGGCACAACATCGGTGACACCGCGACATGGCCGGTCACAAAGCCGGAAACGAAAAACGCCGCCCCGGGGGGCGGCGCTTTCCAGAATCGGAAGAGTGACGTGTCTCAGTTCTCCAGAACCGACACCTCGTTATACGCGGCGGTAAAGCCCGACAGCGACGCCTCGATCTCAACCACCTGGTCGGGCGCCTGTGCCGGGATCAGCGTCAGGCGTGCGGCGGCACCGGCCTGGAACGCGTCGATATCGGCCTGGGTAAAGCCGATCCGGGCGAAACATCCGCCCATCGAGCAGAACGAGTAGTTGTAGTTCTTGGCCTTGCCGCCATCGACCGAGATCTTCAGGCCCTGCGGCAGCAGCGTGCCCAGCGGCACCGCGATCGTCGCGCCGGCCACGGCCTGGCCTTCGCTCGGCAGCTTGAACAGGCTGAACTCGGCAACCGGGTTGCCGCCTTCCTCGCGCAGCAGCTGGTACATCTGGCAAGGGTCCTCACCGGCCTCGCTGCGGAAGCACTGAAGCTGCCAGTCGCCATATGTCTCCTTGATATAGGACGGCGGCTCGTTCGCCTCGCGGCCCAGGTCGAGGCCGCTGGCCGGGTCGGTACCCGCCTCACCGGCGGTGTCCCCGTCCGCATCGGCGGCGCCGTCCTCTGCGCCGTCCGTTTCGGCAGCCTCGGTCTCGGTGGATTCCGTTTCGGTCGTCTCACTCTCGGTGGCTTCCGTCTCGGAGCCTTCCGTCTCGGTGGCCTGCGTTTCGGTGTCGGCACCGTCCGTCTGTTCGGTTTCCTGTGCGGTCAAAGCCGTTCCCAGTCCCAGAAGGGCGATCAAGGGCAGGCTGTGCAGAATCTTGGTCATGTGGACCCCATTTTCTTGTATGAAATCAAGCTGTGTGCGCTCTAACATGGGTGCGCCGGCGTGTCAGGATAAAACCGTAACGCCGACGGCGGCGCAAGGCGGATTTTCGCCGTGATTGTGGGCGGGATCCTCCATCGTATCGCCTTGAAACAACGGCAAAACCCCTGTCCGCAAAAAGGAAAAGAGACCCGTAAGGTCTCTTTCCCAATTCTCCCTGCCGGACTGGCCGACTTATCTATTGAACAGACGCTAGGGCAGTTCTGTCGACCCGTCAACAGGCAATGATTAAAAAAACTTATCAAGCCATAACAACGATCTAGCACGCTTAGGTTGCAACGCCTCACCGCCGCGAAAAAAAAGGCCGCACCCGAAGGCGCGGCCAGTCTGACAGGGAGGAAGTCGCCCCGGGCCAAGAGGACATGAGGCCCGGAGCGAGATAAACACTGGCAGACAATCCTTAATTTTGTATGGTCACATCGTGAAAAAACTTGGACGAGGGGGCAGGGGCTTGGAAAACAAGGTATTCCTGGGCGGTGGCGGCGTGGACTACGCCCAGAAACAGGGGCTTTCCCTGAAATACGCCAACCGCCACGGCCTGATCGCCGGGGCGACCGGCACCGGCAAGACCGTCACCTTGCAGATCCTGGCAGAAGGCTTTTCCGCGGCCGGTGTCCCGGTCTTCCTGTCGGACGTGAAGGGCGACCTCTCGGGCCTCGCCGCCGCCGGTTCGGCCGATTTCAAGCTGCACGAAGCGTTCACCAGCCGCGCCGAGACCATCGGTTTTGACGACTACACCTATGACAGCTTCCCGGTCACCTTCTGGGATCTTTTCGGTGAACAGGGCCACCCCGTCCGCGCCACCGTGGCCGAGATGGGGCCGCTGCTGCTTTCACGCCTGATGCAACTGACCGAGGCGCAGGAAGGCGTGATGAACATCGCCTTCCGCGTGGCCGACCAACAGGGCCTGCCGCTTCTCGACCTCAAGGACCTTCAGGCGCTTCTGGTCTGGGTGGGCGAGAACTCCGGCGAGCTTTCCCTGCGCTACGGCAACGTCTCGCGCCAGTCCGTGGGCGCGATCCAGCGCTCGCTTCTGGTGCTGGAAAACCAGGGAGGGGCGCAGTTCTTCGCCGAACCGGCGCTGGAGCTTTCGGACCTCATGACCACCGCTCCCGACGGGCGCGGCCAGGTCAACATCCTTGCCGCCGACAAGCTGATGGGCGCGCCGCGCCTCTACGCCACCTTCCTGCTGTGGCTGCTTTCCGAGCTCTTCGAGACGCTGCCCGAGGTGGGCGACCCCGACAAGCCAAAGCTGGTCTTCTTCTTCGACGAGGCGCACCTGCTGTTCGAGGACGCCCCCAAGGCGCTGATCGACAAGGTCGAACAGGTTGCCCGCCTGATCCGCTCCAAGGGCGTGGGCGTCTATTTCATCACCCAGAATCCCGATGACGTGCCCGAGGATATCCTCGGCCAGCTCGGCAACCGGGTGCAGCACGCCCTGCGCGCCTTCACCGCCCGCGACCGCAAGGCGCTGGAACGCGCGGCCGAGACCTATCGTCCCAACGACCGCTTCGACACCGCCGACGCGATCCGCGACGTGGGCACCGGCGAGGCGGTGACCTCGATGCTGCAGGACAAGGGCGTGCCCGGCATCGTCGAGCGCACGCTCATCCGCCCGCCATCCTCGCGGCTTGGCCCCATCGACGACGCGGCCCGCGCCGGTGTCATCGCCGCCTCGCCTGTCGCGGGCAAATACGAACAGGCCATGGACCGCAAATCCGCCTACGAAATCCTCGCCGAACGCGCCGCGTCGGCTGCGCAAGAGGCTGAAAAGGCCGAGGCCGCCGCCGAAGACCAATCCGCCGCCGAGCGCGAATTCAACGCCGGCCGCCGCTATTCCGGCAGCCGCGTCGACCGCTCCTCGTCGCGCGGACGCAAGAAAAGCGACGGCATCGGCGACGCGGTCTTGGGCGCCGTGGTCAAGGAACTGAAAGGCACCACCGGCCGCCGCATCGTGCGCGGCATCCTCGGCGGGCTCTTCAAGGGCCGATGACGTAGGGTGGGTGAAAACCCACGCGCGATGCCATGCTTGCTCGCAACCATTGGCCGCGGCCCGGCACGCCGCCGGACCTGAAAACTCCACCGACGCGATACTACTGAAATACCGACGCGATACCGACCCGCCATTTTCGCCGATCCGAGCGGCCCCGATCCCGCTACCTTCCGACGCGTTCGAGGTCTTCCAAAAGCGCCTCCGACATCTTCCGCGCCCGCCGCACCCGGCTTGGCGACAAGCCCCGCGTTTCCACCCGCAAGAGCGCCTCGACCGCAATGAAGAAGGGCAGGGTCAATTCCCGTTCCTCCGCCGACAGGCGAAAGGCATCGGCAAAGGCGATGAACCCCTGCTTGTCGACGCCAAGATACATCTCGCCCGAGGGGATCACCGCCCGGCGTCCCATATGCATCAGGAACCGCGCCATGTCCTTGTAGATGGGCGCCGGGCGCGACCCGCCGCAATCAATCCCCGTGACAAGATTATCGTTCACTATCAAGTTGTTGGGGTGGAAATCTCCATGCGACACGGCAAAGCGCCACTGGCTGTCCTGCAGCTGCGGGACCAGACGCTGGATCTCTGACAGGATCGGCTTCTCGACCCGTTTCAGGCGGTTGAACGCCTGGGCTTTCGCCGCCCGTTCCGCCCGCTTGGCCCAGCCGGCGGGCTGGGCGTTGGCTTGCGTTTCAGAGCATTCGGTGTAGGCCCGCAGCCACCGCGCCGCCGGTTTCAGGTAGCGCGCGCGCTGGTCCTCGGCGGCGCCATAGATCCATTTCAACAGCGGCGTGCCGGGTACGTCTGCCACCGCCAGCACACCGCAGTCCGGCGCGCAGGCGAGCGGGGCACAGACCTGCAACTCCCCCTCGCGCATCTGCGGCCAGATCCGGCAGAGTTCCTCCCAGTCCCGCGCACAATCCGACACCCCATCCAGGTAGACGCGAAAGACCGCCGGCACGTCGTCCAGCAGCCCACGTGCGACAATCCGCTTTTCCGCAACGTGCCGGATCAACGCCGTCGCCCTAGCCTTTGAAAAGTCTTCGTTTTCCGCGCATGCCGCCGCAAACTGCCGACTGATGAAATCGCGCATCTCAAGGTCTGGCATCATGTCGGCGGACGGTGTGGAGGACATCTTCATGCCGTCATAATTTCCCATGCCCCGAAGACCGTCAACCGAATTGAAGCCCACCGCCCGCGGCGCTATGGTGCCTGCAAAATTACCGTGCAAGGGACCACGCAATGGATGACGACGCGATCAACACCCTGTCTTTCGAAGAGGCCATGAAAGCGCTCGAGGATGTCGTCACGCGGCTCGAACGTGGCGACGTCCCGCTGGACGAGTCCATCGCGCTTTACGAGCAGGGGGCGAAGCTGAAAAAACGCTGCGAAACCAAGCTGAAGGAAGCCGAAGAGAAAGTGGCGGCGATCACGCTTGACGGCGACGGCACGCCCAAGGGCACCACGCCGGTCGAGGGGCTCTGATGCTGCAGGCCGCTCTGGCCGAGGACGCGGCGGCCATCCAGACCTGCCTCGACGCCCAGATCACCGAGGATCTGCCGCTGCACGCCGCGATGCGCCACGCGCTGTTCGGCGGCAAGGCGCTGCGCGGATTTCTGGTGATGGAAACGGCCCGTTTGCACGACGTTAACCCTTCTCGGGCAGTCTTTCCGGCGTCGGGGATCGAGGCGATGCACGCCTACAGTCTCGTGCATGACGACCTGCCCTGCATGGATGACGACGATCTGCGCCGGGGCCAGCCCACCGTGCACGTCAAATGGGACGAGGGCACCGCCGTCCTGGTGGGCGACGCGTTGCAGTCGCTGGCCTTCGAGATGGCCGCGCATCCTGACGGCGCCGCCACGCCCGAGGCACGTGCGGACCTTGCGCTGACGCTGGCGCGCGCGGCCGGAAAGGACGGCATGGTTCGGGGCCAGGCCCTTGATATCGCGGCGGAAACCACGGCTGACCCACTGACGCTCGACCAGATCGTCGCGTTGCAGGATGGCAAGACGGGCGCACTCTTTGGATGGGCGGCCAGTGCCGGGGCCGTCATGGCCGGCGCCGACACCGCGCCGCTTGTGGCTTATGCGCAGGCGCTCGGCCTCGCGTTCCAGATCCAGGATGACGTCATCGACCGGACCGGCGATGCCGCCGCCGCGGGCAAGGCCGTGGGCAAGGACGCGGCCGCCGGCAAGGCGACGTTCGTGTCGCTTCTGGGCCTCGACGAGGCGAAACACCGTGCCGCGGCCCTTGTTGACACAGCCTGTGACAGCTTATCTGAGTACGGAGCACGGGCCGACCGCTTGCGCGATCTGGCCCGCTTCGTTATCTCGCGGCAAAGCTAGCCGCCCGGCCAAGGCCGGCAGCCACATTCGAAGGAGCGGCGACGCGTGACACGCCCCCAGACCCCCTTGCTGGACACCGTTTCCAGCCCCGCCGATCTCAAGCGCTTTTCCGATGCCGAGCTGCGCCAGCTGGCCGACGAGTTGCGTTCCGAGACCATCGCGGCGGTCTCCGAAACCGGCGGGCACCTTGGCGCGGGCCTTGGCGTGATCGAACTGACGGTGGCGCTGCACCACATCTTCGACGCGCCGCGCGACAAGATCATCTGGGATGTCAGCCACCAGTGCTATCCGCACAAGATCCTGACCGGCCGCCGCGACCGTATCCGCACCATCCGGCAGGAGGGGGGCCTCAGCGGCTTCACCAAGCGCTCTGAAAGCCCCTATGACCCGTTCGGCGCCGCGCACAGTTCGACCTCGATCTCGGCCGCGCTCGGGTTTGCCGCGGCGCGCGACCTTGGCGGCGCCAGCGATACCGGCCACGGGGACGCCATCGCGGTGATTGGCGACGGCGCGATGTCGGCGGGCATGGCCTTCGAGGCGATGAACCACGCAGGCCACCTGAAAAAGCGCCTGATCGTGATCCTGAACGACAACGAGATGTCCATCGCGCCACCCGTGGGGGCACTGTCATCCTACCTGTCGCGCCTCTACGCGGGCGAGCCGTTCCAGGAATTCAAGGCCGCCGCCAAGGGCGCGGTTTCGCTCTTGCCCGAGCCGTTCCAGATGGGCGCGAAGCGGGCCAAGGAAGTGCTCAAAGGCATGGCCGTGGGCGGTACACTGTTCGAGCAGCTGGGCTTCAGCTATGTCGGTCCCATCGACGGGCATGACATGGACCAGCTTCTGCCGGTACTGCGCACGGTCAAGGCGCGCGCCAGCGGGCCGATCCTGATCCACATGATCACCAAGAAGGGCAAGGGCTATGCCCCGGCCGAGAGCCGCCGCGACGGCGGGCACGCCACCGCGAAGTTCGATGTCACGACCGGCGAGCAGAAGAAATCGCCCTCGAACGCGCCCAGCTACACCAAGGTCTTTGCCGAGGCGCTTCTGAAACATGCCGCCGAGGATGACCGCATCTGCGGCGTGACCGCCGCCATGCCGGACGGTACCGGGCTGGATCTGCTGGAAAAGCGCTATCCGTCGCGCTGCTTCGATGTGGGCATCGCGGAACAACACGCCGTCACCTTTTCAGCCGGGCTTGCCGCGGGCGGAATGCGGCCGTTCTGCGCGATCTATTCCACTTTCCTGCAACGTGGGTTCGACCAGGTGGTGCACGATGTCGCCATTCAGCGCCTGCCGGTCCGCTTTGCCATCGACCGCGCGGGGCTGGTGGGGGCCGACGGCGCCACCCATGCCGGCAGTTTCGACGTGGCCTACCTGTCGAACCTGCCGGGCTTCACCGTGATGGCCGCCGCGGACGAGGCCGAACTGGTGCACATGGTCGCCACCGCCGCGGCCCATGACAGCGGGCCGATCGCCTTTCGCTACCCGCGGGGCGAGGGCGAGGGGGTCACCATGCCCGAACGCGGCGAGGTGCTGGAGATTGGCAAGGGTCGCATGATCCGCGAAGGGTCCCGCGTTGCGATACTGTCTTTCGGCACGCGCCTCGGCGAAGTGATGAAGGCCTGCGAGGGACTGGGCGCGCGCGGCATCACGCCGACCGTGGCCGATGCGCGGTTCTCGAAGCCGCTGGACACCGACCTGATCGACCAACTGGCCGCAGATCATGAAGCGCTGATCACCATCGAGGAAGGCGCCATCGGTGGCTTTGGCAGCCATGTCGCACAGCACCTGGCCGAGCAGGGCGTGTTCGACGAAGGCTTCAGGTTTCGTTCGATGGTCTTGCCCGACATCTTCATCGACCAGGCAAGCCCGGCCGACATGTACGCGGTGGCGGGCCTGAACGCCGCGCAAATCGAAGCGAAAGTGCTGGACGTGCTTGGCGTCGGGAATATCGCGGGAAAGCGCGCGTGAGAACCTGGCGCGCGGATTTTACCAAGTAAACAAGTCACCTGAAGGAAGAACTTAATCCTCCTGGGTGGATTTCACCGATATGCCTTGTTCCAGTGCCCTCGCCAGGTTGTTGACGCCGCTTTGCGCGTAAGTGATCGCGCCAAGGCACATCCAAGTGATCGCGGCGGCGATCACCATCCATTCGACAGTCACGACGCCGTCTTCTTCGGCGCAGAAGGTTTTGAAATCGGAAAACATGGCAGCGACTTTCCTTCGACATTTCATTTCCGGCATCTGGCCGGTTAAAACTCAAACCTAGTGGTCGACCCCTTCGACGGTCTTGCTTCCGACGGATGTCTTGACCGAGTCGGCCAGCCCGAAGGTTCCATCGGCGGCGGTGGCGATCGTCAGGCATCCAAGACAGATCACGCTGAACGCCAATACGATCCAGTCAACGCTCACGACGCCGGTATCATCGGTCATGAAGTGTCGTAGATAGCTTGGCATATGTGGCCGGCCTTCCTCGTCTCGTGGTCTTGAGACACGGCAGCAGCGCCGCACCTCGGTTAACGAAATCTAAAATCGGCGCCAAATGGGGCGGAAATGAGGCAAATGGGGCGAAAGCACGGTTCTGGCGCTTCGGAACGCCGAATTCGCGCCGTTTTTCGCCGATCACCGTTGTCAATAGAGGCCGAGGTGCGAAATTGTTGAACGTGGTGAAACAGCGAGGTCAATTTAGGCGGCCGAATGCCCTTTGTTCGCCACATATTCGAATCGAAGTTAACTCACCCCAACACCACCCTGCCAAGTCAGCGCGGCCGTCTGTCGGATGGCCACTTTGCGCATTGATTTCTTACGTTCGCATGCTGTTGATGCCGTGAGTTTCAGGGTCGACACCGATCAGGTTTCCCTTCTTGAGGAAAATGATCGGCCCGCGGGACGGCTCACACCGAAAGCCGTGCCGCCTGACTGCCGCGCTCGCGATAAGGCGTGGTGTTGTAATGCGAGCGGTAGCATTTCGAGAAATGCGAGGGCGAGGCGAAGCCGCAGGCCAGCGCCACGTTGATCACCGTCATGTCGGTCTGCATCAGCAGGTTCCGGGCCTTTTGCAGCCGCAGTTCCATGTAATACCGCTTGGGGGAACGGTTCAGATAGCGCCGGAACAGCCGCTCTAGCTGCCGCGTGGACATGGCAACCTGCTTGGCCAGGATCGCGGGGCTGATCGGCTCTTCGATATTGCTTTCCATCATCTGGATGACCTGGCTCAACTTGGGATGCCGGACCCCGATGCGCGTGGGGACGGAGAGCCGCTGCGTGTCCTGGTCGGTCCGGATCGAGGAATAGATCATCTGGTCGGCGACGGCGTTGGCCAACTGCTCGCCGTGGTCGTCGGCGATGAGTTTCAGCATCAGGTCGATGGACGAGGTACCGCCCGCCGTGGACATGCGGTTGCCGTCAACGACAAAAACCGACTTGGTCAGTTCGACCTCGTCGAACTCCTCGACAAAGCTGTCGTGGTTTTCCCAGTGAATCGTCGCGCGCTTGCCATCCAGCAGACCGGCCTTGGCCATGACGTAGGAGGCGGTGCAAAGCCCGCCGATCCGCGGCCCCCGACGTGCCTCGCGGCGCAGCCAGTTCAGCAACTTCTTTGTCGCCGCTTTCTGGATATCGGACCCGCCACAGAGCAGCACGACGTCCTCGCGGCGCAATTCGTCCAGATCGATGTCCACCTTGAACCGCGAGCCGGCAGAGCACGACACGGTGCCGTCTTCATCGGCCTCGCCGGACATCACCCATTCATACAGGGTTTCACCGGCCATGCGGTTCGCAATACGCAGACAATCCAGCGCCGAGGCAAAGCTCAGCAGCGTGAAATTCTCCAGCAATACGAAAACGAAACGCTTCGGACCAGACGTGGCGACGCCGCTCGTTTTTTTCGCTTCCGCGCGCATGTTCGCTACTCCCTGCGCAGTGGCGTATCGGTCAGGTCTTCCACGAAAACCCTGAGGTTGGCAAGAGAGCCGCAGTCAATTTCCGACATATTCCGTCGAACCTGTATGGTGTCCGGGGGCCGGCTTTAGTATAGACGGGTCTCGAAATTCGATGAGCGGAGAGAAAAGATGAGCAATTGGCAGAAGTCTGACTGGCGCAGCAAGCCGCGGATCCAGATGCCCGACTATACCGATGCAGAGGCCCTGCACGCGGTCGAGTCGAAGCTTTCCAAGTACCCGCCGCTGGTTTTTGCAGGAGAGGCCAGGCGTTTGAAGAAACAGCTTGGCGCGGCATCGCGGGGCGAGGCCTTCCTTCTGCAGGGCGGTGATTGTGCCGAGGCGTTCGACCAGTTCTCGGCGGACGCCATCCGCGACACGTTCAAGGTGATGCTGCAAATGGCGATGGTACTGACCTACGGTGCCAAGGTGCCGGTGATCAAGGTCGGGCGCATGGCCGGCCAGTTCGCCAAGCCCCGGTCTGCCCCGACCGAGGTGGTCGACGGTGTCGAATTGCCCAGCTATCGCGGCGACATCATCAACGAGCTGGCCTTCACCCCCGAGGCCCGGATCCCCGATCCGGCGAAGATGCTTCAGGCCTATACGCAGGCGGCGGCCACGCTGAACCTGATACGGGCCTTTTCGACCGGCGGGTATGCGGATGTGAACCAGGTGCACGCATGGACGCTGGGCTTTACCGACGGCGAAAAGGCGGAGCGCTATCGCGAGATGGCGTCGCGGATTTCCGACACGCTGGATTTCATGCGCGCCGCGGGCGTCGACAGCACCAGCGCGCACACGCTGCACACGGTGGAGTTCTACACCTCGCATGAAAGCCTGCTGCTGGAATACGAGGAGGCTTTGGCACGTGTCGACTCGACCTCGGGCAACTGGCTGGCGGGGTCGGGGCACATGCTGTGGATCGGCGACCGCACGCGCCAGCCGGACGGGGCGCATGTGGAGTTCCTGAGCGGTGTTCTGAACCCGATCGGTCTGAAATGCGGTCCGTCCATGGAAGAGGACGACCTGAAAAAGCTGCTGGCCAAGCTGAACCCCGAGAACGAGGCCGGACGGCTGACGCTGATCGCGCGGTTCGGTGCGGGCAAGGCGGGGGAGCATCTGCCGCGCCTGATCAAGACCGTGCGCGAAGAGGGCGCCAACGTGACCTGGGTCTGCGACCCGATGCATGGCAACACGATCAAGTCGGCCTCGGGCTACAAGACGCGGCCCTTCGAGAGCGTGCTGCGCGAGGTGCAGGAATTCTTCGGCGTACACCGGGCCGAGGGAACCATCCCCGGCGGCGTGCATTTCGAGATGACCGGACAGGACGTGACTGAATGCACCGGCGGCGTGCGGGCCGTCACCGAAGAGGACCTGTCGGACCGTTACCACACGGCCTGTGACCCGAGGCTCAATGCCTCGCAGGCGCTGGAACTGGCCTTCCTCGTGGCGCAGCAACTGTCGGATCTGCGCGAAAGCCGGGCCGAGCAGAAGGTCGGCTGAACCGCCTCGAGACGGAAACTGAAAAGGCCGGCGCAGACGCGTCGGCCTTTTTGGTTGGAGCATCGGGGAAACGGCCGCAAGAAGCCGTTCGCCTTCGTTACCGAAGACGTTGGAAGGGTCCCTCTGTCGCCGTCAGCGCGGCGTCAGAACCAGCTTTGCACGCCGCGCGATGCGCCGGAGATGTCCCGGCCGACACCCTCGATCGTGGCACAGCCCGACAGGGCCGCGGCGATCAGCGCGAAAACAGCGATTTTCCTCATGATACCTGCTCGATTGTTACTGTCGTTTTTATTTTTCACTTGCCTCTGACCACCAGACCTCGGGGAGGAACCAGATCCCGTCCCCGTAGACCGGCAGTCGGTCAGCAGGATATTTCAAGTGGCTGAGATGCGCAATCCGGCCGACGGCATACTCGTGGATCGGAATGACATAGCGACCTGAAATCAACACACGGTCCAGCGCCCGCACCGCGGCGGTGAAGTCTTCGCGGCTGGTGGCGTTGAGCATCGTGTCGATCATCGCCTCGGCGGCGGGGGATTTCATGCCCATGACGTTCCGGCTGCCGGGAATGTCGGCATACTCGGCGCCCCAGTAGTAGATCTGCTCGTTCCCGGGGCTGAGCGAGAAGGCGCGGCGAAAGAAGGTGAGGTCGAAATCGAAATTCTGCTCGCGCTCGTTATACTGGGCGGGGTCGGTCGTCTCGATCGCCAGGTCGATGCCCAGCCGTTCCAGCGCCTGGGCGTAGATCTCCATGTAGGTGGCGGCCTGCTGCAACAGGCCATCCTGCCGCAAGAGCACGGTCAGGTTCAGCGGGGCGCCCTCGGCATTGCGCAACTCGCCATCCACGACGGTCCAGCCGGCCTCGTTCAGCAGGTTCATCGCCTTGCGGATATTGCCACGGTTGCGCTTGGTGCCGTCGCCCTGGGGCACGGTGTAGCCTTCGAGTGCGCCGGGCAGAAGCGTGTCGGCGTAAGGCTCCAGAAGCTGCCGCACGCGGCCCGTCGCCGGGCCGTCCCGCATACCCAGTTCCGAGCCCGAGAAATACGAGGCGATGCGCGGCTGGCGCCCGCCGGTGAGCGTGTCGTTGATATACTCGAAATTGAAGGCCAGGATCAGCGCCTCGCGCACGCGCCAGTCATCGAGCGGCGCGCGGCGGGTGTTGAACACGAAGCCGGTCATGCCCGAGGGCGTGCCCTGCGGAATTTCCGACAGGGTGACGGCGCCGGACTGAACGGCGGGGAAGTTGTACTGCGACGCCCATTTCTCGGCATTCAGTTCGCGGACGTAGGAAATGGCCTGGGCCTTGAACGCCTCTTTCAGCACCGCATCGTCGCCGTAGAACTCGATACGGATTTCGTCGAAATTGTTGGTGCCGCGCCGGAAGGCCAGGTCCTTGCCCCAGTACTCGGGATTGCGCCGCAGGGTCACGTGACGCCCGACCTCGTAATTCTTGACCACGTAGGGCGACGAGCCGATGGGCACGTCGGCCAGCGCGGCCTCGGAGAAGTCCTTGCCCTCCCATTGGGCCTTTTTCAGGATCGGGCGAAGGCCGGCGATGAGGGCCAGTTCGCGGTCCTCGGTGTTGAAGGTCAGCCGGACGCTGCGCGGGCCGGTCGCTTCGATCTTTTCGACCTTCTGCCAGAAGCCGCGATAGCGCCCGTGGCCTTCAGTGCCGATGGTCTCGTACGACCAGATCACGTCGTCGACCGTGACGGGGGAGCCGTCGGAGAACGCGGCCTCTTCGCGCAGGGTGAATTCGACCCAGTCGCGGTCGGGGCCGGTCTCGACCGATTCGGCCAGAAGACCGTAGAGCGAGAAGGGTTCGTCATAGGATCGCCCCATGAGCGACTCGTGCGTGAGGTAGCGCAACTGCCAGGGCGGCTCGCCTTTCTGGACGAACGGATTGAGGCTGTCGAAGCTGCCGACGTTGCCGCTGACCAGTCGGCCGCCCTTGGGCGCGTCGGGGTTGGCGTAGGGCAGGGACACGAAATCTGGGGGCAGGGCGGGGTCGCCGTACATAGCTATGCCATGCGAAGGCTCGGCCACGCCCGGATTGGCCGCAAAACCAGCGGCAAGAATCGCGATTGCGCGCAGCGCGCGGTGGAAAAATTCTGGTCCCATTTGGGCAACAATCCTGCTCAGGCCTTATTTGTCTGACCAACGACGTTAAAGGCGGATTTACGTCTTTTCAAACTTTTAGCTTGGATCATCACGGCGAATTGCGTATAAAGGGGGCACTGCTCGATAGGTTTCTTGCCTGTATGAAACCTGCCTCAATAACTTAACGCCGGCCTTGCGCCGGCGTTTTTTTTACGCGAACGGCAGCTTTTACTCAATATCGCAAACATGCGCCCATAGGCGCCGAAACCCGTGTATGGCAGGTTTTCAACGACCCGCGAAACGCGCTAGGTCTGGCGCGAAAGTTAACAGGAAGGTGCTGCACCATGTCTCTCGCCGGAAAAACCGCCATCGTCACCGGATCGACCTCGGGAATTGGTCTTGGAATCGCCATCTCCCTGGCCGAGGCCGGGGCACGCGTCGTGCTGAACGGTCGGGCCGCGCGGGACGAGAATTACGAGATAGCGGAAAGAATTCGTAAAGATACCGGCGCGGAGGTCGAGTTCATCGCCGCGGACATGGGCGACCCGGAGGCCTGTCGGACGCTGATCGAAGAGGCCGGAGGCTGTGACATCCTGGTGAACAATGCAGGCGTGCAGCACGTGGCGGGCATCCCGGATTTCCCGGTCGAGAAATGGGACCAGATCATCGCCGTGAACCTGAGTTCAGCCTTTCACACCACCGCCGCCGCCCTGCCGGTGATGCGCGAACGGGGCTGGGGCCGGGTGATCAACATCGCCAGCGCTCACGGGCTGACCGCGAGCCCGTTCAAATCGGCCTACGTGGCGGCCAAGCACGGCATCGTCGGCCTGACCAAGGTGACGGCGCTGGAGACGGCGGAGGAGCCGATCACCTGCAACGCGATCTGCCCCGGTTACGTGATGACGCCGCTGGTGGAAAAGCAGATCCCGGACACGATGGAGAAATACGGCATGGGCCGCGAGGAGGTGATCCGCGAGGTGATCCTGGAGCGCCAGCCGTCCAAGCAGATGGCGACGGTGGAGCAGATGGGCGGCACGACGGTCTTTCTGTGCTCGCCGTCGGCCGAGCAGATCACCGGCACGACGATCAGCGTGGATGGCGGCTGGACGGCGCTGTGACGGACCGGGCCGAGGGGCCAGCCCCTCGGGCTCCCCGGGATATTTTAAGCCAGAGGAAGAGAGCGTGACGTGAGCGGCAAGCGGATCAATCTGGCCTTGCAGGGCGGGGGCGCGCACGGGGCTTTCACATGGGGTGTGCTCGACCGACTGCTGGAGGAGGAAGAGGTTGAAATCGCGGGGATTTCAGGCACCTCCGCCGGGGCTTTGAACGGTGCCGCGTTGAAGGCCGGCATGCTGGCCGGGGGCCGGGAGGGCGCGCGGGAGAACCTCGACTGGCTGTGGGCGCAGATGGGCGCGATGGAGGATCTGCGGCTGCCGGCGTGGATGTCCGGGCACCTGCCCGGCGTCGGCACGCTGAGCGACGTGCTGGAGTTGTCGCCGGTCTATACCCTGGCCGATGCGGCCAGCCGGGTGGTCTCGCCCTATGCCTATGGCCCGTTCTACGTGAACCCGCTGCGGCGGGTGGTGCGGCGGTTCGCCTATGACAAGGTCTGCCGCATCTGCGAGCCGCAGTTCTTTGTCGGTGCCACCAACGTGCATACCGGCAAGATCCGGGTGTTCGAGGGCGACGGCATCACCGATGAGAGCCTGCTTGCCTCGGCCTGTCTGCCGACGCTGTTCCAGGCGGTCGAGATCGACGGGGCACATTACTGGGACGGTGGCTATAGCGGGAATCCGGCGCTTTTCCCGTTGTTCCGCAAGGACTTGCCGGATGACATCGTCGTCGTGAACATCAACCCGCTGGTGCGGGACGAGGTGCCGAAATCGCCGCAGGAGATCCAGAACCGGATCAACGAGATCAGCTTCAACGCCGCGCTTTTGCGAGAGTTGCGGGCGATCCATTTCGTGCAGGAACTGATGGATGCGGGGACCATCGCGGAGGGTGCGATGAAGCGGGTTCGGGTGCACATGATTGCCGATGACGCGCTGATGCGGGACCTGTCGGTGGCCACGAAACTGGTGCCGACACCGCCGGTGCTGGACCGGCTGAAGCAGGCCGGGCGGGCGGCGGCGGAGAGGTTCCTGGAGACGGATTTCGGGGATGTCGGACGCCGTGACAGCGTGGATCTGAAGGCGATGTTCGGCTGAGTCGGATCGCGTCGGTTAACGGCGCCGGACAGGCCGAAACGGGACGTCGGTACCCGCGTCGGTATCCGAGCGGTATCGCGACGGTGCACCTGATCGCGTTTCGCCCGATAAATGCGCCGTCCGCTGCGTTCGGCAAGTCGCAGGAATTTCAGTGTTCGCTGTCGGATGGGACCGCCTTGCCGTTCTGGCCCGGATAGACGAGGCCCGCGGAGATCACCAGTTTGGCCGCGTCCTCGATCGTCATGTCGAGTTCGATCACGTCCGAGCGCGGAAAGAACAGCAGGAAGCCCGAGGTCGGGTTGGGCGTGGTGGGCACGAAGACGCTGAGCATGTCCTCGGATATCTGGGCCTTGTCGGCGACCTCGCCCTTGGCCTGGGTCGAGATGAAGCCGACGGCCCAGATGCCCTTGCGCGGGTACTGGATCAGGCAGGCCTTCTCGAAGCTGCGTTCGGACTGGGCAAAGACCGTTTCGGCGATCTGCTTGACGCCGGAATATATCGAGCGGACCACCGGCATCCGGTCGACCAGGCTTTCGCCGTAGCGCAGGAGGGAACGGCCGATGAGGCCCTTGGCGACCCAGCCGACGAAGAGCGTGAACAGCAGGAAGACGATCACGCCCACGCCGCGGATGTTGATGCGGACCCAGTCGGCCCCGTCGGGGCGGTCGTTGCCCAGGATGAAGCGGTTGATCAGGTATTCCGGCTGGTAGACATCCGGCACGAAGGGCAGCACGACCCCGTCGACCCAGCCCACCAACGTCCAGATCAGCCAGATGGTCAGCCCGATCGGCGCGATGACGACGATTCCGGTCAGGAAGCTGGCGCGGAGCCCCGCGAACCGGCCGGGTTTCTTGGGCGGTGTCAGGGGGTCTTCGTCGAAAGGGGTGTTCATAAGGGCCTTCGGGGGTTCTGTCAGGCGATATCTAGGCGCTTCAGGGGGGCGCTACAACGGATTTCGGCGCGGAGCGTGGCTTTGACGCGCATTCGCAAGGCAGATGGCGATTTTCGCGGCAAGCCGGGCATTGTTGAGGACCAGCGCGATATTGGCGTCGAGCGACCGGCCTTGGGTCAGGGTGTAGACACGGTCGAGCAGGAAGGGTGTGACGGCCTTGCCGGTGATGCCCTGTGCCGTCGCCTCGCGCGTGGCCTGTTCGATGATCGGAGAGATTTCGGCGGCGGGGATCTCGGCCGCGGCGGGGATCGGGTTGGCGACGAGATGTCCGCCCGGCAGGCCGAGCGCGGCACGGGTGACATGCGCGCGGGCGATGGCCTGCGCATCGTCCAGCCGCAGCGGGGCCGGCAGGTCCGAGGTGGCGGACCAGAAGGTGGGCAGGTTGTCCTGGCCGTAGGCGATGACGGGCACGCCAAGCGTTTCCAGAACTTCCAGTGTCTTGGGCAGGTCGAGGATGGCCTTGGCCCCGGCGCAGACCACGGTGACGGGGGTTTGCGCCAGTTCCTGCAGGTCGGCGGAGATGTCGAAGCTGAGTTCGGCGCCGCGATGCACGCCGCCGATGCCGCCCGTGGCAAAGGTGGCGATGCCGGCAGCATGAGCGGCGATCATGGTGGCGGCGACGGTGGTGGCGCCGGTGCCGCCGGTGGCCATGCAGACGGCGAGGTCGGCGCGGCTGAGCTTGGCGACGTTCTGCGCCCGGGCGAGGGCGTCGAGCTGACCGTCGTCGAGGCCGATATGCAACTGCCCTTCAAGCACGGCGATGGTGGCCGGGGTGGCGCCGGCGTCGCGCACCGTCTCCTCGACCTGGCGGGCGGTTTCCAGGTTTTGGGGAAAGGGCATGCCGTGGGTGATGATGGTGCTTTCGAGCGCCACGATGGGGCGCGCCTCGGCGCGGGCGGCGGCGACCTCGGGCGAGAATTGCAAGGGCAGGGTGGTCATGGGGCGATCTCGCTGGAAACGTGGGTGGCGGCGGCCTGAAGCGCGCGGTCGAGGGCGGTGGCGCGGCTTGCGCCGGTGCATTCGGCGGCGATGTGGGCGGCCATGAAGGTGTCGCCCGCGCCGGTGACACGGGTGACAAGGACAGGCGGGGGCTGGCCGGTCAGGACACCGTCCGGCCCGGCATCGGCAGCGGGGGCGGCGCCGTTGGTGACGATGGCCCGCGCCGCGCCGCGTGCGATCAGGGCCTCGGCGGCCTCGGGCGCGGTGGCGAAGGCGCGACCGCAGAGGATGCCGGCCTCTTCGAGGTTGACGTAGAGGATGCCGCGCCCGGTTTGCAGGAAGGGCAGCAGGCGCTCGGCCTTGCCCGGCGAGGCGGGGGCGATGCGCAGGTCGGCGGCGGAAAAGGCCGGGTCGTGGGCGATCTGCGTCAGCATGGTCGTGGTCAGGTTGCCATCGAGCGCGACGGGGCCGGAATGGGGATGGGCGGCGCTTCCCAATGTCCCGTCGTGCAGCGGAGCGAGAATCCGGTCTCCGGCGGCTTCGAGCGAATGGGCGTCGGCGATGGCCGCCACCAGCCCGCCCGCGCCTTCGATGGCCATGTACTGATCCGTCGGCAGTTCGGATGCGCGCCAGACATGGGACGTGTCGAGGCCGCGCGCGGCGCAGAGCGCCAGCAGTTCCTCGCCCGGGGCGTCGCGGCCCACGGCGCTGAGCAGGGCGGGGCGCAGGCCGAAATGTGCGAGGCTGAGCGCGATGTTGAGCGCGACGCCCCCGGGGCCGCGGGTGATGCGGCCGGGCACGTCGGCGCCGGGCCGCATGGCGCTGGGGGCACGACCGATGATGTCCCAGAGGACCGAGCCGATGCAGAGGATGTCGGGCAGGCGCGTCATGGGGACATTTGCACCGCCCGGGCAGGAGAGGGCAAGCGGTTTGCGGGGGGCGGTGACGCGGCGTAGGGTGCAGGGATGGACGACACACGCCGCTTTCGCATCCCTCTGAAACCCGTGCTGGCGCTGTTGGCGGCGGCGGCGGTGGCCGCGAACCTGCCCGCGTCCTGGTTTGCCGAGGTGACGCCCGTAGACAGGCGGGCCGAGGTGTTTTCCGCCTTCGCCAACCTGAGCGCGGCGCCGGGGGAGGGGGCGTTCGACTTTTTGGGGACGGTGGCGGATTTGTCGGGGCAGGAGGCGCGGGTGCGCCGGGAGCGGCGGGCGCATGTGCTGCCGGGGCTGCTGGAAGCCTATGCGGGGCGGATCGACATGCCCGCCGACTGGCTGCGGGATGCGGTGCTGGACCCTGACTATGCGCATCCGTTCGATATATCCGCATTCGACGTGACCGGGCCGGAGTTCGGCGCGCACGGTGCGGAGGGCCGGTGGCGCTGGGGGCTTGCGGCCAGCGGGACCGGGGACCTGTCGCCCGAGGAAGCGCCGTTGGGCTGGTGCGCGCGGTGGCTGGTGGTCTGGGACGTGGCCGCGTGGTTCTATGCCCCGGTCGGAACGGAGGCGCTGGACGACATGCTGGCCGGGGCGGCACCCGAGCTTGGGGCCGTGGCGCGCGACCTTTCGGGTGGATGCGACGAGTAGGGCGGGGGCGTTTTCTTTCAAAGAAAACGAGACGAAATCTTTGAAAGATTTCGGCGCGCGCCCGTGGAGGCGGCGTGCATATGAGGGCTTGCGCCGGGGAAGATTGCCCGTTATACGCGCGCCATTCAATCCCGCAGGTATGGGCGGGCCTCTCGGGGGAGACATCCCCGAAGGTCCACCGGTTGAAGCATCCGCTTCTCATCCCCGTACCGAGGCGCAAACCGGAAAGGAAAACGACCATGGCTCTTCCAGAGTTCTCCATGCGTCAGCTGCTTGAAGCTGGCGTTCACTTCGGCCACCAGACGCAGCGTTGGAATCCCCGTATGGGCGAGTTCATCTATGGCGCGCGCAACGGCATCCACATCATGGACCTGACGCAGACCGTGCCGATGCTCGACGCGGCGCTGAACGTCATCCGTGAGACCGTGGCCAAGAACGGCCGCGTTCTGTTCGTGGGCACCAAGCGGCAGGCCAGCGCGCCGATCGCCGAGGCGGCCGAGAAATGCGCGCAATATTACATGAATCACCGCTGGCTTGGCGGCACGCTGACCAACTGGCAGACCGTGAGCCAGTCGATCAAGCGCCTGAACGAGATCGACGAGATCATGGAAGGCGGCGCGGAAGGCCTGACCAAGAAGGAACGCCTGGGCCTCGAGCGCGACCAGGAGAAGCTGCAGGCCAGCCTGGGCGGGATCCGGCAGATGGGCGGCGTGCCCGACCTGCTGTTCGTGATCGACGTCAAGAAAGAAGCACTGGCCGTGGCCGAAGCCAACAAGCTGGGCATCCCGGTCGTGGCCGTGGTCGACACCAACTGCTCGCCCGACGGCGTGGATTACATCATCCCCGGCAACGACGACGCGGCGCGTGCGATCTCGCTCTACTGCGACCTGGTGTCCCGCGCGGCGCTCGACGGCATGTCGGCGCAGATGGGTGCGGCCGGGATCGATCTGGGCGCGATGGAAGAGGCCCCGGCCGAGGAGGCCGTGAGCGAAGCGCCGGCCCCGGCGGCGGAGGCCCCCGCGCCGAGCGACGAGGCGATGCATGACGACTCCATGTCGAAGGACGCGCCGCTGGACATCGAGTCCGCCGAAGAGGTCAAGAAAGAGGCCGCTGACAGCTGAGCCTGTCACGAAACCTATACTTTGCTTATGGAAAATGGGCGCGGGACAGGCCGCGCCCATGACAGCCCCAATATTCGAGGAGAGCCAAGATGGCGATCACAGCTGCAAGTGTGAAAGAACTGCGCGACAAGACCGGCGCGGGCATGATGGACGCGAAGAAAGCGCTGACCGAAACCGATGGCGACATGGAGGCCGCGGTTGACTGGCTGCGCACCAAGGGCCTGGCGAAGGCCGCCAAGAAATCGGGCCGCACCGCCGCAGAGGGCCTGGTGGCCGTCAGCGTGACCGGCGGCACCGGCGTCGCCGTCGAGGTGAATGCCGAGACCGACTTTGTCGCCAAGAATGCCGACTTCCAGAAGATGGTGGCCGAGATCGCCGGCGCCGCCGTGGGCGTGGCCAATCTCGAAGCGCTGCAGAAGGCCGAGATCGGCGGCAAGCCCGTGTCGGACATCATCACCGACAAGATCGCCACGATCGGCGAGAACATGGGCCTGCGCCGCATGGAGAAGATCGAGGGTGACACCGTGGTGAGCTATATCCACAACGCCGCCACCGACGGCATGGGCAAGATCGGCGTGCTGGTCGCCATGAAGGGTGGTGACGAGGCATTCGGCCGCCAGGTCGCGATGCATATCGCCGCCACCAACCCCGCCGCGCTGAACGAGGCGGAGCTGGACCAGGCCGTGGTCGACAAGGAACGCCAGGTGCAGATCGACATCGCCCGCGAATCCGGCAAGCCGGAGCAGGTGATCGAGAAGATGATCGAAGGCCGCATGAAGAAGTACATGTCCGAGATCACGCTGGTGAACCAGTCCTTCGTCATCAACCCCGACGTGACCGTCGGCGCCGCCGCCGCCGAGGCGGGTGTCGAGATCACCGGCTTCATCCGCATGGAAGTGGGCGAGGGGATCGAGAAGAAGGAAGAGAATTTCGCCGAGGAAGTCGCCAAGGCGGCGCAGGGCTGAGATTGCCTTGACCGTGGGACCGAGGGGCCGGCCCCTCGGGCTCTTGGTTCGAAGCGGGGGGCCAGCCCCCCGCACCCCCCGGGATATTTTCGGCCAGAGGAAGACAGCGCGCGTTCCGGGATCGGGGCGCGCTTTTTCGTTTGAGCGGCGCGCGTGTGGTGGCCGGAGCGTGCGCGGGCAGGGGCTTGCCACATCCCGCCGAGAGGGCGCGCGATGTGTTGTTGGCCGTGGGCCGCGCGATCCTGCAAGCGATGGTGCCTCGTCGCTGTCGCAGGGTCGCGTTTGCGAACGCCTGCCCGCTGTTGTGGTGGTGGCGGGAGGAGGACGGACGGTGCGACCATGAGACGGCGCCGCCGCCGTGCTGGGCATCGGGGTGGCTGACCATGCCGGCGCCGGACGCCGGGACGGTCAGCGAGGATCACATTTCGCATCGGGGAGGGCAGGAGGCCATGAAAAACGGTGCCGCCCGGGCGGGCGACACCGTTGTTCCCAGCACCTGAAACGGGATGAGACGGTGCAGGCAAATCCGGTCGATCCGCCGAGAAATAGGCAAACCGACCGGCCCCCGGACAAACCGGCAGGCCGGGTACTCACCTGATATCACAGGGGGCGCCGACCCATGTTCCCAGGCTTAAAAGCCACCACTCACGGAACGTGGCCACTTTGCGACGTAACGTCAATTTGAGAAAGTAGGGGAATCCTTACCAAACGGTAAAATCATTCAAATGGCTTGAGAATTTCGCAATATCGTGGCGCCCTGGCAGGGACACCCATGCCGGAAATTGTCGCCTGTCAGGTGTGGAGCACGAAGATCTGGTTCTGGAACGCGGCCTTGAGCACCGCCTGGGCGGTGGTTTCGACGCTGAGCGCTTCGCGGGCGAGGCGGAGGTGCTTTTCCACGGTGGCGGGCGTCAGTTCCATCAACAGGGCGATGTCCTGGATCGTCTTGCCGTCGCCGACCCAGCCCAGCACCTCTTTCTGGCGACGGGTCAGGGAGCGGCCCGGCGCCTCGTAGGGCAGGGTGAGGATGCGCAGGTGCACGATGTTGTTGAGCAGGACGATGTCGTCGCCATGCTCTTCCCACAGCTTGTCGCAGTCGGCCTGGTCGTGATCGGCATGGGCGGTCAGCGCGATAGCCCCCTTGGTGCGCGGCGACATCGACTTGAAGCTGATCGAGTAGCCGCAGGTGACGCCCATGGAGGCGTTGAAATCGACCACCTTGCGTTCCTGCGGGGTCAGCGTTTCGGTTTCCAGCATCTCGGCCAGGACGCGCCACGAGCAGGCGCCCTCGTTGTCGAGCGCCCAGCGGACCATCGGCGCATGGTGATAGAGCCCCTCGCCGATGAAGGTGTTCATGTATTCGGGCGTCTGGTTGCTGAGCAGGACGAAATCGTCCGGATCGCCCAGCGAGGTCGGCGTGCGGTAGCGGGTGAAGCCGTAGATCAGCCGGTCGAAGCCGTAATCGGCCATCTGCGCCACGTGCATGTCCCAGAGCTCTTCGATGCTGGGCGCGTTCAGGAGCGCGTTGAGATGGGTCGTGGAAATCATGCGCCGGTCTCCAGGTGCCGTGCCATGGCCTGAAGTGCCAGCGTGTAGCCATGGGCGCCGAAGCCGCAGATCACGCCGACCGCGACCCTGGCGATGTAGGACGTGTGGCGAAACTCCTCGCGGGCGTGGATGTTGCTGAGATGCAGCTCGATCGTGGGAATGTCTGTGCTCGAGATCGCATCCATCAGGGCAATGGAGGTGTGGGTATAGGCGCCGGCGTTGAGGATGAGCCCGTGATGCGTGCCGCGGGCGTCGTGGATCTTGTCGACGAGCGCGCCTTCGGCGTTGGATTGCGCGAAGGCGAGCGTGACTCCCAGATCCTCGGCAACAGCGTGGCACTGCGCCTCGATGTCGCTCAGAGTCGTGGTGCCATAGACCTCGGGCTGGCGTGTGCCCAGCAGGTTGAGGTTCGGTCCGTTGAGGATCAGTATGGAAGTCATGCGGCGCGCGTCCTTTCCGCTACGTCATAGACCGTGACATACGGTGGTGTCGAGTGAGAGTTGCGGGGTGTGGCACCCTGTACGGGACTGTGGCATCGGGGATGACAGGCGCGGCACGAGGGCGAGGAGATTTGACCAAGTGCCGGAAGCACAAGGGTTTTACGGAGCCGTGCGTGCTATTCGGGGCACCTACGTATTTAACATAATACTGATTATGCGCTTATTGCACCCAGGCGCGACACAGGCCGTCTCAGGACTCCCGTGCGTCGATGGTTCGGCATGGACGCCCGTGCGCCCTAGTCCGGCGCGGCCCCGACCGGATAGACAAGGCACGGGTCGAGCATGATCTGGCGCTCTCCGACGCGGTTGTAGCCGCCCGCGAACTGGACCGGCTCGTCGTCAGCGTCTTTCCGGTAATAGGTCACGCACATCACTTGAACCTCGTCGGGCTGGCACATGATGAGATAGGCCAGCGCGCCGTCCCAATGGCTTTCGGCGATGGGTCCTTCGATGACCATGCTGATCCGGCCGTGATACTCCGGCGCGCGGTCGATCCAGTCGGGCATGGTTGCGCAGGTCGCCGGGATACCGAAGCCCTCGCCCGGACGGAACGGACCCTGTTCGTCAAAGATCGGGTCCGCGCGCGCTTCCGGCGCCGCGAGAATGATCGATGTGACGGTGGTCGCGATGAGACGCGCCAGAACGTCTTTTGGGAATGTTGTCATGCCTGTCACTGCCTGAGCCTTCGATATGATCTGCCTGCGTTGATCTGCCCAGACTATGCGCCTGGATGCGATGCGTCTTTCAGGATCCAACGGCCGGTGATAAAATACACCCGTGGCCGCCGGATGGAGGATGACCCTGCCCCAGCACGATGCGATTTATGCGGACCACGCGGATTATTACCAGCGCGGTCCCTATGCCCGGTACATGACGGATCGCAAGCTGGTCGGGCGCGCACCTGTCGCCATGTTTGCCGCCGAACAGCCGGACGGGCATTTCCCGGACCCGGCGCTGCCCAACCTGCTGCTGTACCTGGCGCGCAAGGGCGCGCGGGAAGCGCGGTTCGACTGGGGCGCCGGACGGTGGCGCGGGACATGGCGCAGGGATGACCTGACGCTGGTGCCTGCGGGGGCCGCGTCGGATGTCACGCTGTCGGATCGTCACGGATTCCTGGGAATTTGCCTGCCGGTCGCGATGTTCGCCACGCCGGACGATCCGATGGGCCAGGCCACGGCCGAAAGGTTCGGGTCGCTTTACGCCGCACCCTTCCGGGACCCGCTGCTTGGAGAGTTGTGCGACACGCTCTGGCGGGAGGGCGGCGATGACGGGCTTGGGTGCGACCTGTTTGCGGACAGTGCGCTACAGCTTCTGACAGATCGCTTGCGCCACCTGGCGGTTGCATCCGCGCCGCGACACAAGAGCGTGACGCTGTCGCGCCGCACCCTGCTGCGGTTGGACGAGGCGATACGCGCCCGCCTGCACGAGCGGATCACGGTGGCCGACCTGGCGGCGATCAGCGGTCACAGCCCCTCGCATTTCACCGCGATTTTCAAACGCGCCACGGGGCGAACGCCCTATCGACATATCCTGTCTCTGCGGGTCGAGCGCGCCGAAGATCTGATCGCGGCACGGTCCGGGCAAGGCTTGGCGGATATCGCGCTGGACTGCGGGTTTTCCAGCCAGTCGCATATGACGGCGGTGTTCCGGGCCATGACCGGGCGCACCCCGGGCCAGTCGGGATAGGCCCTGCCCCCGAGATTTTCTCGCTTAAAACCCTGGTGAAACTTCTGGCCGGGACGGTCGTGGCTTGAAAGGACAATGACGGAGTTGGGCCATGGCCGCCATCGCGCAAGACATATCCTGGACCCTGCGGATCGGGCGCGGCCTGATCGCGGCGCTGTTCCTGGCCGGCGCGGTGCAGAAAGCCGTGGCGCCGGAGCAAGGCATGGCTTTGCTGGGCAATCTGGGGCTGCCCGGCGCGCTGATCTGGCCGGCGCTGGTGTTCAACGCGGTTGCGGGACTGGCGCTGTTGCTGGGATATGCGACGCGCTGGGTTGCGCTGGCGCTGGCGGTCTATTGCATGGTCACCAGCATTTTCCATTTCCAGCCCGAGGATGGCTGGCAGATGTCGATCTTCGTCAAGAACTGGGCGATTGCGGGCGGTCTGCTTGTGCTGAGCGAATACGCGCGGCAAAGGCAATAGAGCAGGGCAGCCCCCTGCCCTGCACCGCCTTGTTATGGCTTCAGAAAAACGCCTGAAGCCCGGTTTGCGCGCGCCCGAGGATCAGCGCGTGCACGTCGTGCGTGCCTTCGTAGGTATTGACGGTTTCCAGGTTCATCATGTGGCGGATGACGTGGAATTCCTCGGAAATGCCGTTGCCGCCATGCATGTCGCGGGCCTGCCGCGCGATATCGAGCGCCTTGCCGCAATTGTTGCGCTTGATGAGGCTGATCATCTCGGGCGCGGCCTGGGCGGCGTCCATCAGGCGACCCACTCGGAGGGCTGCCTGAAGACCCAATGTAATCTCGGTCTGCATGTCGGCGAGTTTCTTCTGGAAGAGCTGGGTCTGCGCCAGCGGACGCTTGAACTGCTTGCGGTCGAGGCCGTATTGGCGTGCGGCGTGCCAGCAGAACTCGGCCGATCCCATGACGCCCCAGGCGATGCCGTAGCGAGCGCGGTTGAGACATCCAAAGGGGCCTTTAAGCCCTTGAACATTGGGCAAAAGTGCCTCTTCGCCCAGCTCGACACCATCCATGACGATCTCGCCGGTGATGGAGGCGCGCAAGGACTGCTTGCCGCCGATCTTGGGCGCGGAAAGCCCCTTCATGCCCTTGTCGAGCACGAAGCCGCGGATCTTGCCGTCATGGGCGTCGGACTTGGCCCAGACAACAAAGACATCGGCGATGGGGGCGTTGGAGATCCACATCTTGGAGCCGGAGATGCGGTAGCCGGTGTCGGTCTTCTCGGCGCGGGTCTTCATGCCGGCGGGATCGGACCCGGCGTCGGGCTCGGTCAGGCCGAAACAGCCGATCAGTTCGCCCGAGGCCAGGCCGGGCAGGTATTTCTGGCGCTGTTCCTCGCTGCCATAGGCGTAGATGGGATACATCACCAGGCTGGATTGCACGGACATCATCGAGCGATAGCCGGAATCCACGCGCTCAATCTCGCGCGCGACGAGGCCGTAGGTGGTGTAATTGGCGCCAAGGCCGCCGTATTCCTCGGGAATGGTGGTGCCCAGAAGGCCCATCTGCCCCATCTCGCGGAAGATGCCGGGGTCGGAGGTTTCCGAGGCGTAGGCGTCCTTGACCTTGGGTTGGAGGGTTTCCTGCGCGAAGGTCCGGGCGCTGTCGGCGATCATGCGCTCGTCTTCTTCCAGCTGGGCGTTCAGCAGGAAGGGATCGGCCCAGTCGAACCCGGCGAGGTCGGGCTTGTCCTTGTCGCGAAGTTTGGGGGCGTCGAGGCTCATGGCGGGCTCCTTTGGCAGGGATGAAACGGGTTCGGGTTGAATTTATCCTGAGATAAGCGCAATAAAAAGCGGCAATTCGGTATAGATTCATGAGGAAAATGCATAATGTCCCTGCCCCGCCGCTTTCTGCCATCCCTCGGCGCGCTGCGCGCACTGGAGGCGCTGGAGCGGTTGGGCAGCCTGACGGCGGTGGCCGAGGAGTTGAGCCTGAGCCAGAGCGCGGTGAGCCGGCAGTTGCAGACGCTGGAGAGCCAGTTGGGCGTCCCTCTCTTCGTGCGCGAAGGGAGGCGCGTGCGGCTGACGCCGGAGACGCGGGAATACGCCGGCGAGACGCGCGCCGCGCTGAACCGGATCAGCCAAGCGTCGCTGAAGCTGGCGCTGAATCCCGGGGGCGGCAGCCTGAACCTGGCGATATTGCCGACCTTCGGGATGCGCTGGCTGGTGCCGCGCCTGCCGGAGTTTGCCGCGGCGCACCCGGAGGTGACGCTGAACCTGTCGACCCGGTTGAAACCGTTCAACTTTGGCGCGGAACCTTTTGATGCGGCGATACTTTTTGGCAGTGGGCGCTGGCCCGGCACGCAATCGCTGCGGCTGAAGAACGAGGCGGTGGTGGCGGTGGCCGCGCCCGCGCTGCTGGAGCGGACGGCGGTGACGCGGGCGCGGGACGTGCTGTCCCTGCCCTTGCTGCATATCGAGACCCGGCCCGAAGCGTGGCGCGCGTGGTTCGCGGCGCACGGGGTCGAGACGGGCACGGTGGCGGGGACGATCTACGACCAGTTCTCGACCATCACGCAGGCCGCCTTGCACGGGCTGGGCGTGGCGCTATTGCCGGATTACCTGGCCGAGCAGGACCTGGCGACCGGCAAGCTGGTGACCGTCTGGGGCGGGCGCACCGACAGCCCCGGCGCCTATCACCTGGTCTGGCCCGAGGAAAAAGCGCAGGACAGCGCGGTGATCAAGTTCCGCGACTGGCTGGCGCCGCAGGCCGAGGAGGAAGACCCCCTGCCCCGGTGAAACTCTAAGCTCAAATGCCGTAAGGCACGCCGCCCGAGACCGGCAGCGTGATTCCGGTGACATAGCGTGCGTTTGGGCCGGCCAGATAGGCCACGGCATCGGCCACGTCGCCAGGCCGGCCCGCGTCGCGCAGCGCCACGCTGGCGTAGCGCTGCGCCTTGACCTCTTCCAGGCTGAGCCCGCGTTCGCCCGCGATCCGCGTGTTGGCGGCCATGTGCATGTCGGTGGCGATGTAGCCGGGACAGACGATGTTGCACAGGATGTTGTCGGGGCCGAACTCGGCCGCGATCGTCTTGGTCAGGCCCACCAGCCCGTGTTTCATCGCCGTATAGGCGCCGAACCCGGGTTCGGCGCCCAGGCTGCCGGTGGAGCCGATATTGATGATCCGTCCGCCCCCGGCGGCCTGCATGCCCGGGATCACGGCGCGCGACAGCATCATCGGAGCCAGGAGGTTGACGTTGAAACTGCTGGTCCACTGGGCGGGCGTGGTGGACATGAAATTGTCCGCGCCCGCGAGGCTGCCGGCGTTGTTGACGAGGATGTCGACGCGCCCCAGCCTGCGCTGCACCTCCGCCACGACCGCGTCGACCTGCGCGGCATCGGTGACGTCCAGTTCCAGCGCCGTGCCCCTGGGATCGAGGTCGGCGACGAGCGTTTCCAGCAGCGAGAGGCGCGGGGTGGCGACGCCGTCGACCTCCATGGTGCCGCCGAGATCGGTGACGACCACATGCGCGCCGTCCTCTGCCAGCCTGCGGGCGATGGCCTGCCCGATTCCGTTGGGGGCGGAGGTGCCTGTGACGAGGGCGACCTTGTCGTGAAGTGGGGGCATGATCTGCGTCCTTTGCGGTCCGGTCCACAGCGACAGAGTAGACAGGCCTAGGCGGAGCGCAACCAGCCATATCGAGTGGCTGCGCCACGCTTTATTTTTTGATTCGAGTATTTTTCGGCAAGAAAAAGCAGCAGGTCGCGCCCGGCTTTTTCTTGCTGAAAATACTCATATCCCGGCGCGGGTCACGGGCCGTGCCGTCAGCCGAGCGAGTACCCTGCCCCGCGCACCGTGCGCAGCGGGTCGGCGCCGCCGTGCTGGCAGAGCGCCTTGCGCAGCCGGCCGATATGGACGTCGACGGTGCGGGTGTCGACATAGATGTCGCGGCCCCAGACACGGTCGAGCAGTTGTTCGCGGCTCCACACCCGGCCCGGCTTTTCCATGAAGGTCGAGAGCAGGCGGAACTCGGTCGGACCCAGCTTCAGCCCCTCGCCCTGACGGGTGACGCGGTGGGTTTCGGAGTCGAGGATGATATCCTCGTATTCCAGCCTTTCGCCCACTGTCGATGGCCGGGTGCGGCGCAGTTGCGCGCGGACACGGGCCATGAGTTCGATCACCGAGTATGGCTTGATCACGTAGTCGTCGGCCCCGGTTTCCAGCCCGCGGACGCGGTCCACCTCCTCGGAGCGGGCCGAGAGCATGATGATCGGCACGTTGCGCGTTTCCGAGCGGGTCTTGAGCTGGCGGCAGACCTCGATGCCGGACACGTTGGGCAGCATCCAGTCCAGGAGGATGAGGTCGGGCGCGGCCTCCTCGACCAGCATCAGGGCTTCCTCGCCGTTCTCGGCGCGGGTCACGGCAAAGCCGTCGGCCTCGAGGTTGTAGGCCAGCACTTCGCGCTGCGCGGGTTCATCCTCGACCAGAAGTACGCTGGGCTGATCGCTTGCCATGACGTCTGTTGTCCTTCGTTATGCGCCGACCTGCGGCGAGACCTTGGGATCGAGCGAGGTCTTGTCGCTCTTGGGGCGGTTGTCGTCGGGCATGGTGCCGGTGACGAGGTAGACCACCTGTTCGGCGATGTTGGTGACGTGGTCGCCCATGCGCTCGGTGTTCTTGGCGATGAAGTGCAGGTGCATGCAGGGCGTGATGTTGCGCGGGTCTTCCATCATGAAGGTCAGGAATTCGCGGAAGAGCGCGTTGTACATCTGGTCCACGTCGTGGTCGCGCTGGATGACCTCGCGGGCGAGCGCCGCGTCGCGCTGGATATAGGCGTCGAGCACGTCGCGCAGCATCCGTTCGGTTTCGCGGGCCATGCGGCGCAGCGAGGCGGTGGCGCCGGTGATCGGGCTCATCTGCGCGAGCACCGTGGTGCGCTTGGCCATGTTCTTGGCGTAGTCGCCGATGCGTTCGAGGTTGGAGGCGATCTTCATCACCGTCAGGATGACGCGCAGGTCGATGGCGGTGGGTGCGCGCAGGGCAATGGTGCGCGCGGTTTCCTGGTCGATCTGTTCCTCGAGGTCGTCGATCACGCGGTCACCGGCGCGGACCTTTTCGGCCAGTTCCTCGTCGCGGGTGTCGAGCGAGATGGCGGCGTTCATGATCGCCTCTTCCACCAGGCCGCCCATCTTCATGATCAGCGCCTGGACGGTTTCGAGGTCGCGGTCGAAGGCCGATGAGATGTGTTCGTCGTTCATGAGGTGCGCTCCTTAGCCGATCCGGCCGGTGATGTAGCTTTCGGTGCGGGGATCTTCGGGGTTGGTGAAGATCTTGCCGGTTTCGCCGAATTCCACCAGGTTGCCGAGGTGGAAGAAGGCGGTCTTCTGGCTGACGCGGGCGGCCTGCTGCATCGAGTGGGTCACGATCACGACCGAGTATTCGGTGCGCAGCTCGTCGATCAGCTCCTCCACTTGCGCGGTGGCGATGGGGTCGAGCGCCGAACACGGCTCGTCCATCAGCAGCACCTCGGGTTCGGTGGCAACGGCGCGGGCGATGCAGAGACGCTGTTGCTGACCGCCCGAGAGGCCCGTGCCGGAGGCGTGCAGGCGGTCCTTGACCTCGTCCCAGATGGCGCCGCGGCGCAGGGCGCGCTCGACGATCTCGTCGAGGTCGGCCTTGGACTTGGCCATGCCGTGGATGCGGGGGCCGTAGGCGATGTTGTCGTAGATCGACTTGGGGAACGGGTTGGGTTTCTGGAACACCATGCCGACCTTGGCGCGCAGTTGCACCGGGTCGACTTTCTTGTCGTAGATATCCTCGCCGTCGAGCAGGATATCGCCCTCGACCCGGCAGATGTCGATCGTGTCGTTCATCCGGTTGAGACAGCGCAGGAAGGTGGACTTGCCACAGCCCGAGGGGCCGATGAAAGCGGTCACGGTCTTGTCTTCCAGCGCGACATCCACGTCCTTGATGGCATGGGTGTCGCCGTAATAGACCTGAACGCCCTTGGCCGAGAATTTGATGTCTTTCTGATCCACGGCTCTCTCCGTATTTGGCGTATCGTACATGGCGCGGTCCCTTTCTACCAGCGGCGCTCGAAGCGGCGGCGCAGGATAATGGCGATGATGTTCATGGTCAGCAGGAAGACCAGGAGGATGATGATCCCGCCCCAGGCTTTCTCGTAAAAGCTGGCGTCGGCGCGGGCGGCCCAGGTGTAGATCTGGGCGGGCATGGCCGAGTTCGGCTCGGTGAAGCCTGCGACGAAGCCGTCGGGATAGCCGCGGGCGACGAAGCCGACCATGCCGATCAGCAGCAACGGCGCGGTCTCGCCCAGGGCCTGCGCGAGGCCGATGATGGTGCCGGTGAGGATGCCGGGCATGGCCAGCGGCAGGACGTGGTGGAACACGGCCTGCATCTTGGAGGCGCCGACGCCCAGGGCCGCGTCGCGGATCGACGGCGGGACCGCCTTGAGCGAGGCGCGGGTCGAGATGATGATCGTCGGCAGGGTCATCAGCGTCAGCACCAGCCCGCCCACCAGCGGGGCCGATTGCGGCAGGTGCATGAACTGGATGAAGACCGCCAGGCCGAGGATGCCGAAGACGATGGACGGCACCGCGGCGAGGTTCGAGATGTTCACCTCGATCAGGTCGGTGAAGCGGTTCTGCGGCGCGAATTCCTCGAGGTAGATCGAGGCGGCGACGCCGATGGGCAGCGACAGGACCAGCACCACCAGCATCATAAAGAACGAGCCGATCACCGAGGCGCCGATGCCGGCCCCGCCGGGGTTGTCGACGCCGGAATCCGCGCCGGTGATGAAGTTCCAGTTGAATTCCGACTTGATGATGCCGGCGTTGCGCAGCGCATCCACCAGATCGAGGTCCGAGGCCATGAGGAACCGGCTGTCCTGCATGCTTTCGCGGGTGACACGGCCGTTGAAATAGCCGTCGACGCGCGAGGAGGCGGAGAGCGAGAACTGGACCGGCTCGCCCAGGCGGTTCTGGTTGCCGGCGTAGTATTCGCGCAGGTTGCCGCCGACCTTGCCCAAGAGGCGTTCGATGGCGGCTTCGTCGAACTCGACTTCCATGCCGCGTTCCTGCAGCTGCTGCTGAAGCTGGGCGATGAAGAGGTTTGAATAGGCCTTGGTCTTGAAGAGCTGGTCTTCGGCCTCTTCGTACTGTGCCTGTGTCAGGGTGAAGTCCATCTCGACCACGGTGTGGGTGAAGGCCGGAAGGCCTGAGCGGATGATCGAGAAGAACAGCACCACGAGGAAGAACAGGCCGATGATGATCGCCGTCAGCCCGTAGGCACGGAAGCGTTTCTCGGCGGCGTTGCGGCGCTTGGTGTTGGCGTCGGCCGTGCTGAGCGAGGAGCGGCCGCGACCGCCGCCGCTGGTGCCGTTGAACGTTGCGTCGGTCATTCGTACTGCTCCCGGTATTTGCGCACGATGTAGAGGGCGAAGACGTTGAGGCAGAGCGTGATGATGAAGAGCGTCATGCCCAATGCGAAGGCCACCAGCGCCTCGGGCGAGGCGAAATCGGCGTCGCCGGTCAGCTGGCTGACGATCTTGGCCGTCACCGTGGTCATGGCCTCGAACGGGTTGAGGCTGAGGCGTGCCGCGGCCCCTGCCCCCAGCACCACGATCATGGTCTCGCCGATGGCGCGGCTGGCGGCCAGAAGGATGGCGCCGACGATGCCCGGCAGGGCGGCGGGCAGCACCACCTGGCGGATGGTTTCGGACTGCGTGGCGCCGAGGCCGTAGGAGCCGTCGCGCATGGACTGGGGCACGGCGTTGATGATGTCGTCCGACAGTGAGCTGACGAAGGGGATGAGCATGATGCCCATCACCAGGCCGGCGGTCATGACTGCGGTGCCGGCCTGCATTATGCCGAGCCCGTCATCGCCGAAGACCTTGAGCAGGAGCGGGCCGACGGTCAGCAGGGCGAAGAGGCCGTAGACGATGGTGGGGATGCCGGCAAGCACCTCGAGCAGCGGTTTGGCGACCGAGCGGACCTTGGGCGTGGCGTATTCCGACAGGTAAATGGCGGCGAAGAGGCCGATGGGCACGGCCACGGCCAGCGCCACGATGGAGATGTAGAACGTGCCCCAGAGGAGCGGCAGCACGCCGAGGTCGGAACTGCCGCCCCGGCCCGAGAAGCTGGGCGCCCAGTTGGTGCCGAAGAAGAAATCGGAGGCCGGGTAGAGGCGGAAGAACTCGATGGTGTTGAACACGAGCGACAGGATGATGCCGACCGTGGTCAGGATGGCGATGGAGGCCGCACCGATCAAGAGCGCGCGGATGCTCTGCTCGACCGTGTTGCGGGCGCGGAAATCGCCATGGGATTCGCGCAGGCCCCAGAGCGCGCCGAGCACGGCCAGCACGAGCACCGCGACGGTCATCATCAGGTTGCCGGTGGCGTTCATGACCCGGTAGCGCTGGGCGGCGTTCAGGATGGGTTGTGTCACCTCCGAGGTGACGATCTGTCCGGCGTTCTTGAGCCGCTGGGTGACGTCGGCCAGGTCAGCGCGGGCATTCGTGACGAAATCCTCGTCCATCAGGCCCTGCGCCACGGCATTGTCGAGCCCTTCGGCAGTGCGGCGCACCTCGGCCATCACCAGCCCCAGCGAGCCCTTGCTGTCGACCGAGCGGTCGGGGATCATGCCCGAGATCGTGTTGCCGACCACGATGGGCTGGATCAGCAGCCACGCTATCATAAGCAGGAAGGCGGGAACGACCACTTTTATCAGGACGTTCGAGCCGTAATAGGACGGCAGGGAGTGGAGCTTGCGGTTGTCGCCGCCCACGCTTTGAAGCGCCCGCCCGCGACCGAGCACGTAGCCCACCGCCGCGATGCCAAGCACGATCAGGAATAGCCAGAGTGTCGGCATGAGCCCCCATCCGTCTGTCTGGAAAAATTACCTAAAAGGGGTTGGGGGCGGCGGGTTGTGCCGCCCCCGGTGGTCAGAGGCTATCAGGAGCCGCTGCCCATGGTTTCTTCGGCCTCGACAGCCGACTGCGTGGCCGCCAGCTCGGGGTCCGCGACCAGGCCGTAGTTCGACAGCGGGCCGCCGGGGCCTGCGATTTCGTCGGCGACGAAGAACTGGGCGTATTCCTTCAGGCCGGGGATCACGCCGATATGCGCTTTCTTGACGTAGAAGAACAGCGGGCGCGACACCGGGTATTCACCCGAGGCGATGGTCTCGGTCGACGGTGCGACGTCGCCCATCGTGGCCACTTTCAGCTTGTCGGTGTTGTTCTCGTAGAACGCCAGGCCGAACACGCCGATGCCGTTGGTGTTGGCGTCGATGCGCGCCAGGGTCTCGGTGTAGTCGCCGTCGATGTCCACGGACTTGCCGTCCTGACGCACGTCGAGGCACGCATCCTCTGCGTCGTCCTCGTTCATGCCGCCTTCCATCATGGCTTCCATGGCGCCGGTGGCTTCGCAGCCTTCCAGCAGCACCTTGTCTTCAAAGACTTCGCGGGTGCCGTGCTTGGTGCCGGGGATGAACATCGCGATTTCGGCATCGGGCAGATCGCTGTTGAAGTCCGCCCAGCTGTTGTGCGGGTTGTCGACGACTTCGCCGTCGACCATGACCTTGGCGCCGATGGCGTTGAAGATGTCCGCGGGCTGGAACGCGGTGAACTCGGGACCGGACTGCTGGCTGGCGAAGACGATGCCGTCATAGCCGATGCGCACTTCGATGATGTCGGTCACGCCGTTGTCGGCGCAGGCCTTGATCTCTTTTTCGCGGATGGCGCGCGAGGCGTTCGCCACGTCGATGGTGTTTTCGCCAACGCCTTCGCAGAAGCGCTTGAGGCCAGCCGACGAGCCGCCCGACTCCACGACCGGGGTCGGGAAGTCGGTGTTTTCGCCGAAGAGCTCGGCCACGATCGACGCATAGGGCAGAACGGTCGAGGAACCGGCAACCTGAACGTTGTCACGTGCAGCGGCAGCGGTGGCCGAAACGGCCGCGATCGCCAGGGTGGAGGCGGTCATTTTCATGAAGGACATATATAGCTCCTGATATCCATGTATCCCGGTCACCTTGCAGCGGGCGACCTTGGCGCCCTGCTACGCCTCGGGCACGACGCTTTTGTTACGGTTTTGTAACGGTTTTATGACAGACCCCTTTTTGCGAAGGTTAACGCCGAATTAATTCCGGTTGACGTCGCGGCGCCAGGATGGGGGGTGCGTCAGGCCTGGGGCGACGCGGGGCGCGAAGGCAGAATCACGTCGAATCGGGTGCCCTGCCCCAGCTCTGATTCGACCTTCAGACGGCCGCGATGGCGGTTGACGATATGCTTGACGATGGCCAGCCCCAACCCGGTGCCGCCCATCTCGCGCGAACGGTGGCTGTCGATGCGGTAGAAGCGTTCGGTCAGGCGTGGGATGTGCACCTCCTCGATGCCGGGACCCTGGTCGGCCACGGAGACCACCGCCGAGGGGCCGCGCAGCGCGGGGTGATCGGAATGCGCCTCAAGCGTCACGGTGACGGTCTTGCCGGGGCCGCCATACTTGACCGCGTTCTCGATCAGGTTGGTCAGGATCTGGTGCAGCTGGTCGGCATCGCCGGGCACGTGGATTTCCTGCACCTCGGTCCGGAAGGCGATGGTCACGTCCGCCTCCTCGGCGATGGGACGGGTCGCGTGGATCACGGCATTGATCAGCCGGATCAGGTCGACCCGGTCGGTGGGGCGCACGCGTTCCTGCGCCTCGACCCGGCTGAGCGACAGAAGGTCCTTCACGAGCCGCTCCATCCGGCTGGCCTCGACCTGCATGGTGCCGAGGAACCGCTCCGTCGCCACGGGGTCGTTGCGCGCCGGGCCGCGCAGGGTTTCGATAAAGCCCAGGAGCGCGGTCAGCGGCGTGCGCAATTCGTGGCTGACATTGGCGACGAAATCGCGGCGCATCTGGCCCACCTGTTCCAGATGCGTGACATCCTCGAAGCACAAGAGCACGCCCGAGCCCGCCTCGGTTTCGACCGGGCTGCATGTGACGATGAAGGTGGTGTCCTGCGCGCCGGCGCTGGAGAGGTAGCGCGTCTGGCGCGTCTCGCGGTCGCGCAGGGACGCCTCGACCGCGTCGAGCACGGTTGGCTGGCGGATGGCGGTGATGAAATGGCGCCCGGTCAGCCCCGGCCCCAAGAGCGCCACGGCGCGGTCATTGGCGCCAAGGATGCGCTCGCCCCGGCCGACCAGAACCGAAGCCAGGGGAATCGCCTGCAAAAGCGTGGCGATATTGCCCTGGTTCATTCCGTGTCGAGGCGGCGCAGTCCCGCCCGGTAGCGCGCGGCGTTCTTCTGGTAGTGCAGCGCGGTGGCCGTGAAGGCGGCGATGGCCTGGTCGTCCAGTTCGCGCACGATCTTGCCGGGCGCGCCCATGACGAGGCTGCCATCGGGGATCTCCTTGCCCTCGGTGATCAGCGCGCCGGCCCCGATCAGGCAGTTGTTGCCGATACGGGCGCCGTTCAGCACCGTGGCCCCCATGCCGATCAGCGTGTTTTCCCCCAGCGTGCAACCATGCAGCATCGCCTTGTGCCCGATGGTGCAGCCGCGCCCGATGGTCAGCGGAAAGCCGGGGTCGGTGTGCATGACCACGTTTTCCTGCACGTTGCTGCCTTGGCCCACGACGATACGCTCGTTGTCGCCGCGCAGGGTGCAGCCGAACCAGACCGAGGCGTTTTCTTCCAGCACGACCTTGCCGATGATATTGGCGTCGGGGGCGACCCAGGCGCCCTCTTCCAGTTGCGGGATTACGTCGTCAAGCGCGTAGATGGGCATTCATCTCTCCTCGAATTCGGCCTGAAGGCGTTGCACATGGGCATTCAGGTCAGGCTGTTGCAGGCGGCGCAGGCGCGCGGCCGAGACGATGGTCTTCAGCGCTGTGTCCGTGGTCTCGAGGTCGTCATTGACCAGCACATAATCGTATTCGGCCCAGTGGCTGATCTCGTCCCAGCTTTTCTGCATCCGCTTGGCGATGGTCTCGGGGCTGTCCTGGCCCCGGCTTTCCAGCCGGCGATGCAGCTCGGTGATCGAGGGCGGCAGGATGAAGATCGACAGGGTATGGGGGCCGAGAACCGAGTTCTGGATCTGCTGCGCGCCCTGCCAGTCGATGTCGAACAGAACGTCGCGACCGGCGTCGATGGCGGCCTGCACGGCGCCGCGCGGCGAGCCGTAGAAATTGCCGAAGACATGGGCGTGTTCGAGCATCTCGCCCGCCGCGACCTGGCGGCGGAAGGTGCTGTCGTCGAGGAAATGGTAATCCTGCCCGTCCACCTCGCCCGCGCGGGGGGGCCGCGTGGTGGCGGAGACGGAGAACGAGATCGTCCTGTCCCAGTCGCGCAGGCGGCGCGACAGCGTGGACTTGCCCGCGCCCGAGGGCGACGAGAGGATGATCAGAAGGCCGCGGCGGTTTGTCATGGGGCCTCCGGTGTGGGTAGATTGCCGAGTTGCGATGCCAAAGGCGGCGCAAAACCTGTACGCATGAGGTCCCGGGTCAGGCCCGGGACGGGGTGGCGCGAAATTGCCGGGATATCCCGGATCAAGTCCGGGATGACCTGCAAAACCCTGTTTTGCAGGTCACTCGACATTCTGCACCTGTTCGCGCATCTGTTCGATCACGCTTTTCAGCTCCAGCCCGACGCTCGTTAGGTCGCGGCTTTGCGCCTTGGAACACAGCGTGTTGGCCTCGCGGTTGAATTCCTGCGCGAGAAAGTCGAGCTTGCGGCCCGCCGGGCTGCCCTTGGCGATGAGGTCGCGGGCAGCGGCCACGTGGCTGCGCAGGCGGTCGATTTCCTCGGTGACGTCGGATTTCACGGCCAGCACGGCCAGTTCCTGGGCGATGCGCGCTTCCTCGACGCCGTCGGTATTGTCCATCACCCGCTGAAGCGCGGCGCGGAAATTGGCCTCGGTCTCGGGGCGGCGGGCCTCGGCGGCGGTGGCGGCGGCGTCGGTGAGCTCGGCGATCCGGGCAAGCTGGCCGCTCAGCACCTCGGCCAATGCGGCCCCTTCGCGGTGGCGCATCGACTGGAAACTGTCCAGAACGATCTCGAAATCCGCCACCAGCGCCTTGCCCAGGGCGGTGGTGTCCTCGGCCTGCGTGCCCGGCTCGAACACGCCGCGCAGGGCCAGCACGTCGGCGGCATTGGACGGCGCCAGCGACAGGCCGAGCGCCATGGCGCGGGCTTCGATCTCGGTCATTGCCGCCAGCACGCGGTCGAGCTGGGCGGTGTCCAGTTGCGCGGCCGCGCCGCCGTCCTGCGCCTGAAGTTTCAGCGAGAGGGTGACATTGCCGCGCGACAGCGCCCCGGTCAGGCGCGCGCGCAGCGTCGCTTCCAGCCCTTCGATCCAGTCGGGCACCCGCAGGCGCAGATCGAGGCCCCGCCCGTTCACCGACCTGAGGTCCCACGTCCAGCCGAAACGCCCATGCGCCCCCTGCCCCGCGGCATAGCCGGTCATGGAAATCAGGGGGGACGGATCTTTTGTCACGGTGCAGCCTATCCTTCGCGCGCGGGCCGTGAAAACGCCCGGTCTCGTGCAGGTGTCCTAGTCTGTCGAGGCCCCCTTCGCAAGCGCCCTGCGCGGAGCCGCGTTAACCACTGGGTAATAAAGTTGAACAAATTCGGGCAGAATTGTGGCAAGCTTGTTCCAAGTCGAGCTGCATCTGATTCAAATTGAAGGCGGTGCAGGACCGCGCGGGAGTGGCGCAGGGTCGATCTCGCACGGGGGCGTTCCGGGCGCGTGATCACGTTCGGATCGGAATATTCATGGTGAGGCCGGCGCCAGCGCCGGATGGGGAAAGACCGATGACGGATGATTCTGGAACCTCGTTCCCGGACAAGATTTCGGACTTGCAGCTACCGGGCGCAGGCGCGGCCCGCCGCCGGCGCGAGGCGGACCTGCGCAAGTTCGTCGACTACTGGTCGGCGATGCGACGGGGCGGCGACGTGCCGCTGCGCACCGAGATCGACCCGCGCGGCATCGAGAGCCTGCTGAGCAATGCCTTCATCGTCGAAAAGGTCGCCCCCGGCATCGCCCGGCTGCGCATCGCCGGCACGCACCTGTCGGACGTGATGGGCATGGAAGTGCGCGGCATGCCCCTGTCGGCGCTGATCGCGCCCGAGGACCGGGCGCAGCTGGCCGATGCGATGGTGGAGCTGTTCGAGCGGCCCGCGACGCTGCGGCTGGACCTGACCGCGCCCGGCGGCATCCGCCGTCCGGCGCTGGCGGCGACGCTGATCGTGCTGCCGCTGCGCAGCGACCTGGGCGATATCTCGCGCGCGCTGGGCTGTTTCGTGACCGACGGGCCGATCGGCGCGACGCCGCGGCGGTTCCGCATCGTGGACTGCCAGGTGACGGCGGTCGATCTGACCGACGCGACGGCGTCGGGATTCAGCGAAGAGCAGGTGCGGCTGGCGCCCCCTGCGCCGAAGGCCCGGCATGAGCGGCCGGCACCGCTGTCACATCCCAGCGAACGACCCTATTTGCGGCTGGTTCACAGCGACTGAGCCGCGTCCAGACGGGCCTTGAGCGCGGCGTTCTCGGCGCGCAAGTTGGCCAGCTCCTGCTGGAAGGGTTCGAGGATCGGGCCCAGTTCCTCCATCGTCAGACGCACGGGGATATGTTGGGGGCAGTTCCAGTCGAACCCTTCGACGGTGATGACCACGGCCCGTTCGGGGCGCGCCTTGTAGCGTTCGTCCATCAGCCGGGAAATCAGCTCGGGGTCGTCCGAGATCGCCACGCGGCCGAGGATCTTGAGCCGCGCGCTGTTGGGGTAATCCATCAGGATGAGCGAGATACGGTCGTTGTCGGCCAGGTTGCCGGCGGAAATATACTGCCGGTTGCCGCGATAGTCGGCATAGCCCAGCGTCTTGTCGTCCAGCACCTTGAGAAAGCCGCGCGGGCCGCCGCGGAACTGGACGTAAGGCCAGCCCGTGGCGCTGACCGTGGCCTGGTAGAAGCCGTCGCGCAGAGCGATGAACTGTGCCTCGTTGGGACCCAGACGGTCGTCGGCGGGGGCATCGGGGGAAAGGCTGCGGGCGTACATGGCGGCAGAGCCCTGTTTGTCCTGCATGGCGCGGACGGCGTCGGTGAAAGCGAGTTCGTGGAAGGTCTTGGCCATGTCTTGCGTCCTTTCAGGTGCCTGAAACCGCTAGATCGGGGTACACGTCGGTTTTCGCAAATCACGAGGCCGCGAGCGGCGGCGCTCAAAGCCCGTCGAATTGCGATTTCTGCGTCTCGTTCCAGCGCACGGTCAGGGTGTAGCCGTCCTCGTCCTGCACCTCGTCCTCGACCAGCCCCTTCTCGAAGAGCCAGGCGCGTTTGCGGCCCGCGTCAAAGCCCAGCGTGAACGTCTCGATATGGGTCGCGCCCGCCAGGCGGGTGATGATGGTGTCGCTGAGCGCGTCCATGCCCTCGCCGGTGATGGCCGACAGAAGCTGGACATTGTCGAAGCGCGCGGCGCGGTTCTCGACCAGGGTGCGGTCCTCTGCCGACAGGCGGTCGATCTTGTTCCAGACCTCGATCTGCGGGGTGGTGTCCAGCACGCCGAGACTGGTGAGGATCTCGTGCACGTCGCCGGCCTGGTCCTCGGTTTCGGGGTGCGAGATGTCGCGGACATGCACGATGAGATCGGCGGCCAGCACTTCCTCGAGCGTGGCGCGGAAGGCGGCGACGAGTTCGGTGGGCAGGTCCGAGATGAAGCCCACCGTGTCGGACAGGATGACCTCGGGACCGCCGCCCGGCAGGGCGATCTTGCGCATGGTGGGGTCGAGCGTGGCAAAGAGCATGTCCTTGGCCATGACCTCGGCCCCGGTGAGGTGGTTGAACAGCGTGGACTTGCCCGCGTTGGTGTAGCCCACCAGCGCCACGATGGGGAACGGCACCTTGGCGCGGGCGGCGCGGTGCAGGGTGCGGGTCTTGACGACCTTTTCCAGCTGGCGGCGCAGGCGCACGAGCTGTTCGTCGATGGCCCGCCTGTCGGCCTCGATCTGGGTCTCGCCCGGACCGCCGACGAAGCCCAGCCCGCCGCGCTGGCGTTCCAGGTGGGTCCAGGCGCGCACCAGGCGGGTGCGCTGGTAGGAAAGTGCGGCCATTTCCACCTGCAACACGCCTTCGCGGGTGGCGGCGCGGTCGGAAAAGATTTCAAGGATCAGGCCGGTGCGGTCCAGCAATTTGACGCCCAGCTGCTTTTCCAGGTTGCGCTGCTGCACGGGCGACACCGGGCCGTCAATCAGGACCAGCTCGACCTCGTTGTCCTCGACCAGCGATTGCAGCTCGGCCAGCTTGCCCTTGGAGAAGAGCATTCCCGGATGCGGGTCGCGCAGGCGCACGACCGAGCCGCCAAGCACCTCCAGCCCCGGCAGGGCATGGGCCAGCGACACGGCTTCTTCGAGCGCGAGCGTGGGATCACGCTCGCGGTCGGAACCGGGAATGTCGGGGTGCAGGACCCAGGCGCGAGTGTCCGAAACGTCGGTCTGGGTCAAGACCCGTCATCGCCCTCGTACAGGCTGACCGGCTGGGAGGGCATGATGGTGGACACGGCATGTTTGTAGACAAGCTGTGACTGCCCGTCGCGGCGCAGCAGGATGCAGAAATTGTCGAACCAGGTGATCACGCCTTGCAGCTTGACGCCGTTGATCAGGAAAACCGTGACGGGAATCTTGGTCTTGCGGACCTGATTCAGAAATGCGTCTTGCAGGTTTTGTCGGTCTGTCGCCATTGTTTTTATAGCCTTTGTTCTTGCGTGGGGCGCGTTGCGGCCCCGGTCTCCCTCGCAAGGGAGTATGGAGTGGGCGTTTCGGAGTTTCCAGCCCAAAAATCAAATCGTTGCGGCGTCTTGCCGGGAAGATATGTCACGACCGTGACACGCGCGCAACTTGGCCCGGCCTGCGCCGGGCGTCAGCGGCGCCACAGGCTGGGGTTGAACAGCGCGATCAGCGCCAGCGTCTCCATCCGGCCCAGTACCATGGCGGCGGAAAAGACCAGCTTGGCCGCCGGGCGCATCTCCAGCAGGGGGATGGGCGCGTCGGCCCCGACCTGGGTCAGCGGGCCGGCGGTGGCGAGGGCCGCGGTGGACAGAACGATGGCGTTCTGCAGATCCTCGCCCAGGGCGGCCATCAGCACGGTCACCAGCGCCAGCGACAGCGCGAAGAGCATGAAGAAGATCCACGCCACGAACGCGCCCTCGCGCCGCATCCGGCGGGTGTGGACCCCGGCGCGGCCCACCGACGAGGGATGCACCAGACGCTCCATCTCGCGCTGGCCATTGAGGTAGAGCGCGTAGATCCGCAGGAGTTTCACGCCCCCCGCCGTGGTGGCCACGCCGCCGCCGAACATCGCCAGCCCCATCAGCAGAAGGCCCGGCGTGCCGAGGCCCGACCAGCTTTGCGCTGCCTCCCATGCCGCGCTTTGAAAGCCGGTGGTGGACAGGAACGACATGACGGTGAACGTGCCGCCCCAGAGCGCCTGAAGCGCCATGCCGAGGTCCTCGACCTGGTCGACGTCGAACGCCCCCAGCCAGTGGCGCGAAAAGAGGATCAGCGGCACGCCGACAACGAGGGCGCAGCCGATGCGGAACTCGGGGTCGCCCAGCACGCTGGTGGAGCGGCTGGTCAGCGTGTCCGAGGAGAAGGTCAGCCGCGAGAGGGCGAAGAACATGAACAGGAAGATCACGATCTCGCCGCCAAAGCCGCTGCCGGCATTCTCGACCCCGCCGACGGCGGAAATGCCGCTGGTGGCCATGGTGGACATGGCATGGATCGCGGCGACGAGCGGGCGGTCGCCGCCGATCACCAGCAGGAGCCACAGAACGCCCGTCAGCCCCACGTAGATCGGCGCCAGCGCCTGCGTGCTCTGGGCGATGCGGCGGGCGGAGGTGGCGCGGCGGAAGCGGCTGAGCGCATCCTCGCCCTGCCCCGGCTCGGCCGAGACGGTGATCTCGAACCCGCCCAGGTTCATCGGCGCCAGCACCGCCGAGGCCGCGATCCAGATCAGCAGACCGCCGAACCAGCCGACGAGACCGCGCCAGAGATGCAGGCTGTCGACCAGCCGCGAGGGGTTGTCGAAAAGCGTGGCGCCGGTGGTGGTGAGGCACGACACCATCTCGACATAGGCGTTGAGAAAGCGCGTGGTCTCGAGCCCCTCGTAGAAGGGCAGCGCGAGAAAGACCGGCAGCGCGGTATAGGCCAGCGCCAGCGAGGCGAGGTTCTGGATGTCGGTGTTGTCCTGCTGGCGGCGGCCGGAGATCGCGAGGCCGATGAGCAGGATGAAGGTGATCCCGAAAACGCTGGAATAGAGAAAGGCGCGGGCGACGGAATGATCGTCCTGCACGAAGGCATGGAGCGCGGGGCCGAGCATGGCGACGCTGGCGATCCCGGTCAGCACGAGAATGAGCGGAAACCGCAGCAGACGGGCGGTCAGGCCCGGCGACGATGTCTCAGAAGAAATCAATCGAGACCTGCAGGAGCTGTTCCACCCGGCCCACATCCGACGCCAGCGCGAAGATCACCACCACGTCGCCCGCCTCGATCCGCATGGTGCCGGAGGGCTTGAGCACCTTGCCGTCGCGCAGCACGCCGCCCACCAGCACGCCTTCGGGGAAGTCGATCTCGCGGATGGCGGCGCCGGCGATGTTGGAGGTGGACATGACCTCGGCCTCGATCACCTCGGCCTCGGCGTCGCCGATGGAATAGACCGAGCGCACCCGGCCGTGGCGGACGTGGCGCAGGATCGAGCTGACGGTCGTGGAGCGCGGGTTGATATAGGCGTCGATGCCCAGGGGCTCCATCATCGGCAGAAGCGTGGGGTCGTTGATCAGCGCGATGGCGAAGGGGCAGCCCTCGGCCTTGGCGCGCACGGCGGCCAGCATGTTGGTCTTGTCGTCGTCGGTGACGGCCAGCACCGCATCGGTGCGCGAGATGTTGGCCTCGGCCAGCAGTTGCGCGTCGAGCCCGTCGCCGTTCAGGACGATGGTGCGTTCCAGCGCGTCGGCGGCGCGTTCGGCCACCCTGCGGTCGCGCTCGATCACCTTGACGCGGGTGCGCTTGCCGCGCTTCTCGATCCGCTTGGCGACGCTGAGGCCGATATTACCGCCGCCGATGATGACCAGCCGTTCCTGCGTCTGCGAGGTCTTGCCGAACACCTCCATGGTGCGCGGCACGTCCTCGGTGGGGGCGAAGACATAGGCGTCGTCACCCACGAAAAGCTGGTCCTCGGCCTCTGGGGCGAAGAGCTTGCCGTCGCGGCGGATGGCCAGCACCACCACTTCGAGCGTCGAGAAGAGGTCCGTCAGCTGCCGCAGTGGCGTGTTGACGATCGGGCAGTCATCCTCGATCCGAAGGCCGAGAAGCTGGGCCTTGCCTTCCATGAAGGTTTCCGTGTCGAAGGCCGCCGGCGCGGCAAGGCGTTGCAGGGCGGCCTCGGCCACCTCGCGCTCTGGCGAGATCACGACGTCGATGGGCATGTGGTCGCGGCGGTAGAGATCGGAATAGATCGCGTCCAGGTAGGACTGGCTGCGCAGGCGGGCGATCTTGCGGTTGATGGAAAAGACCGAGTGCGCCACCTGGCAGGTGACCATGTTGACCTCGTCGGAATGGGTGGCGGCGATGATCATGTCGGCATCGCGCGCGCCGGCCTGGTCGAGCACGTTGGGATAGCTGGCAAACCCGTTGATGCCCTGCACGTCCAGCGTCTCGGTGGCGCGGCGCACCAGGTCGGGGTTGCTGTCGACCACGGTGACGTCGTTGCGCTCGCCCGACAGGTGGCGCGCGATCTGCCAGCCGACCTGCCCTGCCCCGCAGATGATGACCTTCATGGGCTATGCCCTTATTGACCCAATCGAGCGCTTTGCATGACAGATGGGGCTGTCACGGTCAATTGCTTTGTCCTGCGGGGATTTGCCCGATAGGCTGAAGGCATGGAAAGGTTCCGAGTCGCTCTTTTTGCCTGTGTCGCCCTGCTGTTGGCCGGGTGCCTGCCGACAACCGTCTATTACAAGGAAGGCGCGCCGGTGAGCGGTGTTGCCCGGGACCGCACGCAATGCGACGTGGACGCCCTGCGCCAGGTGCCGGTGCGCACGCTGACGCGGTACATTCCCCCGAGTTATGGCTATCGGCCGGCCTGCAACGCGGCGGGCGCGTGCACGACGGTCCGGGTCGTTCTGTCGCCGGGCCGGTGGGAACGCTATGACGCCAACGAAGGCTTGCGGGCGCGGGTGGCCCGGCAGTGCATGGCCGACCAGGGGTATGAGAAGGTCAGCCTGAAGCCCTGCCCGCCCGAGGTCGTGGAGGCAACGGTGATCACCGCGACGCGGGTCCAGCCGCCCCTGACGGAGAAATCCTGCGCGATCCGGATCAAGGGCGGGAAATATCAGATCGTGAACCCGGACTAGGCCGCGTGACCAGGTGGAGCGCCTGCGGCGCGCTCGATGTCTCGGCGGCAGGCCGCCTCGGGTCTGCCTCCGGCGGGGATATTTGGGGCCAGAGGAAGATGGGCGGCCCCGTGCCTCCCGGCCCGGTCAGCCGGTGGCGGCCTGCTGGCTGTCCTCTTCCTCGTCCGAGAGCCGCGCGCCCTTGGCGCCGGTGACCACGCCCAGCGATTTCAGCTTGCGGTGCAGGGCGCTGCGTTCCATGCCGACGAATTCCGCCGTGCGGCTGATATTGCCGCCGAAGCGGTTGATCTGGGTCATCAGGTATTCGCGTTCGAACGCCTCGCGGGCTTCGCGCAGGGGCATGGTGGCCACGGTGCCCGAGAGGACAACCCGGCCCTCGTCGCTGGGCGTGGCGCTGTCTCCGGGGATCTCGCGCGCGTTGATGTCGCCCGAGCTGTCGCCCAGGATCAGGATGCGTTCGATGACGTTGCGCAGCTGGCGCACGTTGCCGGGCCAGCGCATGGTCTGCAGGAGAGCCGCCGCCTCGTCGCCCAGGGCGCGGATCGGCAGGCCCTGTTCGCCGTTGAGTTTCTCGATGAAGTAGCCGGCCAGCACGGGGATGTCCTCGCGCCGGTCCTCGAGGCTGGGCACGGCGATCGGCACCACGTTCAGGCGATGGTAGAGCTCGCGGCGGAACCGCTCCGCCCTGATTTCCGCCTCGAGGTCGCGGGAGGTGGAGGAGATGACGCGCAGGTCGACCTGGACCTTGTCGCTGCCGCCCACCCGCAGGAAGGTCTGATCGACCAGCACGCGCAGGATCTTGCCCTGGGTGCCCAGGGGCATGTCCGCGACCTCGTCGAAATAGATCACGCCGGTATTGGCCTCTTCCAGAAGGCCCGGGGTGACGGTGCCGTCTTCGGCCTCGCGACCGAACAGCACCTCTTCCATCCGGTCGGGTTCGATCGAGGCGCAGCCGGCGCAGACGAAGGGGCCGGCCGCGCGGTCGGAATTGGCGTGGATGTAGCGCGCGGCCAGTTCCTTGCCCGAGCCGGCGGGGCCAGAGAGCATCACCCGGCCATTCGACCGCGTGACCTTGTCGAGCTGGCTCACCAGAGTGCGGAAAGCCGGGCTTTCGCCCAGCATGTCGGCCGGGCCGCTGCCCTGGCGCTTGAGCGCGAGGTTCTCGCGGCGCAGGCGGCTGGTTTCCATGCCGCGGCGGATCACCACCATCAGCTGGTCGATGTTGAAGGGTTTCTCGATGAAGTCGTAGGCGCCCTGCTTGATCGCCGCCACGGCGATTTCGATATTGCCGTGGCCCGAGATGATGACCACCGGCACCTCGGGAAAGTCGCGCTTGACCGCCTTGAGGATGTCGATCCCGTCCATGTTGCTGTCTTTCAGCCAGATATCGAGGATCAGCAGGCCCGGCGGCTGGTTCCGGATCTCGGCCATGGCCTCGTCGGAATTGCCGGCGAGGCGGGTGGTGAAGCCCTCGTCCTGCAGGATGTCTGAAATCAGTTCTCGAATATCGCGTTCGTCGTCGACAATCAGGATGTCACTCATGGGTCACCTCATACGGCCTGTCGTTGGTCATATTCGTTCAAATCGGAGTCGGGGTCCGGGTCGGTATCGGGATCGGCATCCGGCGCCGCCTCGGCCCGGGTCAGGGGAAGGCGGATGATGGCCATGGCGCCGGGGCGGGCGCCCTCCGCGAAGGGCTCGGCGTCTTCCAGCGCAAGGCTGCCGCCATGTTCCTCGATGATCTTCTTGACGATGGGCAGGCCCAGGCCGGTGCCCTTTTCGCGCGTCGTCACGTAAGGCTCGAACAGGCGCGAGCGGTCCTCGGGCAGGCCGATGCCATTGTCGGAAATGCGAATGACGGCGCTGTCGTCCTCGCGCAGGCTGATCACGCGGATCTGCGGGACGTGGCCGTCACCTCCCTCTTTTTCATAAAGGCTTTCAATGGCTTCGCCGGCGTTCTTGATCAGGTTTGTCAGCGCCTGGTGCAGCATGGTGCCGTCGACCTCGGCCATCAGGGCATCGTCGGTGAGCGTGGTCTCGAAGGTAACGTCGGGCTGGCCGGCCTCCTGCAGAAGGACCGCCTCGCGCAGGAGCTTGGTCAGGCTTTCGACCTTGGTCTGGGGCTCGGGCATCCGGGCGAACTTGGAGAACTCGTCGACGATGCGGCGCAGGTCGTTGGTTTGCCGCACGACCACGTCGGTGAGCTGTTCCAGGTTGGCGGCCTGTTCGTCGTCCAGCACGCGGGTGAACTTGCGCTTGATGCGCTCCGCCGACAGCTGGATCGGCGTCAGGGGGTTCTTGATCTCGTGCGCGATGCGGCGGGCGACGTCGCCCCAGGCGGCCATGCGCTGGGCGGTCACGAGGTCGGTCACGTCGTCGAAGGCGACCACGTAGCCCTCGCGCCGGCCGCCGTCGTTGGTGCGGGTGGACATGCGCACCAGCAGGTTTTCCATCCGGCCCGAGCGGCTGACCTTGATCTCCTCCTGCACGAAGCCGGTGTTGCTGTCTTTCAGCCGGTCGAAGAGCGCGCCGAATTCCGGGATCGCCACCGAGAGTGCCAGCGATTGCTGGTCCTCGTGCCAGTCGAGCAGGCGTTCGGCGGCGCGGTTGACGAAGGTGACGCGGCCCTTCACATCAAGGCCCACCACGCCCGAGGACACAGACCCGAGAACGGAATCGAAGAGCCTGCGGCGACGCTCGATCTGCTCGGTGTTGGTCAGGAGCCTGTCGCGCTGCTGCTTCAGTTGCCGGGTCATCTGGTTGAAGTAGGTCGAGAGCATCCCGATCTCGTCGTCGCCATCCTCTTCGCGCACCTGGGTATCCAGATCGCCCTCGCCCACGCGCTGGGCGGCGCTGGTCAGGCGGCCCACCGGACGGCTGAGGCGTTCGGCAAACCACATGCCCAGCCAGACCGCGGCGAGGATCAGGATCAGCGCGAAGCCGAGGTAGAGCACGCCGAACTCGAAGAGCACGCGGTCGCGTTCATCCTCGCGCTGCTGGTAGAAGCGCGCGGTTTCCTGGGTGTCGTCTAGAAGGCTGAGGATATCGCCGTCGACATTGCGGCTGACATAGAGGTAGCGGTCGGGGATTTCCTCCAGCGGCAGGAGCGCGCGGAATTCGTTGTTGTCCCAGTCGCGGATGACGACGACGCCCTCTTCGTTGGCCTCCTGGAACATGTCGCGCGAGGGTTCCTCGTAGTCGAAGAGGTAGGAGCGTTCGCCGCGCGAGCGGATGTCGCCGGTGCCATCGATCACGAAGGCCTCGCGCAGGCCGCGCTGGATTTCGCGCTGGCCGCGCGACAGGATCTGGCGGATGTCGCCATCGTCGAGGAAGACGGCGGCGCGCTTGGTGGCGTTGATCAGGGATGCCAGGGCGCGCGCATCGGTCAGCAGGTCGCGGCGGTGCTCGTCCTCATAGGCCTGGGCGGCGGCGACGGAGGTGTCGACGACGCGCCCCACCCTGTCGGAGAACCACGCCTCGAGCCCCATGTTCACCGAAAGCGTGGCGAAGACGGCGACGGTGATGGTGGGCAGAAGCGCCATCAGCGCGAAGACGCCGGTCAGGCGCAGGTGCAGGCGGGAGCCGGCGGATTTGCGGCGGCGGGCGGCGACCATCTGGACCACGCGCTGCAATACCAGTGCTGCGACCATGATGATGTAGACCATGTCGGCCAGAAGGACGATGCGCAGGATGTTGGACGAGCTGCCCTGGTCGAGCGGGCCCATGACGAGATAGGTCAGGAACGCCAGCACCGGGCCCAGAACCACGAGGCTGAACGCGGCGGCATTGCGCACGCGCTTCATCCGGCGAAGACGCCCGAGCCTTTCCCACGTCAGTCTGCGTGCTTTTGCAGCCACGCAATCCCCCCATCAGGTTGTGGCGCGGGATGCGCCAGACCTCCAGATATGGCTTGGAACCTGGCAAGGCTTCCGAAGCGCCACAGTCATGTTGCAGTTTTACATCAACTTGCGGCGCCGTGTCACGCGAATATCAAGGTCGGTGATTTTCTTGCGCAATGTATTACGGTTAATCCCGAGAAGATCGGCGCATTTGGCCTGATTTCCGCCCGTCGCATCGAGCGCGATCTCGATCAGGGGCATCTCCATCTCCTTGAGGATTCGCCCGTAGAGGCCCGGCGGCGGCAGGGTGTTGCCGTGCAGGTCGAAGTAACGGCGCAGGTGGCGCGAGATCGAGGTCGACAGGGTTTCGCCTCCGCCGCCGCCGACCACCGGCGCGGCCTCGGGCTGGTTGCCCAGCACGGCCTCGACCTCGGAGCGGGTGATCTCGGAGGACCGTGCGGTGAGGCCCAGGCGCTGGACCGCATTTTCGATCTGGCGGACATTGCCGGGCCAGCTGTAGGCGCGCATCAGCTCCATCGCGTCTTCGGACACGGTGCGCGGCGGCTGGCCCTCGCGCTCGGCCTTCAGGAGGAAGTGCTGGACCAAAAGCGGAATGTCGTCGACGCGGGCGCGCAGGGACGGCACCTCGACCACGGCGCCGGAGAGGCGGTAATAGAGGTCCTCGCGCAGCTTGCCCTCTTCCAGCCGGTCGGCCAGGCGGCCGAGCGAGGTGGCCATGAAGCGCGGCACGTGATCGCCCGGCGCGTCCATCATCCGCACGACGCGGGCCTGCGCATCGGTGCTGAGGTCGCCCACCCCGTCCAGCACGATGGTGCCGCCCTTGGCGCGGGCCATGACCCGCGCGGGGCCTTCCAGATCGGCCAGGTCGGTGGGCGTGACGGTGACGAAGGGCAGCGTGCGGCGGTCGGAAAAGTCGTGGATGGCGCGGGCGATGAGGGTCTTGCCGGTGCCGGATTCGCCGGTGATCAGCACCGGCAGATCGGTGTTCATCAGCCGCGCGACCACGCGGTAAAGCCCCTGCATCGCCGCGGTGCGCCCCACCAGCGGCAACTCATCTGGGCGGTCCTCGGATTTCGGCTCGGTCGGGGTGCGCTTGGTGCGGGCGTCGAGTGCCCGCGCGGTGCGCTTCATCAGGTCGGGCAGGTCGAAAGGCTTGGGCAGGTAATCGAAGGCCGCGGCCTCCTCGGCCTGGATCGCGGTCATGATGGTGTTCTGGGCCGAGATCACGATCACCGGCATACCGGGGCGGTCCTGGTTGATCTTGGGCAGCATCTCAAGGCCGTTGCCATCGGGCATCATGACATCGGTGATCACCGCGTCGCCCTTGCCCTCGCCCACCCACCGCATCAGCGTGGTCAGCGACGAGGTGGCGTGCACCCGGCACCCCGCCCGCGTCAGGGCCTGCGTCAGAACCGTGCGGATCGTGCGGTCGTCGTCGGCGACCAGTACCGTGCCATCCATCTAGCTTTCCTCCATGTCCTTGCCGGCGCGCGGCAGCGATATCCTGAATACTGTGCGTCCCGGCACCGAGCTGACCGAGATCCAGCCGTCGAGGTCCGAGACGATCTTGGCAGCGAGCGCGAGGCCGAGGCCGGTGCCGTTCTCGCGGCCCGACACGAACGGCTCGAACACGTTGCCGGCGATTTCGGGCGGCAGGCCGGGGCCGTCGTCGATGACCTCGATCTGAAGCGGCAGCGACTTGCCCGGGCCGCCACTGTCCCGCCGCACCCGCAGGGATTGTTCGTAATAGCTGTGCAGGGTGATGGTGCCGCCCTTGTCGCCCGCGGCCTGTGCCGCGTTCTTCAACAGGTTCTGGATCACCTGCAACAGCTGGTCGGGATCGGCCACGGCGAGCGGCAGCGAGGGGTCGTAATCCTCGACGATGGTCATGTGCGCGGCAAAGCCCACCAGCGCCGAACGGCGGGCGCGGTCCAGGACGTCGTGCAGGTTGACCGCGCGCAGCTTGGGAAGGCTGACATTGCCGAACTGCTCGACCTGTTCCAGAAGGCCGACGATGCGGCGGCTTTCCGACACGATGAGGTCGGTGAGTTCCAAGTCGTCCTGATCGAGGTTCATCGACAGCAGCTGCGCAGCGCCGGTGATGCCCGCCAGGGGGTTCTTGATTTCGTGCGCCAGCATCTCGGCCATGCCGATGGCGGATTTGGCGGCGGACTTGACCGACTGGCTTTGCGTCACGCGGCCCGCCAGTTCGCGGGGCGAAATGAGCAGGATCATGTGGTCGTCCCAGCCCGAGACCGGGGCGATCTGCAGGTTGCACTGCATCGGCGCGCGATCCCCTGTGCCCACGTCCACGTCATTGACGAAGAGCGGCGCGGATTTCTCGCGGGCGCGTTCCAGCGCCTCTTCGATGGGCGCGTCGACGGCCAGCTTGTCCCACACCGGCTGGCCGATGATCGAGCGGGCGGATGTCATCAGAAAGCCCTCGGCGGCGGGATTGATCTGGACGATGCGGTCCTGCCCGTCGAGGATCAGCCCCGGCACCGGCAGCGACGTCCAGACCATTTCGTCCATCCCGGTCATGCGGCGGTCCTTTCCGGGGCGGTCATCGCGTCCTCGAGCAGGCGGTTGACGTTCGCGGGGTCGCGCTCGGTCAGGATGCGCTTGCGCAGGGCCTGGGGCGTGTCGCGCCCGTCCATGTACCAGCCCAGGTGCTTGCGGGCGACGCGGGTGCCCAGATCGGTGCCGTAGAAGGACAGCATGGCGTCGTAATGGTCCTGCACCAACCGCGTGAGGTCCCCGCCCTCGGGAATGTCCGGCGCGGGCGTGCCGTGCAACTCGTGCGCGACCTGCGCCAGGAGCCACGGACGGCCCTGCGCGCCGCGCCCGATCATGACGCCGTCCGCGCCGGATTTCATCAGCGCGTCGCGGGCGGTGGGGGTGCCGGTGATGTCGCCGTTGGCGATGACGGGGATGCTGACCGCGTCCTTGACGGCACGGATCGCGGCCCAGTCGGCATAGCCCTTGTAGAACTGGCAACGGGTGCGCCCGTGGATGGTGATCATCCGCACCCCTGCCCCTTCGGCACGTTTGGCCAGCTCCGGCGCGTTCAGGGTGGTGTCGTCCCAGCCCAGCCGGGTTTTCAGCGTGACCGGAATGGAGACCGCGCCGACCACCGCCTCGATCAGGGTGAGCGCGTGGTCGAGATCCTTCATCAGGGCGGACCCGCTGGCGCCCGAGCCGCTGGCGCTGGTGACCTTCTTGGCCGGGCAGCCCATGTTGATGTCGATGAGCGTGGCGCCGTTGCCTTCGACCTGGCGGGCGGCCTCGGCCATCCAGTGCGCCTCGCGCCCCGCCAGTTGCACCGAGGTGTCGGCGGCCTCGAAGCCCAGTTCGGCCTTTTCGCGCACGCCGGGCTTGGATTGCACCATTTCCTGGCTGGCGACCATCTCGCTCACGACCAGTCCGGCGCCGAAGCGGCTGACCAGGTTGCGGAACGGCAGGTCGGTGATCCCCGCGAGCGGGGCCAGAAGGACCGGAGGATGTAGGTTTCTAGGGCCGATGTTGAGCATGGGTGCCTAACGAATGAGCATATGGACGTTTTATGACCGGGCGCGGCCAAGCACAATTTATGCGTGCCCAAATTAAAATCAAAAAGGTGTGTGTGATTAAAAATTAGGCAAATACACGGCGTGACGCGCCCATTGCATGCCCCTGCCCGCTTGCGTAAGCAAAGCATATGAGCATCGCAGCCATCATCGTCGCCGCAGGACGCGGCACCCGCGCCGGGGGCGAGCGGCCCAAGCAATGGCAGCGCGTGGCCGGAAAACGGGTGATCGACTGGACGCTGGCGGCGTTCCGCGCGGTGCCCGCGGTGGAGCGGATCGTGGTGGTGGTGCATCCCGACGACTTGGGCGAACTGGCCGGCGAGACGGGCATCACCGTGACCGAGGGCGCGGCCACGCGCGCGGGCTCGGTCTGCAACGGGCTGGCGGCGCTGGAGGGCGTGGGCGTGACCCATGTGCTGATCCACGACGCGGCGCGCTGCTGCGTGGCCCCGGCCCAGATCACCGAGGTCATCGCGGCACTTGGGCCGGATTGTCCGGCCGCGGCCCTGGCCTTGCCGGTCAGCGACGCGCTGTGGCAGGGCGAGGACGGGTTCGTGACCGGCACGCAGGACCGCGCCGGGCTTTACCGGGCACAGACGCCGCAGGGGTTTGACCTGGCCGCGATTGCCGCCGCCCATGCCACCGCGCCCGGGACCGCCGCCGACGATGTCGAGGTGGCGCGGGCCGCGGGCCTGCCCGTGCGCATCCTTGCGGGGCGCGAGACCAACCTGAAGATCACCACGCCCGAGGATTTCGCCCGGGCCGAGACCATCCTGAGAGGACCCATGGACATACGCACCGGAACCGGCTTTGACGTGCACCGTTTCGGCCCCGGCGACCACGTGATGCTGTGCGGCGTTGCGGTGCCACATGACCGGGGCCTGCAAGGGCATTCGGATGCCGATGTGGGGCTGCACACGCTGGCCGACGCGATCTACGGCGCGATGGCCGAGGGAGACATAGGCCGGCATTTTCCGCCCAGTGATCCGCAGTGGAAGGGCGCGGAGAGCCACGTGTTCCTGTCCCACGCGGCGGGCCTCGCCGTCGAAAAGGGCTTCCGCATCACCAACGTGGACCTGACGCTGATCTGCGAGACGCCCAAGATCGGGCCGCACGCGGCGGCGATGCAGGCGCGGGTGAGCGAGATCATAGGGCTTGAGGTGGACCGCGTGTCGGTCAAGGCCACCACGACCGAACGGCTGGGTTTTACCGGCCGGGGCGAAGGCATCGCTGCACAGGCCGTGGCCACGCTGGTGCGGCCATGAGGGCGGCGCAGCTGATCGCGACCTTCGGCGGCGTGGGCTATCTGCGCCCGGCACCGGGGACCTGGGGCTCGCTGGCGGCATTGCCCGCGGCGGCGCTATTGCATCTCATCGGCGGGCCGGTGCTGTTGGGCCTCGGGATCGTGGCCTCATTCGCCTTAGGTTGGTGGGCCACGGCCCTGGAAACAAAGGGAAAAGACGATCACGACCCAAGCGAGATCGTAATCGACGAAGTGGCCGGACAGTGGCTGGCTTTCCTGCCCGTATCGATCGGCGCGGCCCATGCGGGCGCGGCGCTGTGGGCGCTCTGGCCGGGCTTCGTCACCGCCTTCCTGCTGTTCCGCCTGTTCGACATCTGGAAACCCGGGCCGGTGGGCTGGGCCGACCGGCAGGGCGGCGCTTTCGGAGTGATGCTGGACGACGTGATCGCGGGACTTTTCGCCGCGCTGGGCGTGATGTTTTTCGCCTGGCTGTCGCACGGGGTGCTGGGGCTATGAGCGCCGGGGACGTGCTGAAGGCCGCCAAGGCGGCGGGGCTGATGGTGGCCACGGCCGAGTCCTGCACCGGGGGCATGGTGGCCGCGGCGCTCACGGATATCGCCGGCTCGTCGGCGGTCGTGGAACGCGGGTTCGTGACCTATTCCAACACCGCCAAGCGGCAGATGCTGGGCGTGCTGGCCGACACGCTGGACGCGCATGGCGCGGTGTCGGAAGAGGTCGCGCGGGAGATGGCGGAAGGCGCGCTGGACCATTCCGAGGCCGACGTGGCGGTGTCGATCACAGGCATCGCGGGCCCCGGCGGGTCCGAGCACAAACCCGAGGGGCGCGTCTGTTTCGGCCTGGCGCGCGTGGGCCGCGTGACGCAAGTGGAAACGGTCGAGTTCGGGGCCCCGGGGCGCGCCGAGGTGCGCAGCGCTGCACGCGACCACGCGCTGGCGCTGTTGCTCAGGGCGCTGGACTGAATATCTTGCCCCGGCCCCTGCCATGCGGCTAGGTCTTGCAGGCAGGGTTCAGCACGGGACATTCCGACATGACGACACGCGGCCATTGCCATTGCGGCGCAACGCGCTGGCAGTTCGAGGGCGCGCCCAACTGGGCGTGCTATTGCCATTGCGACGACTGTCGCCGCAATTGCGGGGCGCCGGTGGTGGCGTGGCTGGGCGTGCCGGTGGCGGCGTTCCGCTGGACCGGCGCGACGCCCGCGACCCGCGAAAGCTCGCCCGGCGCATACCGGCATTTCTGCGCCAGTTGCGGCACGCCGATGGCATTCGAGGCGGATCACTACCCCGGCGACATGCATGTCTATGCAGCCGCGCTGGAGGACCCGGGCGCGGTGCAGCCGGCCTTTCACGTGCATTACGACAAACGGCTGCCGTGGCTGACGCTGGACGACGATTTGCCGAAATATGACGGCAGCGTGGTGGACCTGCCCCAAGACGCCGCCCTCTTTCCCAAGGACTGACCGGCCTAGCGCACCAGCAGCGCCGCGAACTCCTCTGGCGGAGCGTCGGCCTCGATCGCCTGCCAGGTCGCCTCGGCGCGGCCTTCGCCCAGCAGGGCGGCGGCCTTGGCGCGCACACGTTTCTGGCGCGCAGCAAGGCCGGGATCGGCGTCGAGGTCGTGAAAGAGATCCTGCACGGAGCCGTCCTTGAGCGTCACCCGCAAGCGGGCCTGCATCTCTGTCAGGCTGTCGTCGCTGTCCACCGTGACGCGATCGCGCAGCGCGGCGAGGTCGGTGTCACGGCTGAGCGCGTCGTCGAAACTTTCCAGCCGCGCGGTGTCGTGCCCGGTCAGCGCCATGGCGGTGACCATCCGGTAGCTGAACTTGGACTGCAGCCCGCTTTCGGGCGTGGCGATGTTGCACACGCTGAGCCAGCGGGGATGGGTGGCGATGTCGACCGTCTCGACCGCGTCGGCCCCGGCATCGAGGTCGCGCAGCGCCTCCAGCGTGGCATGCAGGCCGTGGCAGCAGGCGTGGAATTTGTGCTGCACGCTCTCGAACAGCCAGTCCTGCCCCAGCGTGTCGAAGGCGCTGCCCTGCCCTTCGCCATGATGCGTCGGACCGAATCCGTTCTGACCGTCCATGGCGCCGGGCGCGCTGACAAAGCCGCGGGCGGCCAGTTGCGCGGCCTCCACCCCGTTGGAGGCGGCAAGGCCCGCGTTCATCGGCTTGCCCATGGTGCCGAACTGCGCCTTTATCCCCGAGGCGCGGGTGGTGACGAGGCCGATCGCGTGCTGCATCTGCTCCTCTGTCAGCCCCATCAGGCGCCCGGCGGCCAGCGTGGCGCCGAAGGCCCCTGCCGTCGCGGTCTGGTGATAGCCCACCTGGTAATGCGCCCGGCCCAGCCAGACGCCCACCCGGATCGAGGCTTCGACTCCGATCAGCGCGGCCTCCTGCAGCGCGGGGCCGGTGGCGCCTGCCGCCTCGCCCACGGCCAGGGCGGCGGGAATGACGGCGACGGACGGGTGGCCGATATGGGCGAAATGCGTGTCGTCATAATCGAGCGCGTGGGACACCGTGCCGTTGACCAGCGCGGCCATGCGGGCGGGCACGCGCAACGCGCTGCCGATGAGGCCCGCCTGCGGGCTGCCGCCCTCGTCCTCGGCCTGGGCGCGCAGGATCCCCGCCACGGGCTCGTCGCGCCCGGCGATACCGACCGCCGCCCAGTCGAGCAGCGACAGGCGCAGGATTTCCATCGCGTCCTGGGCCTTCACGGGCCCGAGCGCGAAGCCGGCCAGCCGTTCGCCGATCTCACCCCCGTCCATAGAGCTTCTCCGCCCGCGTCTCGAAGGCGCGCACGATGCGCTTCATCGCCTCGTAGAAAAACAGCTCCGCCGCGCCCTGCAACAGCCTGTTCTTGAACTTGAAATCGACGTCAAAGCCGACCTCGCACTGGCCGTCGCCCAGATCGCGGAACTCCCAGTTCGAGCGCATGTGGTGGAACGGGCCGTCGAGATACTCGGTCTCGATCCGCTTTTTCTCGGGCCAGAGCACGACCCGGCTGCTGAAGCGTTCGCGGAAGACGCGAAAGCTGATCACCAGGTCGGCCTCCATCACCTTGCTGCCATCCTCCTGCGGGGTCACGCTGGTCACGCGCGCGGCGGCGGTCCAGGGCAGAAATTCCGGGTAGGAGCCGACATCGGCGACAAGGTCGTACATCTGCTGCGCGGTATAGGGCAGCGTACGGGTTTCGGCGTGAGAAGGCATGAAGGCAGATCGGTCCGTTGGGTTGTGGCGGTGCAGGTCTGTGTCGTAAACTGGTCCGCGAAATGCAAGGGAAACACGGAATGTCGCGCGAAAATGTCATCCGCTTCGACGCGGAACCGAAGCGTCGATGAACCCCCGCTGGCTGTTCCGCATGTCCCGCTGGGCCCAGAACCCGCCGAGCGCGGGACGGGTCAAGTTTGTCTTCGCCATCGTCGCGATCTGTCTTCTGATTGCCGGGGCGGAGTATTTCATCGGCCTGCCCGACTGGATGTCCGTGGACCCGAAAAGCGGGCGGTATCGTCCCTGAGCCGCCATGGCGATCCGGGAACCTACGCTTGAAGAGTTTGGGGGATGGAAAATTCGTACGAATTTTCCTGGCGTCGCGCGGCCTCGGCGCGGATCTCCGGGGCTGGTGTCTGCGCCCTGATGTTTCCCCTGCGTGGCGAGCGATAGGGTCGAGGGAGCGCAACAGGTCCGTGAGGGCGCAGATCGGCCCCGGAGGGCTGGCACGGGGTCTCTACTCCGGAGAAGACGTCTGGATCAGGACCGAGAGGGGGCCGCCGCGCGGGCGTTCCTTGCCAAAGTCGATTTCCGCCTCGATGTGGCGCAGGTGGATGTCGACCAGCTTCTGCGCCGTTGCCTCGTCGCGGTCGGCGATGCTTGCGACGATCCTGGAATGTTCGTCATCGTCACACAGGCTGGCGCGGTCCGATCCGTAGAGCCCGATGATCAGCGAGGTTCGCATGGTCAATTCGGACAGGTAATTTTCCAGCACGCTGTTGCGCCCGATCCGGCCCAGCAGCATGTGGAACGCGCGTGAGGCGCGAATCGCCCGGGGCCGGTCGCTGGCGTGGCGCACGCGGTCTTCTTCCTCCAGATGGGCGCGCAGGGCGGTCAGGTCGGCGGCGTCGGCGTTGCGCACAACGTTGCGGATGATCGTGGCCTCAATCGCCCGCCTGGCCTGGAAAACGTCGCGCGCCTCGGCTTCGGACGGGGTGGCGACGAACGCGCCGCGGTTGGGAATGAGATCGACCACCTGATGTGCCGCCAGCGTCGCCAGTGCGCGGCGTACATGCGCGCGATTGCAGGAAAAAAGATCGCTCAGCGCCTGTTCCCCAAGCTTGGTGCCCGCCTGAAGGCGCTGATCCGCGACGGCGTCCAAGACATGTTCCACGATCATGAGTTCTGGATTTTCGGACATCGGATCACCGCAATTCAACCTGCGTCGCAAGGTGCCATTTCCCACGACAAAATTCGACTGCAAAAATTGTCTGTTTGGATTGTTAACAATTTATGTTATCCAAAATGCAAATCAAGTGGAGGAGCACATGAAAATCGCCGTCATCAATCCGAACGCCACGGTCAGCATGACAGACAAGATCGCCGCGACGGCGCGGTCGGTCTGCGCGCCGGGCGTGGAGATAGAGGCACGCACCGGCATCGGCGCGCCGGTCAGCATCGAGGGCCATTACGACGAGGCGATGGCCATGCCCAAGCTTCTGGATCAGGTCCGCGAAGCCGAAGCCGGAAACGCCGACGCCATCGTCGTGGCCTGTTTCGACGACCCGGGCCTGGGCGCCTGCCGCGAGATCGCGACCGGCCCTGTGGTGGGTTTGTGCGAGGCCGCGGTGAAGGCCGCCAGCATGATCGCCACGTCCTTCAGCGTGATCACCACCCTGCCCCGCTCTGCCCCGATCATCGAGGAGCTGGTGCGGCGCTACGGGCTGGATCACCAGTGCCGCAAGGTGCGCTCGGCGGCGATTCCGGTGCTTGCGCTGGAAGAGCCCGGATCGAATGCCCGCATCCAGGTGCGCGACGAGATCCTGCGCGCGATCGAGGAGGATCGCTGCGAGGCCGTGGTGCTGGGCTGTGCCGGCATGTCCGATCTGGTGGAATGGCTGTCGGAGGAGACAGGCATTCCGGTGATCGACGGTGTCTCGGTGGCGACGAAATTCGCCGAGGCGCTGGTCGGTGCGGGGCTGAAGACGAGCAAGATCGGAGCCTACGCCACACCAAACCCGAAATAACAGACAACTGGGAGGAGACAGATGACAATTTCGGATACAAACAAGGGCGTCGGGTCCAAGGAAGACCACGTGCCCCATGCAATCGACAAGAAGGGCCTGGGCGAGGAATCGCTGGCCCCGCAGGAGACCCGGATCATGGATCCCTGGTCGTACCTGTTCGCCTGGCTGGGCGGCTGCGTGTCGATCGGCACCTTTACCATCGGCTCGGGCCTCGTGGGCACACTGAACCTGCTTCAGGTGTTCATCGCCATCGCCATCGGCTGCACCGTCATCGGCTTTGCGCTGATGATCAACGGGGCGGCGGGCCACAAATACGGCATTCCGATGATGGTGCAGGTGCGCTCCGCCTTCGGGTTCACCGGCTCGCGCATTCCCGCGCTGGTGCGGTCGGTTCCGGCCATCGTCTGGTTCGGCTTTCAAAGCTGGATCGGGGCCGGGGCGCTGAACCTGGTGAGCGAGACGCTGTTCGGCTATTCCAACATCGTGGTGTTCTTCATCGGCTTCCAGTTCCTGCAGATATTCCTGTCGGTTCTCGGGTTCCACGGCATCAAGTGGCTGGAGAACATCGGCTCGGTCTTCATCATCGGGTCGCTGATCTACATGTTCGTGTCGGTGATCGGGAAATACGGCGACGAGATCAGCACGAACCTCGTCAATGTCGAAGGCACCTGGGGCGCGCCGTTCTGGGGGGCGACGATGCTGTTCCTCGGGATCTACGCGACGATGATGCTGAACGTGTCGGACTATTCGCGCGAATTGCGCCGCTCCGTCGGGCGCACGCGGCAGGTGGTGATCTATGCCAACTCGATCCTGCCCGCGACGCTGTTTATGGGGCTGATCGGGCTGATGGTGTCGGGTGCGACCGGCGAGGTCGATCCGATCCGCGTGTTCTCGAACGCGGTGGACAACAAGCTGTTGCTGGTGATCACCCTGCTGTTCATCGCCTTTGCACAGGTGACGACCAACATTCTCAACAACGTGGTGCCGCCGGCCTATGCGCTGATGGATGTGTTCAAGCTGAACTACAAGACATCGGCGGTGCTGGTCGGACTGCTGGCCTTCGCCACCTTCCCGTGGGAACTGGTCAAGGACGAGTCCGCCGCCGGTCTGAACCTGTTCATCCAGACCTACAGCGCCTTCCTCGGGCCGATCTTCGCGATCCTGGTGGTGGATTACTACGTGCTGCGCCGGCAGGTGCTGGACCTCGACAAGCTCTATGACGAGACCGGCGACTACAAGGGGGTCAACCCGGCGGCGCTGATCGCCATGGTGGTGGGCATCGCCGCGGCGCTGACCTTTTCGTCGGTGTCGTGGTATGCAAGCCTGATACCGGCGGGGCTGACCTATTACCTGCTGATGCGGCACATGCCCGCCGCGCGCCGGTTCCTCGACGGCTGAGGCACGCATAACGCCCGGAAGGGGCCGCGCGCCGGCCCCTTCCGCCCGTCCGCCGCTGGCGCGTGCCCGGACAGATTTCAACAAAGGAGCAGACATGACCCGCTATCCCCGTGACATGCGCGGCTACGGCGCGACGCCGCCGGACCCGCGCTGGCCCGACGGTGCGAAGATCGCCGTGCAATTCGTGCTGAACTATGAAGAGGGCGGCGAGAATTGCGTCCTGCATGGCGACGCGGCCTCGGAGGCATTCCTGTCGGACATTCCCGGCGCGGTGCCCTGGCCGGGCCAGCGTCACTGGAACATGGAGTCGATCTATGAATACGGCGCGCGGGCCGGGTTCTGGCGGTTGTACGATCTGTTCACCGGGGCGGGTATTCCGCTGACCATCTACGGCGTCGCCACCGCCCTGGCACGCAGCCCCGAACAGGTGGCGGCCATGACCGACGCGGGCTGGGAGATCGCCAGCCACGGCCTGAAATGGATCGACCACAAGGACATGCCCGAACACGAGGAGCGCGCGGCCATCGCCGAAGCGGTGCGCCTGCATACCGAAGTGGTCGGCGAACGGCCGCGCGGCTGGTACACGGGCCGGTGCAGCGTCAACACCGTGCGCCTTGTCGCCGAGGAAGGCGGGTTCGACTATATCTCGGATTGCTACGACGATGATCTGCCCCACTGGCGCGGATTCGCCCGGCGCGATCAACTGATGATCCCCTACTCGCTGGAAACCAACGACATGCGCTTTGCCGCCACGCCAGGCTGGGTGACGGGCGGCGATTTCGAGACCTACCTGAAGGACACGTTCGACACGCTTTACGCCGAGGGCGCGGCGGGCGCGCCGAAGATGATGACGGTGGGGCTGCATTGCCGCCTGATCGGCCGCCCCGGCAAGATCGCCGGGTTGCGCCGCTTCATCGAGTATGTGCAGCGTCACGATGCGGTCTGGTGCCCGCGCCGCACCGACATCGCGCGGCACTGGGCCGCCACCCACCCCCACCATCGCCAGGAACGCCCCAGCGCGATGAAAGAGGCACGGTTCACCGAGGTGTTCGGACCGGCGCTGGGCGCGGGCAAGTGGCTGGCCCCGCGGGCCTGGGCGCTGGAACTGGGACCGGGCCATGACAGCGCCATCGGTCTGCACAATGCCTTTTGCCGCGCCTTGCGCAGCGCCACCGGCGCGGAGCGCGCGGCGCTGGCGCAGGAGATGGCCGGGGCGGCGCAGTCCGCCACGGTTGGCGCGGGGGGCGATGAGCCCGCGGCGGTGACAGACGCGCGCGCCGTCGATCGGGCCTGCACGGCCTATGAAACCGCGCTTCTGCCGCGCCTGCGAGAGTTGCTGCAATGAGCGGCGCGCGCATTCTGGCCGCGCCCTTGACGGCAGAGGCCTTTGCCCCGTTCGGCGACGTGATCGAGGCCCGTGGCGCGCCCGATATCATGATAAACCAGGGGCGCTGTGGCCGGTTCCACGACCGCGCGCGGCTTGATTTCGGGGACGAGGGCCGCGCCGGGCTGAGCCTCTTCGACGCCGAGGCCGAGACCCTGCCCCTCAGCCTCGGGATGATGGAGCGTCACCCGCTGGGCAGCCAGGCCTTCGTGCCGATGGATCCCGTCGCGATGCTGATCTGCGTGGCCCTGGACGCGTCGGGCCGCCCCGGAGAGCCGCGCGCCTTTCTCAGCCAGCCGGGACAGGCGGTGAACCTGCTGCGCGGTGTCTGGCACGGCGTCCTGAACCCGATCGGCGGGCCGGGCCGGTTCCTGGTGATCGACCGGATCGGGGCGGGCACCAACCTCGAGGAACACTGGTTCGAGCACCCTTTCACAGTCCAGGGAGACCTGTCATGAGCGACCGCACCTATGCCTATCCCGAGGGCGGGTTGCCGCCCCAGAGCCAGCTGCTGACCGGCCGCGCGGTGTTTACCGAGGCCTACGCGGTGATCCCGCACGGCACGATGAGCGATATCGTGACCAGCAAGCTGCCGTTCTGGGACAAGGCCCGGTTCTGGGTATTGGCTCGGCCCCTGTCGGGGTTTGCCGAGACGTTTTCGCAATATATCGCAGAGGTGCAGCCGGGCGGCGGCAGCGACCGGCCCGAAACCGAAGCCGGGGTCGAGGCGGTGCTGTTCGTCGTCGACGGGACGCTGCGGCTGACGCTGGATGGCGTGGCGCACGAGATGGGCGCGGGCGGATACGCCTATATCCCGCCCGGCACGGACTGGCAGCTGAGGGTCCCGGGCGCGGCGCCGGCCCGGTTCCACTGGATCCGCAAGGCGTACCAGGCGGTTGACGGCATCGACGCGCCTCCGGCCCTGGTCACCGACGAGGCAGATGTCGCACCGACCGCGATGCCCGACACCGACGGGCGATGGGCGACCACCCGGTTCGTCGATCCCGACGACCTGCGCCACGACATGCATGTGACCATCGTCACCTTGCAGCCGGGCGCGGTGATCCCGTTCGCCGAAACCCATGTCATGGAACACGGGCTCTACGTGTTGCAGGGCAAGGCGGTCTATCGGCTGAACCAGGACTGGGTCGAGGTCGAGGCCGGCGATTTCATGTGGCTGCGCGCGTTCTGCCCGCAGGCCTGCTATGCCGGTGGGCCGGAGCCGTTCCGCTATCTTCTCTACAAGGACGTGAACCGGCACATGCCGCTCGCGCCGGGTGCCTTGCCGCGTTGAGCGGCGCATCCCGGCGGCGATTGTCGACACGCCGCCGGGCCAATTCAAAAAAACAATAATCAAGTCGACGGACAGAGAGGACACAATGACTGCAATCGAAACAAACCACGGCCATGCCGGGTCCACGCTGGACCCGGAGGGCAACACGCTGCAGCCGGTCAAGGCCAGCGAAAAGACCTGGGGATGGTTCGCCATCTTCAACGTCTGGGCCAACGACGTTCAGTCGCTGTTCGGCTATTCGCTGGTGGCGTCGCTGTTCATATCCTACGGGGTCAGCGGCTGGACCGCCTTTGCGGCGCTGATCGCCGCGGGCCTCTTCACCATGTGGATGGTCAACCTGTCCGGCGCGCCGGGCGAGAAATACGGCATCCCCTACCCCGTTCTGGCCCGCGCCAGCCTTGGAACCAGCGGCGCGCGCCTGCCCGCGGTTTTGCGGGCGACGGTCGCGGTGTTCTGGTACGGTGTGCAGGTCTATTTTGCCTCCACGGCGGTCGCGCTGCTGATCCGGTCCCTGACCGGGATCGAGGCCGGGGGCACCGAGATTCTGGGCCTGACCGGGATCGACTGGCTGTCGTTCCTCATCGTCTGGGCCTTTCATATCGTGATCTTCTGGCGCGGGATGAACTGGGTCGAGACCTTCCTGAATGTCGCCGGTCCGCTCGTCTACCTGGTGATGATCGGCCTGCTGATCGTGCTGTGGCAAAAGGCCGACGGCCAGCTGCTCGAGGCGACGGCCACGATCTTTGCCAACCCGGATGCGACCTTCCTGACCGAGTTCAACGGCTTCGTGGCGATCGTCGGCACGATGGTGGCCTATTTCGCCGCCGTGATGATCAACTTCAGCGATTTCTCGCGCTATTCCCGCGACAAGCGGTCGATGGTGATGGGCAACCTGGTGGGGCTGCCCTTCAACATGATCCTGTTCTCGGCGCTGGCCCTGCTGACCACCGCGGGCGCGGCTGTCGTCTTTGGCGAGGAAATCACCAACCCCAGCCTTATCGTCGAGCGCACCGACAGCGTGCTGCTGGGGGTCATCGCCGCGCTGACCTTCTTTGCGGCCACGGTCGGGATCAACCTTGTCGCCAATTTCATCCCGGCGGTGAACGGCATCGCCAACCTCGCGCCGGAAAAGATCAGCTTTCGCAAGGCGGGGCTGATCACCTCCTTCCTGGCGCTGATCATCGGCGGCTTCTGGACCAGCTTCATCAGCGAGGTCGGCATCAGCGGCTTCGTCAACACGCTGGGCGCGACGCTGGCCCCGGTCTTCGGGATCATGATCGTGGACTACTACCTGCATCGCGGCCAAAGCCTGGATCTCGATGACCTCTACGACATGTCCGGGGGGCGCTATCACTACACCAACGGCTGGAACCTGACCGCGGTCAAGGTGTTCGCCATCGCCGCGATCTTCTCGGTCGCGACGGTCTGGGTGCCGTGGTTCGGGTTCCTGTCCGGGTATAACTGGGTGATCGGGGCCTGCCTTGGCGGCGCGTTGTACTACGCGATGGCCAGGACGTCCGCCACGACCTGACCCTTGCACGCATGACGGCCGGCGGCAGGGGGATGCCGCCGGCCTGTCGGCAGGAGGATCGCCGGCCCGTCAGGCAACGTGCGGCCCTTTTGGCCCGGTCCATCCCCGGACAAGGCGCACATGCGCCGCACGAGAGCGGCCGCTTTCCCAAAAGGCGCCTTCACGTTCCAAACTCCACGTCGCCGGTCCGGGATGCGCAGGTCACGATTTGGTGGCGCCTCCCTCACAGCTTCGCCGTCCCGCGGCGACCAGCCAACGGCGGATCGTGCGTTGCTCCTCCTCGGAGAACCCCTCCGCCAGGTCGGTTTCGAGCGCGTATACCAGCCTTTTTGCCCGGACAAGCACCTGTCGCCCTGCATCTGTCAGCTCGATTCGCCGCTTGCGCCCATGCTCCTGATGCGGGTGGCGCCGGATCAGCGCCGCATTCTCGAGGTTCCGCAGGATTGTGCTCATCGTCTGCGGGGTCAGCAGCGCGATCCGCGCCAGATCGGCGCTCGAATGCTCGGGGTAGGCATCCAACATGGTCAGCGCGGCGAATTGCGGTTGCGTCAGCCCGGTCTCGCGCAGAGAGGTGTCCACCCGGTGCCGATAGCCGTTCGCCGCCTGGCGCAGAAGATAACCCAAGTAGCCATCCGGTCCGCGCTTGTCCGTAGCTTCGCCCGGAAGAGGCCTTGTCGTCTTGCTCATTGTCAGAACTCTGATATTAATGTCAGCACTCTGACAATAAGATGAACGAGGATCTTGTCCAAGATGAAAACCGAGCGGAACATGACCTATTCAGATTTCGAGCGGGACCACCCCGCAGCGCTGGCTGCGCTCCTTGCCATGAGCAAGGCGGTCGATGCCTCCGGGCTCGAAAAGGCCCTGACCGAACTGGTGAAACTGCGCGTTTCCCAGATCAACGCCTGCGGCTTCTGCATCGACCTGCACCTGAGCGTGGCGCGGCGCGCGGGCGTCGATGAGGCAAAGCTCGACCTGCTGCCGGCCTGGCACGACAGCGCCGTTTACAGCGCCCGTGACCGCGCCGCGCTCGCCTGGGCCGAACATGTCACCCTGACGCCGACAGCCGCCCTGCCCGCCGAGACCCGCACCGCGCTCGATACGGTCTTCGACGCGTCCGAACAGGTCAATCTGACCGTCGCGATTGCCAATATCAACGCCTGGAACCGCATTGCCGGGGCGCTGCATTTTCCCACCCGGACCCCGGCGGCGGCCTGATGAGCAAGATCGTTCCGGTCGAGGATGCCGCCACCGTCGCCGCCTGTTTCGAACTCATGCGGCAGCTTCGTCCGCATCTTGGAAGCGCCGCCGAATTCGTGGCCCGTTGGCAAAGCCAGAGCGCCGAGGGCTACCGGCTGCTTGCGATCCACGAAGGCGGCAAGCCCGTGGCGCTGGCCGGATACCGGATTCAGGAGAACCTGATACACGGGCGGCATATCTACCTCGACGATCTGGTGACGGACCAGAGCCACCGCAGCCGCGGTCTTGGTCAGCGCCTGCTGGAACATGTGCAGGAGATCGGACGGGCGGCGGGCTGTGGCCGGCTGAGCCTCGACACCCCGTTGTCGAACGCCTTGGGCCATCGTTTCTATTTCCGCCAAGGGATGCTTGCCAGCGCCTTGCGCTTCAATATCCCCTTGACCGGCGTGGAATGAGCACGTTTCTCCACATCAGCGCCAGCTCGCGGACGGCGAACTCCCACAGTCGGCGATTGGGACAACGCGCCAGCGAACGGATCCGCGCGGCGCATCCCGCGCTGAAGCTCTGCCGCCGCGACCTGGCACAGCCGTTCCTGCCGCACCCCGATGAAGCTTTTGTCGAGGCCAGCCTGCGCCCTCCCCTGGACCGGGATGCGAACGATCGCGCAGCCCTCGCCCTGTCCGAGAGCCTGATCGCCGAGCTGGAGGTCTCTGACCTGCTTGTTATCGACTTTCCGATGTACAACTTCGCGTTGCCGTCCAGCCTGAAGGCCTGGCTGGACCTGGTTCTCAGGCCGAACCGAACGTTCCGCGTCACCGCGAAGGGCAAAATCGGGGTGCTCGCGGATCGCCCGGCGATTTGCATCATGGCCGCAGGCGGGCGCTTTGACGGCCCCCAGGCGCAGCCCGACTTCGCCACGCCCCATCTGCGCCACGCCCTGCAAACCATCGGCATCGCAAGCAGCCGGTTCTTTATCGCCGACCGCGCCGGAAGAGCCGAACGCCAGGAGACGGATCGCGATTTTGACCGCTGGATCGGCGGGCTGCTGACAGCTGTGGGTCCTGGTCCTGCGCCGCATCGGCAATCCTTGCCATCGAGCGAGCCACGGTGAGAGATTTGCGCAAGGCGGGGCCCTCAGGACTCCCCCTGACGGGTCGAAAATCGAAAGCCGAAGTCCCGGCCGTGCTCGGCCAAACGTCATAACAGAGAGCTTTATGACGAGGTAACGCAATGTGCGATGGCAGCGACCACGGGTTCGGCACCCAGCCCGACGGGGGGCACGCCGGGTGCGACGTTTCACGAATCCCGGGCAACGTCGTGCCGTGCAGCGATTTCTTTGCCGACGACGCAGCCCTTCTGAAGGCGTTCGAGTATCAGCGCAGCTTTTGCCCCGACGCTGACACCAAAGCCTCCGCGACCTTCATGTTGTCCGACTATATCGCGGTATTGATGAACGTGCTGATCCCGCTCATCATGCATCACCGGATCGTGCCAAGCCTCGCCCCCCGGGATGTTGGGCTGAGCTTTCACCAGGCCACTGACCAGCCGACCGATCCGTCCCAACCACAGCCAAGGACGATGCGTATCGTCTTTTTGTCTTCCGATCTCGCGGCAGCGTCGGACCTGTCGGCCATCCCCACCCGGGAGGGTGCGACGAAGCCGGACCTTGCCGAGGCACTCAGAACAGAAACCGAACGCCATTTCGCGCCACTGATCTGTCGTCTGAGCGCCCTTTCCGGGCTGGCGCCTGCCGCATTCTGGCGCCTCGTGGCGGATGGTATCGCGGCGGAATTTCTGACGGTCGGCAAAAACACAGGAGAGGAAGCGCTCGCCAAGGCCCTGGCGTTGAGGATCGTGAAAACGCAAGGCTCTCCGCTGAACAATGCACAGCTGCATTTCTTCGACCTCGATCTGGCCGTCGCGGGCGAACCGTCCAACCGCGTTTGCCTGCGCGCACGTGGAGGATGCTGCCGGTACTATACGGTCGAGGCGGGCAGGTTCTGTACCACCTGCGTTCTGAAGGCCCCTGCCCCGCGCAACCGCGATCTTCGGATCGCTCTTCGCCGTCGCTTCGGACTGAGCGATTAGGCGCGGGCACCACCATCGCAACTTTTTTTGGTGCGAATAGTCCCAAGCGCAATGGCCCAAACGTCAGATAAGGGAACGGATCACAGCCGCCGCCACGAATCCGCGACAACCCAAGACAGATCGCGATGACGCGGGGGGCAGAATGACACAGAATACCGAGGCTTGGCGCACCGCCGCACGCGTGCGAAAAACGTCCGTGAAGCCGACAATGGCCGCAGCAATACTGGCAAGCATTTGGCTGGCGACAGACGCTCCGGCCCAGAGCTTTCCCGCAACGGCGGACGCACAGAAGATATCGGTCGCAGCGGGACCCCTGACACAGGGTCTCAATGACCTGGCGCGGCAGACCGGCCTGCAGATCCTCTTCGATCCCGCGCTTGCCTCCCGAACGTCCACGCCCGGGGTCAGCGGCACCATGTCCCCCCACGCCGCCCTGGACCTGCTGCTTTCGGGCACGGGACTGGAGCCGCGCTTTGCCGGCGCCAACCAGGTCGTGCTGGAACGGAAACCCGACGAGGGTGCCGCGACAGTGCAGGATGGTGCCGTCAACCTGGGCACGATCACCATCTATGGCAACAGGAGCGCGACCACGCTCGGAAGCACCGATGCAAGTGTCGGCGTCGTCGGCTCGGACCAGATCCGCGACGGTCAGATCCGGTCCTTCCGGGATTCCTTCCGTCGACTGGGCAACGTCATCGATGGCGACTGGACGGATAACGGGTTCATCATCCGCGGCGTAAACTCCGAGGGATTGGTGCCGGGCGGAGCACCCCTGGCCTCGCTCTATGTCGATGGAGTCCAGCAGACGAGCCAAGGCACGCGGCGCGGCGCCCGCTCCCTGTGGGATGTCGAACAGGTCGAAGTCTACCGTGGCCCCCAGTCAACGCTCTCGGGCCGGGCTGCGATGGCCGGGGCACTCTATATCAAGACGAAGGATCCTGTCTTCGAGAAGGAAGGAGAAATCTCCGGAACCATCGGTTCGAACGGCCTGCGCGGCACCGCATTCATGCTGAACACGCCGCTCAAGAACGACCAGGTGGCGCTTCGCTTCTCCGGGGTCTTCGAAAGAAGCGAGAACGATATCGAGTATCCGACGTTCTCGTCCTTTACCCACCTGGACGATTTCACCACCGACACGAACTACCAGATTCGGGCCAAACTGCTGTTTGAACCGAAAGCTTCCCCATCCACGCGCGCCCTGCTGAGCTACTCGTTCTCGCACGACGATCCCTATGTCCGCGATATCGGAGGGCCCGGCCTTGGCTTCGACTTTGATGACGAGCGCGGGGACTTCACGATTCCGGCCTATGTCGAACATCGCCCGACCGACGTGCACAATCTCGGCCTTGAGGTCACCCACGATCTGACAAACGCGCTGCGGTTCACCTCGATGACGGCCTTCAGCTACTCGGACACCCAACGGCGATCGCCGAATTACCGGACACCGGGTGAGATCAACACCTATCACGGGCACTATAGAAACCTGCTGGCGTCCCAGGAGTTTCGCCTCAATTACGAAGACGACAGGCTGACCTGGGTCGCGGGGCTCTACGCCGCCTACGAGCACGAGGACAACTTTTACGACCGAACCATCTATGACTATCGGAACCAGGTCCAACGCAACGAAAGCTCCAGCGAAAACTACGCGATTTTCGGTGAGGCGACCTTCGAGGTGATCCCGACGGTGAATGTCACACTTGGCGGACGCCTCGACTACACCCACCAGGATATCCGCCAATACCTAGAAAGGACCGAACCCCTGGGGGGAGTCACCACGGTTCGTACCAATTTCTCGACCAGTTTCGACGAATGGAATTTCGTGCCCAAGGTCGGCATCGCAAAGGATTTCGGTCAGGCCCACACAGCCGGGCTTACCTATTCGACCGGGTTTCGAACCGGCGGCGCCTCGTTCGATTCGATCAACCAGACGCCGTATACTTACGACCCCGAGAAAGCGCAGACTGTCGAACTTTACTACAAGGGGGCATTCCTCGATGATCGGCTGTCCCTGAATGCCAACCTGTTTCATACACGGTTCGAGGACCAACAGGTCCAGATGCAAATCGACCCGAGTGATCTGTTGTCGCGTCAGATCGTCAACGCGGCGTCATCTGAATCCTGGGGGTTCGAGATCGAACCGACCTATCGCCCCAACGACCGGCTCGATGCGTTCCTGTCCATCGGCTACGTGAAGACAGAGTTCAAGGAATTCACACATGCGACTTATGGTGATCTCTCCGGCATGCCTTTCCCGGAAGCCCCGGAATGGACCATCGGCATGGGGGCAAACTATCGCTTCGGCAATGGGTTCTTTGTCGGCGCGGACGCAAAGTACACGTCGGACTATCTCGCGCGTCTCGGCGCCCTGCCGCATGACTACCTGGACAGCCGATGGCTGGTGAACCTTCAGGCAGGGTACCGGGCGGAGGACTGGGAGCTGAACGCCTTTGTCGAGAACGCCTTCGACGAGCGCTATTTCGTCTACAACGACAATGACAATGCCGCAACGCTTGGCGAAGGCCGGCGTTTCGGCGTCACCCTCAGCGCTAAATTCTGACGGTCTGGGCGCCGGGGTCGTCCGGCGCCCGCCTCCTCGGCAGGTTTTGACTTCATGCGGCTCACCGCGTTACTCGTTTCACTCTTCGTGACCTTTTCGCAATCCGTCGCCGCCTGCGACGGTCGCGTCATTTCCGATGGCGTATACGATGCCCCGCTCTGCTCACCGGCGGATCCCGCCCGCATCGTCGTGCTCGATCCGCAGATGGCGCTCGGCATGCTGTGGGAACTGGATGTTCCGGTGCTGGGGGCTCCGCTTGTTTCCCTGCCCGATGCAGGTGCCGGCACCCGCGCCCGCAAGGCGGACATTGCCGACATCGGCCACGCCCAGCAGCCCAGCCTCGAAAGGATCGTAGCGCTCAGGCCCGACCTGATCATCGGCGATGCCTACACGCATGAAAGCCTTTATCCCTCGCTCACCCGGATCGCACCCACAGTGCTGTCGACGCATCAGAACTGGAAGGCGCATTTCCTGCTGCTTGCCGAGGTTACGGGCCGAAGAGAGCCGGCCGCGGCGATGCTCGAGGCCTATGAGACCCGCGTCGCCGACATCCGCGACCATGTGCCCGAGGACCTGACCGTCTCGGTGCTGCGCGTTTCGCCCAACGGCTTTCAGGTCTATCTCGACGGGCCGAGGGCCTATGCGCCCTATGCGGTGCTCGCCGAGGCCGGCATACGACGCCCCGCCTACGAGACCACGCAAGGCCCGGATTTCCGCAAGCGCCCGGGCTGGGAGGAACTGACGGCGCTCGATGGCGACATCCTGCTTTACGTGGTGGCCAACGGCTACGATCCTCAAGGCGACGACGCACTGGCCGCAAAGGTCGAGGCCAACCCGCTCTGGCAGATGCTGCCCGCTGTCGCCGCGGGCCGCGCGTGGCGCGTCCAGCGGTCGCAATGGATGGGGTTTCGCGGGGTTGCCTCGGCTCATGCGGTGCTCGACGACATCGAGCGCTTCATCCTGCCATGATCCATCCCGGACCCGCAGGCTTTGCCGCACTGGCCTGCGGCGTCGTGCTGATCTTCGCCCTGTCGCTGATGCAGGGCGCCCAGCACATTCCGGCAGCCCGTCTCCTGGAGACGCTGGTCGCCCCGGACGGATCCCGCGAATACCTGATCCTCTCCGGGATCCGTTTGCCGCGCGCGCTGACTGGCATGCTTGCCGGATCGGCCCTGGCCGTTGCGGGGACGATCCTGCAGGCGGCCACCGGCAACCCGCTGGCCTCGCCCGGGCTTCTCGGCGTGAATGCAGGCGCCGCATTCAGCGTCGTACTCGCCATCTCGCTTCTCGGAATCGCCGAGCCCGGGATCACGCTCTGGTGTGCCTTCGCCGGCGCGGCCGCCGCCTCGGTGGCCGTCTACGCCCTGGGCCAATCCGCGGGAGGCACGCCCCTGACGCTGCTGCTGTCCGGCGCCGTGACAGGCGGCATCCTCACCGCCCTGACGACCGTGGTCCTGATCTACGACCAGCATGCGCTGGACCAGGTCCGCCTCTGGACCGCCGGATCGCTCGGCGGGCGGCAGATGGGCGATGTGGCAGCCATCGCGCCCTTCATCCTGGCCGCCCTCGCTGCGGCGCTGCTGCTGCGGCGGCAGATCATGGTGCTCAGTCTCGGCCGCGACGTCGCGCAGGGGCTGGGCCAGAACCGCTTGCTCTGGCTGCCGGTCGCCCTGACGCTGGCGGTGCTCCTCGCAAGCGGCGCCGTCGCTCTGTCCGGTCCGGTGGGGTTTGTCGGGCTGGTGGCGCCGCACCTGGTTCGGCTGGTGGCGGGTCCGGATTACCGCGTGCTGTTGCCCGCCGCCGCCCTGGCCGGCCCGGCCCTGCTGCTGGGCGCCGACACCGCCGGGCACTGGCTCTCGGCAAGTGCAACCTTTCCCGTCGGCATCTCGACCGCGTTGCTCGGCGCGCCGTTCTTCATCTGGCTCGCGCGGCGCGGAACCGGGAGCGCCCGATGATCCGCATCTGCCTGACGCTCGGCGCCGCGCTTTCGGCACTTGCCGTCGCCTCGCTGGGAACGGGAGAAATGCCGCTGTCGGCGGAACGCGTGGTCTCGGCGCTGCTCTTTCCCGGCGCGGACCCGGACGCGGCGCTTGTCGTGATCGACTTCCGCCTGCCGCGCCTGCTCGCCGCCTGCCTTGCCGGCGCGGCACTGGCCCTTGCAGGGGCGATCACCCAGGCGGTGATGCGCAACACGCTTGCCGAACCCGGCCTTCTGGGGATCAATGCGGGTGCGGCGCTGGCAGTCAGCCTGCTGATCGTCGTGTCGGCGCCGGGCCTGTCCTACCTGCTCCCCGTCGCAGGCTTCGCCGGGGCGCTCGCCATGACCGGCGCGATCTGGGCGCTGGCCTGGAAAGGTGGCGCAGCGCCCATGCGGCTGATCCTGATCGGTATCGGCATGGCAGCGATGGTCAGCGCGGCGACCACGACGTTGATCACCTTTGGCGGGATCACACAGGTTCAGCGCATGATGATCTGGCTCGCGGGCAGCCTGAACGGGCTGGACTGGGAGCGCATGCGTCTGCTTGCGCTTTGGCTGGGCCCGGCCCTTCTGGCCTGCCTTGCAGCGCCGCGCGCGCTCGACCTGATCCGGTTGGAGGACGGCCTCGCGCGCAGCCTCGGGCAAGCCACCGAAAAGGCACGCTTCTTGCTGATCGCCCTTTGCGCCCTGCTGGCCGGAGCGACCGTCGCGGTGACCGGCCCAATCGGTTTTGTCGGGCTGATCGCCCCGCATCTGGCACGGCGCACGGTCGGGCCGGTTCACCGTCGCATGCTTCCCGTCGCGGCACTGTTCGGCGCAGCCCTGGTGGCCGCCGCCGATCTTGCGGGCCGCATGGTTTTCGCGCCAGCGGAGATTCCGGTTGGGCTGGTCACCGTCCTGATCGGCGGACCCTTCTTTTTCTGGCTACAGCGAAGATTGCGCCATGACCCATGATCCTCCACCTGCCCTGCACGCCACGCAACTCTGTGCCGGATACGGGGCTGCGACGGTGCTGCGCGGGCTGGACCTGTGCATCGAACCCGGTGCCTTTACCGCCCTGACCGGGGGGAATGGCAGCGGCAAGTCCACCCTGTTGCACAGCTTTTGCGGCAGCCTGCGTCCAACGGCGGGGAAGGTCGAGCTTGAGGGCACGGATCTACGCGCCCTGGCGCCGCGCCGTATTTCCCGTCGGCTGGCGTTCCTGTCGCAAAACCCCGTTGCGCCCGAGGGCCTGGCCCTTGCCGACCTGATCCGACTTGGCCGGCATCCACATCGCGGCCCGTTCGCACGCTGGAGCCGGAAAGACGAAGACGCCTGCGCAACGGCCATGCAACTGACCGGCACGGAAGCCTTCGCGCAGCGTTCGCTCGAAACCCTTTCGGGCGGTCAGCGTCAGCGTGGCTGGATCGCCATGGCGCTTGCGCAGCAAACCGACATCCTGCTGCTCGACGAACCGACGACCTTTCTCGACCTTGCCCACCAGATCGAGGTCATGGAATTGCTGGTCCGGCTGGTTCGCGACGAAGGCAAGACGGTGGTCGCGGTGCTTCACGATCTCAACCAGGCCGCGCGGCATGTCGACCGCATGGCCGTCCTTCGGGACGGCAGGATCCTCGCGGAAGGCCGCCCCGACGAGGTCATGACCCGCGAAACGCTTCGGGCCGGATTCGGGGTGGATGCCGAGATTCACCCCGATCCGGTCACCGGCACACCGATGTGCCTGCCCCGGCCGATGCCTGGCACTCAAAGGTCAGGTGGCGAACCACATTTCCGGCTGCCACCAGAGTAACAGCGCGTTGCCCCGGAAGACAACGTGCTCTAGAGTTGCCCCGGAGTTCCGAGCAAGGCCCCTCAAGGTTTCGACGCTGATGCCAGAGACCGACGCCCAGCTAAAGCGTTTCGCCTTTTACCTGAGCCATCGGCGAAAGGCGAAACGCGTGCAACGATTGCCCGATGTGCTGCATTTCGCGATAAGCTGTGCTTCGGGTTTATCGCGAAACACTTTAGATGGCGACTGGAGCGAACAGGGAAAACGATATGCGGATCGCGGCAGAGGACATCGATGATTCCGAACTTCTGAACCGGGCGATCGTTCTGCACTACAACGATATTGTCGCGGCGGTTGCCCGACGCGGTCATTCCCGAGGATCCGCGAAGGATATCGTTCATGACCTTTACCTGAAACTGTCCGAGAAACCCGAACTCCTGCGCGGAAAGCGCTATCCCGGCAGTTTCCTTGCCCGCGCCGCGATAAACCTCGGGATCGATCGGTTTCGGCGTCAGAATTTCGAGGCGCAGCTTTTCACTGCCGCCGACGGCATCGTCGAGACTGTGCCGGCGGACATGCCCGCACCCGATCACCGGCTGGAAATCGAAGCCCGGCTGACATGCCTGCGCGCGGCCATCGCCGAGTTGCCCCCGCGCCGCAAGGCCGTCTTTATCATGCACCGCCTGCACGGGTATTCCGCCGATGAAATCGCTGCAAAGCTCAATATCAGCCGTAACATGGTGGACCGACACCTGCGCAAGAGCCTGATCCATTGCCTCGATCGGATTGAACAAGAGGCAGGCTGAAGGTCCTTTTTCGCAAGGGACATTCGTGATTATGGCAGAGCGACACGACACGACGGGGCAACAGGGGTACGCGCATGCCGCGCAGGCAGTCACGACGACGGCGACATGAAGAGGCCGCGGACTGGGTCCTGCGCCAGAGCCGTGGCCCGTTGAGTTCCGCCGAGGAGGCCGCGCTTCAGGCGTGGTTGGCGGACCCGGACAACCGGCGGAGCTACGAGTCGGCCCGGCAGCTCTTTGGCGCAGCGGGACAGGCAATCGCATCCGACCCGGACCTCCGCGCCTTCGAGGCGAAACCTGCCAAGCCGGCAGGCCTCAAGGTTGCGGTCGTTGCCGCGGCACTTGCCATTGGCATCGGCAGCTTTTTCTGGGCCGACGGACCCATGCGGTTGCGGGCCGATCTGATCGCCGGGATTGACGAGATGCCGCGGGTAACGCTCGGGGATGGCTCGGTGGTGCAACTGAACGCGGGGTCCGCGATTGCGGTCGATTTCGACTTGGGACAGCGCAGCGTTCACCTGATGCGCGGCCAAGCCTATTTCGAGGTCGCGCCCGATCGCGATCGACCTTTCTCCGTAACCGCTGGCACGACCACCGTTGTCGCTCTCGGCACCGCATTCGATGTTCGGCTCGGCCAGGCCGATATCGCGGTCACGGTGACCGAGCATAGCGTTCTCCTTGACCTTGGCGAAGACAGGACAACGCAACTGAACGAGGGGCAACAGGGGCGATACCAGATCGCCGGCGCACAGCTTACCGTGGAAGACTCCGATCATCACCGCGCCCTGGCGTGGCGAGACGGCAAGCTGGTTCTCGACGACACCCCGATCGACGAAATCATCACCGAAATCGACAAACGAATGTCCGGGAAAATTTTCGTGACAGGGGCGTCCCTCGACGAAAGACGATTGAGCGGGACCATCGACATCACCGATCCGGTTGCTGCCCTGTCCTTTATCGAGCAGGCGCTTGATGCCAGGACACTTCAAATCGGACCGATGATCATCATGAGGCTTGACTAGGCCCAGGACCCTGCCCTGACACGCGCGCCGGAGGCACCACAGCGACACGTGATGATATATTCTGGAAAATGGCGCACCTGAAAGGATTCGAACCTTTGGCCTCTGCCTTCGGAGGGCAGCGCTCTATCCAGCTGAGCTACAGGTGCCTGGGCGACGCTATAACTCGTTCGGTCCAGTGCCGCAACGGCGAAAACGCCCGCGATGCGGCGCAGGCCGCGGGAGGTGTCGTGGCCCGGGCGGGACGCGCCCGGGCCGCACGGGTCAGGGACGCGCGCCGCCCTGGTTGCCGCCGCCCTGATTGCCGCCACCGCCAGACCGGGGCTGGCCCGTGGGGTTGCGCGGGGTTTGCGGATAGTCGCCCGGCAGGCATTCCTCGCCGCCGCCGGCAGTGCCTTGCTGGCCGCCGCCCGGGCAGCCGCCGCCGCCCCCGTCGCTGTCATACTTGGTCATGATCGGATCGGGCGTGATCGCGGCCCGACTCGGGGTCGTGGGGGACTCGGTGCAGGCCGACAGGCTGGCGCCCATCAGGGCGACGAAGGCGGTTGTGTGCAGTTTGAACATGATGCTCTCCTTGGTGTTCCGGCCATGGGTCGGCCCACCGGGAGGATCCGTTCAAACTTTTCCGGGCGTCAGGCGAAAAGTTCGTGCGCCAGTTCCAGCGCGTCGATGAGCGCGTCGACCTCGGCCTCGGTGTTGTAGAGGCCGAAGGAGGCCCGGCAGGTCGCCGTCAGCCCGATGTGATCCATCAGCGGACCGGCACAGTGATGTCCGGCGCGCACCGCGACGCCCTTCTTGTCGAGGATCGTCGAGATGTCATGGGCATGGGCCGCGCCGTCCAGCGTGAAGGAGAAAATCGCCGCCTTGTCCGGCGTCTGCCCCTGCACCTGCAACCAGTTGAGGCCCCCCAGGCGCCCCACCGCATAGTCGCGCAAGCGGTCCTCGTGGGCGGCGATATTCTCCATCCCCAGCCCCATCATGTAGTCCAGCGCCACGCCCAGCCCGATCGTCTGGACGATGCCGGGCGTGCCGGCCTCGAACTTCATCGGCGGGTCGGCATAGCTGACCGCGTCCCTGGAAACCTCGCGGATCATGTCGCCGCCACCCATGAAGGGGCGCATCTCGGCCAGCCGCTCCTTGCGCACGAAAATCGCGCCAGAGCCGGAGGGGCCGTAAAGCTTGTGGCCCGTGATGGCATAGAAATCGACACCGAGGTCATCGAGGTTGACCGGCATGTGCACCGCCGCCTGGCTGCCGTCGACCAGCACGGGCACACCCTTGGCATGGGCGGCCTCGGTGATCGTCTTGATGTCGACCTTGGTGCCCAGCACGTTCGACAGATGCGTGAGCGCCACCAGTTTCGTTTTCGGCCCGATCGCGTCGATCACCTTTTGCGGGTCCAGCGCGCCGGTGCTGTCGGTATCCACCCATTTCAGCGCCACCCCCTGACGTTCGCGCAGGAAATGCCAGGGCACGATGTTGGCGTGATGTTCCATCACGCTGAGCACGATTTCGTCGCCCGCTTCCATCCGGGGCATGGCCCAGCCATAGGCGACCATGTTGATCCCCTCGGTGGTGCCGGAATTCAGCACGATCTGGTCCTCGTCCGCGACGCCCAGGAACCGCGCGATGATGCCGCGCACGCCCTCGTATTTCTCGGTCGCAAGGTTCGACAGGTAATGCAGCCCGCGGTGAACATTGGCATATTCATGGCTATAGGCCCGCGTGATCGCGTCGATCACCACCTGCGGTTTCTGCGCGCTGGCGCCATTGTCGAGATAGACCAGCGGCTTGCCGTTCACCTCGCGCGACAGGATCGGAAAGTCGCGGCGGATCGCCTCGATATCGTACATCTCAGATAGCTCCTGTAAATCCGCCCGCGATGCCGCCGATGACGCCCATGATGATCGAAAGGCCGATCAGCACGCCGAAAATGGCGACGATCATCACGCCGAAAGCCTTCAGCGGGCTGTCGAAGGCGTGCGCCACGTCCAGCATGTTGGACACCGCCCACATCCACCACACGAGGAAGACCAGCAGTCCCAGCGACGACACGAAGGGGATGAAAAGGCCCAGAACGGTAAAGCCGGCCACCAGCACGAAGCTGACCGCCTGCAACAAGGTGACCACGGCCAGCACGTCGGGCACCGTGCCCCGGCCGCCAAGCGCGCGGCCGATCCAGAACAGCATGAAGACCGAAAAGACCGCCCGCGCCCATTGCATCCCAGCGAACAGCAGTGGCGAGCTGTAGACCGGCGACGCTTCCAGCATGCGTCCCAGGTCGCCCTCGGGCAGCGGCGCGGCCTGCACCAGCGCGGCGACCAGCGCAGAGGTCACGACCGAAATCAGCGACAGCGCGATCCACAGCGCCTGAACCGGCCACCTCAGGGCGATCACCTGCTCGGCGCCCATGCGCGGGTCGCGGATGGTCGTGGCGAAAAGGGGTTTCAGCACCGCCGCGTTCATGTCTGCCCCCATCCGGCTTCGCGCAGGTCGGACAGCCAGACCCACAGGAACGCCACAAGCCATATCGCGCCCACCGCCGTCAAGCCCGGTCCGGGGCCGATGAACCCCGCCACGAGGCCATGCAGCAGCTTGATCGGGCCGGCCACCAGCCACGCCCAGAACAGCGCCAGCCGCGTGGCATAGGTCGAGGCGCGCCCGCCCATCAGGCGCAGCACAAGCTGGCTGAGCGTGCCGATGGCGTAAAAGATCAGCGGCGCGATGAAGATCCAGCCCAGCAGCGCCCCGCCCAGCAGCGGGTTCAGCTCCTGCCCGGTCAGGTGCGCCTCGCGCGCCAGGCGCGGCCACTCGGACACGAAGAAGATCGCGCAGCCGGCCATCAGGATGGCCAGCGCACGCCCTTCATTCGCGCCCATCGCCAGCAGGCGACGGAACACCGTTCGCGGGCCGCGATAGGCGGCCACGATATCGGTGGTGACGGGCATCAGCCGCGCCGCCGCACCAGCCAGCCTTCGAGGCGTTCGACGATCCCGTCGCGCAGGCCCTCGTCCTCGATCTCTTCCACCGCCTCGGCCAGGAAGGCCAGCGTCAGAAGGTCGGTCGCGATGGGCTTCGGCACGCCGCGCGCGCGCAGGTAAAACAGCGCCTCCTCGTCGATCGCGCCCGAGGTCGAGCCGTGGGAACAGGCCACGTCGTCGGCGTAGATCTCCAGCTCCGGCTTGGCCAGGAACTCGCTGTCGCCATCCAGCAGCAGCGACTGGCTGATCTGGTAGCCGTCGGTCTTCTGCGCGCCCGCTTTCACCAGGATCTTGCCCTGGAAGACGCCGGTGGCGCCGTTGCGCAGGACCTTTTTGAAGACCTGTCGGCTTTCGCAATTCTCGGCGTCGTGGGTGATGAAGACGGTGTCGTCATGGTGAAAATCGCCGTCCCCCACGCAGGCGCCCGCAACATGCGCGATGGCATCGTCGCCGGTCAGTTCGATCACGCATTCGTTGCGCGTCAGCACGCCATTGGCGGTCATGGTGAAGGACTTGAACGCGCTTTCCCGTCCGAGCCGCGCAAAGATATGCGTGACGGCGCGGCGCTCGTGGTCGCGGCCTTGCGTGCGAACGTGATGGAACGCGGCGGTGTCGGCCACGTCGACCTCGATCACCTTGTTGAACCGCGCGGCGGCGGGGCCGTTTTCCAGCACGGTCAGTTCGGCGCCCGCGTCCAGCTTGATCACGTGGTGCAGGATCGCGTCCGAAACCTCTGATTCGTGGTGATAAATCAGGTTGATCGGCTTCGATGCCTTGCCCGTGACGTGGATCAGCACGCCATCGGTGGCAGCCGCCGTGTTGAGCGTCGCCAAGGGCCGCGCCACCGGCGTCTGGCCATTGGTTTCCAGCACGCCGTAAAGGTCCTTGGCCCAGTGGATATCGGCCTGTCCCGCCTCGGCCAGGCGGTCGATCTTCACACCTTCAAGGCTCAGGTCGTCGCTCGCGTCCGCGTCGAACACACCGTCGCGGAACACGATCTTCAGCCGCTCGACATCGTCGAACATCTCGGTCTCATCGCTTTCGAACACGGCGGCCTTCGGCGCCTCGGCGGCGACCAGCGTGTCGGGACGGGTGAACTTCCAGTATTCATCCCGCGCATGCGGCAGGCCCGCGGCCCGCAGCCGCGCCAGCGCATCCTCGCGCGGCGCTTTCGTCCAGCCCGACGCCTCGGGCAGGCTCAGCGCGGCAAGGCGCGCCTCGGTGGCGTCCTGTTTCGCTTGGGGCAAGGCCATTTACGCCACCTCCGCCTTGATGTCGGCATACCCGTTCTTCTCGACCTCGAGCGCCAGTTCCGGCCCGCCGGTCTTCACGATGCGGCCATCGGACATGATATGCACCACGTCGGGTTTGATGTGGTCCAAGAGGCGCTGGTAGTGGGTGATCACCAGGAACCCGCGGCCCGCGTCGCGCAGCGCGTTGACGCCCTGCGACACCAGCTTCATCGCGTCCACGTCGAGGCCGGAATCCGTCTCGTCCAAGATGCACATTTTCGGTTCAAGAACAGCCATTTGCAGGATCTCGTTGCGCTTCTTCTCACCGCCCGAGAAGCCCACGTTGACGGGCCGCTTCAGCATGTCGTTGCTCATCTCCAGCGTGGCGGCCTTCTCGCGCACCAGCTTGAGGAAATCCGCCGCGCTGATCTCGTCCTCGCCCCGCGCCTTGCGCTGCGCGTTGAGCGCGGTGCGCATGAAGGTCATGTTGCCCACGCCGGGGATCTCGACCGGGTACTGGAACGCCAGGAACAGCCCCGCCGCGGCGCGCTCTTCGGGTTCCATGTCCAGGATGTCCTCGCCTTCCAGCGTCGCCGTCCCGCCCGTGACCTCATAGCCGTCACGGCCCGACAGAACATAGCTCAGCGTCGACTTGCCAGAGCCGTTCGGCCCCATGATCGCGTGCACCTTGCCCGCCTCGACGGTCAGGTCGACACCTTTCAGGATGGTCTTGTCCTCGTCTTCAAGATCGACCTTCAGGCCCTTGATCTCCAACATCTTTCTCTCCTTTTTCCAGTCGCTGTCCCCTCAGGGGCGCAGCATCATCTCGATCACGTTCAACAGCTCGGTGCGCGGCAGGGTCAGCGGCTCCACCTCGAACCCCGCCAAGCGCCCCGTCATCTGCGGGGCACCAATGAATTTCTCGACCACGTGGTACTGCCTGCGCCGCTTGTAGTCGTCGACGAACAGCTGCACCGGCCGCTCGGTGCGCAGCGCCGTGGCCAGGACGCATCCCGTGCGGAACCGGCCATCCACCAGCACCACGTCGGGCTGGCGGAACTCGGGCAGGTCCCAGACCTCCAGCGGATAGCGCGGATAGCGCATGTACTGCTCCGCGTCGGTCGGATAGCCCCACTCTTTCGTCGGGCCTATGTCGGACCAGATCACGTCCACCTCGGTGTCTTTGGCGGGCGCGTTCTCCTCGAACCAGCCGCGCATCATCAGCGCCCACTCCTTGTCGCTCTCCACCGAGAAGACCCGCTTGCCCGGCATCTCGCCCGCCATCACGGTCGACCCGCCCGACCCGTATTCCAGGATCACGCCGGCCCCCGCGTAGGCCGCGCGCAGCACCTCCGCCTCGGCCTCCGGCAGCGTCAGCTCGGGCCGCGATATGGTGGCGGTCGGAGTCATGTCAGTCCAGCACCACCGCCGTCCCGCTGGCCGAGACCATCAGCATGGAATCCGCCACAACCTCGTAGTCCAGATCGACGCCCACCACGGCATTCGCGCCCGCCGCCTTGGCCCGCTCCTCAAGCTCGCGCATGGCGGTGTCGCGGGCATCCTGCAACTTGGTCTCGTAGGCGCCCGAGCGGCCGCCGACGATATCCGTCACCTGGGCGAAGAAATCGCGAAAGACATTGGCCCCCATGATCGCCTCGCCCACCACGATGCCGCGGTAGTCGATGATCTTGCGCCCTTCGATGCTTTGCGTCGTCGTGATGATCATTTTCTCACCTTCGGAATTTTGGATTCTGCCCGAAGCATCCGGTCGATGCCCTTTTGCGTTTCCGCTTCGCGCATGGCGCGATACGCGTCCTGCGCCTTCCGCGTCGCCGAACTTTGCAGGCCTCGTATCCAGACGCCGACCGCGATCCCGCCGACGGTCGCCACGAAAAGCGTCAGGAAGATCTTCCAGTACAGCGGCAGCCAGGCGATCTCGACAGCGGAGAACGTCACCATACCGGCCAAGCACAGGGCTGCGAACGTCCACACCCCTTCGCGCCCCCCGCCCGTATGCCCGGGATGGTGGATGTCACGCAGCATCGCGTCGTCCCGATCGAACCCGCTGAACATCAGCCCACCGTCCTTCCGACCATGGTCGCGCCGCCCGGCATGGCGCCGCTGCCGGCGTCGATCTTGCGCCCTTCGATGCTGTGCGTGGTCGTGTCGAACATTCTATCGTTTCGCCTTGCCGTTCGAGGCCGCGCGCGCCTCCTGCAAAAGTCCTGCCACGCGCACGCTCAGCCACCCCCAGATCATGAACAGGACCAGCCCCATGCCAAGTTCGGCCAGTTCTGCCTGACCGGGCCGGATCCAGCCGCTTTCGACCGCCTGCAGCGCGATCTCGTCATGGCTCATCGCCAGGACGAACACCAGGAAATGGCCAAGCAGCAGCATGGTAAAGGTCCGGGTGCCGGACCGCAGGCGCCCCGAATGGCCAAGCCTCGGCAGCCGGCTCCGGGTCGCCTCGGGTGTCCGGCACCCTTCGGTCATCCCACGCTGCCTTCCAGCGAGATCGCCACCAGTTGCTGCGCTTCCATGGCGAACTCCATCGGCAGGGCCTGAAGCACGTCCTTGCAGAACCCGTTCACCACCAGCGCCACGGCCTCTTCCTCGTCCATGCCGCGCTGGCGGCAATAGAACAGCTGGTCATCATCGACCTTCGACGTGGTCGCCTCGTGCTCCACCCGGGACGAGTTGTTCTTGACCTCGATATACGGCACCGTGTGGGCCCCGCATTCCGAGCCAATGAGCAGGCTGTCGCACTGGGTGTAGTTCCGGCTGTCCTTGGCCTTGGGGTGCATCGACACAAGGCCCCGATAGGTATTCTGCGCATGCCCCGCGCTGATGCCTTTGGACACGATCCGGCTCTTGGTGTTCTTGCCAAGGTGGATCATCTTCGTGCCGGTATCGGCCTGCTGCCAGTTGTTGGTGATGGCGATGGAATAGAACTCGCCCTGGCTTTCATTGCCGCGCAGGATGCAGCTGGGATATTTCCACGTCACGGCCGAGCCGGTTTCCACCTGCGTCCACATCACCTTGGCCCGGTCGCCGCGGCAATCGGCGCGCTTGGTGACGAAGTTGTAGATGCCGCCCTTGCCGTCCTCGTCGCCGGGGAACCAGTTCTGCACGGTGGAATACTTCACCTCGGCGTCTTCCTCGACGACGATCTCCACGACAGCCGCGTGCAGCTGGCTGGTGTCGCGCTGCGGCGCGGTGCAGCCTTCGAGGTAGCTGACGTAAGAGCCCTTGTCGGCGATGATCAGCGTCCGCTCGAACTGGCCGGTATTCTCGGCGTTGATGCGGAAATAGGTGCTCAGCTCCATCGGGCAGCGCACGCCCGGCGGCACGTAGACGAACGACCCGTCCGAAAAGACCGCCGAGTTGAGCGTGGCGTAGAAGTTGTCGCTCACCGGCACCACGGACCCGAGATATTTCTTCACCAGCTCGGGATGCTCGCGAATGGCCTCGGAGATCGAGCAGAAGATCACGCCGGCCTTCTCCAGCTCCTTCTGGAAGGTCGTCCCGACGGACACAGAGTCGAACACCGCGTCCACGGCCACCTTGCGGCCCTCCGCAGGCGCCTCCTCGGCCCCTTCGACCCCGGCCAGGATCATCTGTTCCTTCAGCGGAATGCCCAGCTTCTCGTAGGTCTCCAGCAGCTTGGGGTCGACCTCGTCCAGCGACTTGGGCTTCTGCTCCATGCTCTTGGGCCGGGCATAGTAATACTGGTTCTGAAAGTCGATCTCGGGATAATCGACCATCGCCCAGTCCGGCTCTTCCTTCTGCAGCCAGCGTTCGTAGGCCTGAAGACGCCACTCGGTCATCCACTCCGGCTCGCCGTTCTTTTCCGAGATCAGCTTGACGATCTCCGGCGTCAAGCCCTTGGGCGCGTATTCCATCTCGATGTCGGTTTCCCAGCCGTATTTATACGTGCTGATGTCGCGCACCGCATCGACCGTTTCCTTGTCGACGCCTTCCTTGACTTGGGTTTCGTCCAGTGCCGCCATTGGGCCACCTCCTCGGTTTTATCTCTCACGCCGCGCGGGCGCGGAACTTTTCATGCTGTTTCGCCCAGGCTCGGGCAAAGGCCAGCACCTCGTCTTCCGTTGTCGCGGGACCCATCGAGACCCGGACGGCGCTCTGCGCCTCCACCTCGTCGAACCCCATCGCCGCCAGCACCCGGCTGGCCTTGACCTTCCCGCTGGAACAGGCCGATCCGGCCGATATGGCGAAGCCTGCCAAGTCCATCGCCATCACCTGCGTCTCGCCCTTCCAGCCGGGCGTGATGAAGCAGGACGTGTTCGGCAGCCTTTCTTCGGATTTCCCGACAAAAATAGTCGCTGGGGAGGATTCCTCAATAGCGTTTTCTAGAATCCTTCTAAGTTTTTTCACCCGCTCCCACGCGCCATCCTCCAGATCGCGCTGCGCCGCGTCGACCGCCGCGCCGAAGCCCGCGATGCCGATGATGTTCTCCGTGCCCGACCGGCGGCCCATCTCCTGCCCGCCGCCAGGGCTGAGCGCCGGGATGTCCACGCCCTGTTTCACGATCAGCGCACCGATACCCTTGGGCCCGCCCAGCTTGTGCGCCGACATCACGGCCAGGTCCGCCCCGGACCAGGCGAAGGAAAACGGCAGGCGGCCCACCGCCTGCGTGATATCCAGAAGCAGCAGGTCCCCGCCGGTCTCGGGCTGCGTCACCACCCCGGTCTCGGAATTGGCCAGCCCCATGGCGCGCACCATTGGCTCATCCTGACCCGGCGCGTGATGCGCCCAGAGCGCGTCATGCGCGGTCGCCTGCACCTCCACGCCGTCGAAGCCCGCCAGAACGCCCGCCGCCTCGGTCGCGCCCGAGGTGAACACCACCTCCTGCGGCTTGCAGCCCACCGCGGCGGCCACCTGCCCCCGCGCCCGCTCCACCAGCGCCTTGGCGGCGCGCCCCTCGCCATGCACCGAGGACGGGTTGCCGACCACATCCATCGCCGCGACCATCGCCTCCCGCGCCTCGGCCCGCAAAGGCGCGGTCGCGTTGTAGTCGAGGTAGACCCGGCTCAAACCCGGCCTCCCTTCCTCTGGCCAAAAATATCCCGGGGGGAGCGGCGAACCCACAGGTTCGCCGTTGGGGGCAGAGCCCCCGCCCTCCGCGACGCCGCAGGCGGCGCAAGACCTGTCGCCGCAGGCGTCCTCATTCCTCGTCCACCACGGCGAACAACGACGGCACCGCGGGGCACGGCGCCAGCGAATTGCCCACCACGTCGCTCAGCCGGGTCTGGTGCAGGAACACGTAGACCTGCGCGCTCAGACCCTCCCACAAGCGGTTGGTCATGCTCTGCGCCCGCGAGCCGCTCGTCGCCCCCGACGCGCCCGCGCCCTTGTGCATCGCATCGATGGTCTCGTCCACCGCGGCCAGGATATCCACCGCCCGGATCTCGGACGCCGGCCGCGCCAGCTTGTAGCCTCCGCCGGGCCCGCGCACCGAACTCACCAGCTCGGCGCGGCGCAACTTGACGAAGAGCTGTTCCAGGTAGGGCAGCGAGATGCTCTGCCGCGCCGAGATGTCGCTGAGCGTCACCAGACCGTCCTTCTGCTGCAACGCGATATCGACCAGCGCGACCATCGCGTAGCGTCCCTTGGTGCTGAGTTTCATCGTCTCCCCCAAATACCCGGCGAGTCAGTGGCTTGGCGGGCGGGGAAATGATTGACCTTGCCCCATCAACCCCCTATCTCGCGTGAAGCCGCAGAATCCATTCGGTTGTTTAGAATAGTTCTAAGGTGCTTGATCAATTCCGTCAAGAATTGACCGGCACCCGAAATGCAAGGGGACACGCATGCCCGAGGTCATCTTTCCCGGCCCCGAGGGCCGCCTGGAAGGCCGCTACCACCCGCAACGAGAGCGCGACGCGCCCATCGCCATCATCCTGCACCCGCACCCGCAATTCGGGGGCACGATGAACAACAAGGTGGTCTACAACCTGCACTACGCGTTCCACAAGCTGGGCTTTACCGTCCTGCGCTTCAACTTCCGGGGCGTGGGCCGCAGCCAGGGCGAGTACGACCAGGGCGTGGGCGAGCTTTCCGATGCCGCCTCGGCGCTCGACTACCTCCAGTCGATGAACGCCAACTCGAAACATTGCTGGGTCGCGGGCTTTTCCTTCGGCGCCTGGATCGGGATGCAGCTCTTGATGCGCCGCCCCGAGATCACCGGCTTCGTCTCGGTGTCGCCGCCGGCCAACATGTACGACTTCTCGTTCCTGGCGCCCTGCCCGTCCTCGGGCCTGATCATCAACGGCAGCGCCGACCGCGTCGCGCCGCCCGCCGATACGCAGGCCCTCGTGGGCAAGTTGCATGAACAGCAGGGCATCACCATCACCCACGAACAGATCGAGGGCTCGGGGCACTTCTTCGAGGAGCCGCACATGGAGACGATGATCGGCACCGTCTCCGATTACGTCAAACGCCGCCTCACCGAGACCACGAGGTAACGGCCCATGGGCGTGACCGAGGATCTGGCCGACGAACTGGCGCTGAAGGTCATCAAGTATGTCGATGCCTCCGGCGACGACGGCGTGATCTCGGAAATCGTCGGCATCCTCGGTGCCACCTCGCAATCCGCCGAAGAGGCGTTCCTGACCTCGATGCGGGTGCGCCGCGCCAACATGGCGGCGCGCGCGCACCTGCTGAACCGGGTCAGGAAGTTCCAGGAACAGCAGGGCACGGAGGGCGGCGCGGCCAAGGACGCGCCCGAAACCTGACGGCGATCGCATTTCGCACGGGCGATCCGTGCCAAGCGGGCTAGGTGCCCGTCCAGACATGTGCGGCGCCGGGCCCTCGCCCCGCGCACGACAACCAAGCAGGGAGACACCATCATGGCACGCACCATCATCATCGAAGAGTTCGGCGGACCGGAGAACCTCAAGCTCGTTGACCGCGAGGTCGGCGACCCCGGCCCCGGCGAGGTGCGCATCGCCCATGTCGCCTGCGGGCTGAACTTCATCGACGTCTACCAGCGCACCGGGCTTTACCCGCTGGAGCTGCCCCATGCGCTGGGAATGGAAGCGTCGGGCATCGTCGAGGCGGTGGGCGAAGGTGTCACCCACCTGCAACCGGGCCAGAAGGCCGCCTATGCCGCCACCCCGCCCGGGGCCTATTCCGAGGCCCGCGTCATGCCCGCCGCACAGGTCTGCCCCCTGCCCGACGACATCCCGTTCGAGGATGCCGCCTCGATCATGCTTCAGGGCATGACGGTCGAGTATCTCTTTCACCGGGTCTGGCCCCTGAAAAAGGGCGACACGGTGCTGTTTCACGCCGCCGCCGGGGGCGTGGGCCTTCTGGCCTGCCAATGGGCGCGCTCCGAGGGGATCACGCTGATCGGCACCGCCGGCACGGACGAGAAATGCAAGATGGCGGTCGACAACGGCGCCTCGGCCTGCATCAACTACCGCACCGAAGATTTCGTCGAAGAGGTCGGGAAACTGACCGACGACAAGGGCGTCGACGTGGTGATGGACGGGGTCGGCAAGGACACGTTCGACCGCTCGCTCGACTGCCTCAAGCCCCTGGGCATGATGATGTCCTTCGGCAACGCCTCCGGCCCGGTCGAGCCCGTCAGCCTGCTGACCCTGGCGCAGAAAGGCTCGCTGAAGCTCACGCGCACGACGCTGTTCACCTTCCTGGCGGACCACGAACGCTGCCAGGAAATGGCGCGGCACCTCTTCTCGAAGGTGCAGTCCGGCGACGTGAAGGTGAATATCGGCCAGACCTGGAAACTGGAGGAGATCGCCGAGGCGCATCGCGCACTCGAGGCGCGCGAAACCACCGGCTCGACCATCCTCACGCTTTGATCACGATTGCGGGAACTTTCCTTGGCGTGGAGCAGTTGAGCGACTGCACGCCAAAGCGGGCACGCCAATTGTGCCCGCCCGGCAAATCGGAGAAGAAGACCCATGAACAACATCATCTATATCGTCGGCCTCATCGTCATCGTCGTTGCCATTCTTTCCTTCATCGGCATCGGGTGAACGAGGCCCCGGGGTCCGACCTCCAGGGAAGAACTGAATGAACAAACGGGCGCTTTTGCTCAAACTGGCGCAGGACATGCGCGCCAGCTACTGGTTCATTCCGGCCAACATGGTGTTGTTCGCGATCGTTCTGGCCTACGGTTCGGAATGGCTCGACCACAATGCCGAGATCCTTCCGTTCCAATTCCCCGAGTCCCTTATAGATACCCAGGTCGAGGGCGCGCGCAGCACGCTCTCGACCATCGCCACTTCGGTGATCGGTGTCACCGGCGTGATGTTTTCCATGACCATCGTCGCGGTCTCCTTCGCCGCCGGCAATTACGGCCCGCGCCTGATCGGGAATTTCATGCGCAACCGGGGCAACCAGATCAGCCTCGGCATCCTGATCGCCACCTTCGTCTATGCCCTGCTGATCCTGCGCGCCGTGCAGGACCCCTCCGAGACCGCCGAGATCGAAGCCTTCGTGCCGCAGTTTTCCATGCTTCTGGCGATGCTGGGCTGCATCATCGCGGTCTTCACCATGATCTATTTCGTCCACCACGTGCCTGAAACGATCAACGTGGGCAACATCACCGCCGGCCTGGGCCAGCGGCTGGAATCCGAGATCAAGGCCATCATCGACGCCGAGGACGCCCGCGACAAGCGCCGCGAGGTGACCTATCCCGACCGCGACCCGGACCACCGGATCACCCTGAACGCCGCCGGATATATCCGTACTCTGAACTACCAGCAGGTCGAAAAGCTGACCGACCGCGACGACTGGCTCCTGCGGATCGAACAGCAGCCGGGCGATTTCGTCAGTTCCTTCACGCCGGTGATGTCGGTCTGGTCACACGAGGCGCTGTCGAACGACGATATCGCCGAGCTGCGCGACTGCTACGCGCTCGGCACCAGCAAGACCGAGCACCAGAACGTGCTCTTTCTCGTCGACGAACTGGTCGAGGTCCTGGCCCGCGCGCTCTCGCCCGGCGTCAACGATCCGTTCACCGCGATCAACTGCCTCAACTGGATGCAAAACGCGCTATCGGTGGCGCGGCACCATGGCGAGGGGCTGGGAGAGGACGGCGCCGGCAAGCACGCGCTGGGGCCCCGCCTGACCTATGACACCCTGTTCGAGCGCAGTTTTCTGGCCTCGAAGCCCTATACCGACACCGACGAACTGACCAAGGCGCATTACCACAAGCTGGTGGCGGAGTTGAAACGGTCGCAGTGAGCGCCGCGCGATTGCCAGACCGCGGGGTCGCGACCCGTCGGTTGTTCAGCGCACTTTATCGCAGCCACATCCGCAAAACCTCAGATCAAGGCGGTGACGTCACCCAATCGCCAGCAATCACCCCTTCCGGCCTTCCTTCACCTTCTCCGCCAGATCACGCGCAATGGCAAACGCCCCCTTGATCTTGTCGGCGTCGGATTTCCAGCTGCGTTTGACCACGATCTTGTTGTCCTTGACCTTGGCCAGCCCCTTCTGGTCCTTGATGAAATCGACCAGCCCCTGAGGATTGGAAAACTTGTCGTTGTGGAACTGGATCGTCGCGCCCCTCGGCCCGCCATCCAGCTTGGCGATCCCGGCGCGTTTGCACATCGCCTTGATCCGCACGACCAGCATCAGCGTGTTCACCTCGCGCGGCAGCTTGCCGAAGCGGTCGATCAGCTCGGCGGCGAAGCCTTCCAGTTCGACCTTGGTCGCCAAGCCACTGAGACGACGGTACAATCCCAAGCGCACGTCCAGGTCGGGCACATACTCCTCGGGGATCAGCACCGGCACGCCTAGGTTGATCTGCGGCGCCCATTGCTCGTCGGCCTCGCTCAGCCCCTCCAGCTGCCCCGACTTGATCTTGGCAATCGCCTCTTCCAGCATCGACTGGTAGAGCTCGTAGCCTACGTCGCGCATCTGGCCCGACTGTTCCTCGCCCAGAAGGTTCCCCGCCCCGCGAATGTCCAGATCCTGGCTGGCCAGCGTGAACCCCGCCCCCAGCTGATCCAGACTGCCCAGCACCCGCAACCGCTTCTCGGCCGCCGGCGTCAGGCGCATCCTCGGCTTCGTCGTCAGGTAGGCATAGGCCCGCGTCTTGGCCCGCCCGACGCGGCCCCGGATCTGGTAGAGCTGCGACAGCCCGAACATGTCGGCGCGGTGCACCACCATCGTGTTGGCGGTGGGAATATCCAGCCCCGACTCGACAATCGTGGTGGCCAGCAGCACGTCGTACTTGCCGTCGTAGAACGCGTTCATGCGCTCATCCAGCTCCTTGGCCGCCATCTGGCCATGCGCCACCACGAAACTGACCTCGGGCACCTGGCTGCGCAGGAAATCCTCGATCTCGGCGATGTCGCTGATCCGCGGCACCACGTAGAAGCTTTGCCCGCCCCGGTAATGCTCGCGCAACAGCGCCTCGCGGATCGTCACCGTGTCGAACTCGCTGACATAGGTGCGGATCGACAGCCGGTCGATGGGCGGCGTCCCGATGATGCTCAGGTCCCGCACGCCACTGAGGCTCAACTGCAACGTCCGCGGGATCGGCGTCGCCGTCAGGGTCAGCACATGCACTTCCGAGCGCAGGGATTTCAGCCGCTCCTTGTGGGTCACGCCGAACCGCTGTTCCTCGTCGATCACCAGCAGGCCAAGGTTCTTGAACCGGATGTTCTTGGCCAGCAATGCATGCGTGCCCACCACGATATCCACCGTGCCATCGGCCAGCCCCGCACGCGTCCTGGTGGCCTGGCTCGCAGGCACGAAGCGCGACAAGGGCGCCACCGACACCGGAAAGCCGCGAAACCTCTCGGCAAAGCTCTGGTAATGCTGCCGCGCCAGCAGGGTCGTCGGCGCGATCACCGCCACCTGCATCCCGGACATGGCGGCGATGAAGGCCGCGCGCATCGCCACCTCGGTCTTGCCAAACCCCACGTCGCCGCAGATCAGCCGGTCCATCGGCGTGCCGCTGTCCAGATCGGCCACAACGTCCTCGATGGCGCGCAGCTGGTCGTCCGTCTCCTGGTACGGGAACCGGGCCGAGAACGCCTCCCACGCGTGATGCTCGGGCTCCAGCACCGGCGCCTTGCGCAGCGCGCGTTCGGCGGCGATCCGGATCAGGCGGTCGGCCATCTCGCGGATGCGCTCCTTCAGCTTGGCCTTCTTGGCCTGCCACGCGCCGCCGCCCAGCCGGTCCAAGAGGCCCTCTTCGTGGCCATAGCGGCTCAGCAGTTCGATATTCTCGACCGGCAAGTAAAGCTTTGACTGTTCGGCATATTCCAGCAGCAGGCATTCATGCGCCGCGCCCGCCGCGGTGACAACCTCCAGCCCCTTGTAACGGCCGATCCCGTGATCGACATGCACCACCAGGTCGCCGGGCGACAGGCTCTGCGCCTCGGTCAGGAAATTCTCGGCCCGCCGCCGTTTCTTGGGGGAGCGGATCAGGCGGTCGCCCAGAATGTCCTGCTCGGCGATCACCGTCAGGCCCGGCGCGGTAAAGCCGTGTTCCAGCCCCCAGACTGCCAGGTGCAGCCCACGCTTGCCGATGGACCCGGCGTTCTTCACCGTGACCGCGCCCAAGAGGCCCTCGTCTTCCAACAGCCCTTCCAGCCGCTCCCGCGCGCCCTCGGAATAGGACGCGACCAGCACCGGCCCCTCGGCCATGCGCGCGTCAATATGATCCTTCAGGACGCTGAAAAGGTTTATCTTTTCCTGTTGCCGCTCGGGGGCGAAGTTGCGCCCGATGCGCCCGCCCGCGTCGATCACCCCCGGCCCCGGTGCCTGTGGCAGCGGCGACAAGGCCAGCACGCGGCGGTCGCCAAGGGCAGCCCCCCAGGCGTCGTTGTCGAGATACAGCAGATCGGGCGCGATGGGCTTGTAGACGCTGTCCTCGCGGCCCTTCTGGGTCATGGCGTGCTTGCGGGCGTCATACTGGTCGGCAATCGACACCCACCGCGCCTCGCGCGCCGCTTCCACCTGGTCGTCCAGGCTGACCGGCGCGCCGGGGATATAGTCGAACAGCGTCTCCAGCCGCTCGTGGAACAGCGGCAGCCAATGCTCCATCCCGGCCTGCTTGCGCCCGGCGCTGACGGCTTCGTATAGCGGGTCGTCACTGCCCGCCGCACCGAACTCGATCCGGTAATTCTGCCGAAAGCGCGTGATCGCGGCCTCGTCCAAGATGACTTCGCTCACCGGCGCCAGCTCGATCCGGTCCAGCTTTTCGGTCGTGCGCTGCGTTGCCGGGTCGAACCGCCGCACGCCGTCCAGCACGTCGCCAAAGAGGTCCAGCCGCACCGGGCCGCTCTCGCCCGGCGGATAAATGTCGATGATGCCCCCGCGCACCGCATAATCGCCCGGCTCCATCACCGTGGGCGCCTGGGTAAAGCCCATGCGCACGAGGAAGGATTTCAGCGCCTCCTCGTCGATCTGGTAATCCACCTGCGCCGAGAACGCCGCCTCGCGCAGCACCTCGCGCGCGGGCACGCGCTGGGTGGCGGCATTCAGCGTCGTCAGCAGGATGAACCGCGACGGCCCGCCATGCACCAGCCCCGCGAGCGTGGCCATCCGCGTGGCGGCGATATCGGCATTGGGCGACACCCGGTCATAGGGCAGGCAATCCCAGCCGGGAAAGCGGATCACCGGCATCTCGGGCGCGAAAAAGCGCAGCGCCTCCTCCATCGCCGCCATCCGCTTGTCGTCGCGCGCGACATGGATCACGGGGCCCTCCGCGCGGGCGGCCTCGTCGAGGATCAGCTTCGCGTCGAAGCCTTCGGGCGCGCCGCCAACGGCGATACGGGTGCTGCCTGCCATGCCCGGCCCCTCAGCCGCCCAGCACGCCGGTCGACATGTTGACCAGCATACCCCACATCGCGGTCACCAGGATCGACAGGATGCCCACCAGCTGCGTGGCGATGCGGTGGTACTGCATGCGCTTGTAAAGCGCCGCGCCCACCAGCTCGTCCCGGGTGATGCGGTGCGCCGTGAAGACGGCCATCAGCGCCACCAGCGTCATCGGAAACCCCAGCAGAAACAGCGCCTGGCTGAACTCGTTGCCATAGACGAAGCCCAGCAGCACCAGCGACGTCAGAACGAAACAGATGAACCCGGCCATCAGCAGCCCGGTTTCGCGCGCGATGTAGAGGATGCGGTTGCAGTTGATCCGCACCATGTCGTGCAGGTCCACGACGCCCTGCTCGTCGCCCCCCCTGGCCCGCTGCACCATGTCCCACGGCACGCCCAGCACCCAGTGGCTGGTCGACGACCACAGCACGGCCAGCAGGATCCAGAACCACAGGTTGCTGAAGCTGCGCATGTCGATCAGCTCGAAAATCGTCTCGATCAGGTCCAATGCCGGTGCCTCGTTGCGTCGTTGCGCCATGCCGCGCTCTGTCCGGGCACCTCTTAGCGCCGCTCTGCGCCAATTCCTACCCTTGAGATGGCGGAATTTCCATGCCACTCAGAAGGCGCTGAAGAAAAAGGATGGCAACCATGCGTCCCACCCAAGGGCCCTTTCCCGTCACGCGCCTGCGGCGCACCCGCGCCACCCCGGCGATCCGCGCGCTGGTGGCGCAGAACACTCTGACCCCGGCCGACCTGATCTGGCCCGTGTTCGTGCGCGACGGCGACGGCGTCGAGGAGCCCGTGCCCTCCATGCCCGGCGTCCTGCGCCGCAGCGTCGACCGCGTGGTCGAGGCCGCCCGCGAGGCGCACGGCCTTGGCATTCCCGCGATCTGCCTCTTTCCCTATACCTCGGCCGAGAACCGCACCTCGGATTGCGCCGAGGCGTGGAACCCCGACAACCTTTCGAACCGCGCCACCCGCGCCATCAAGGACGCGGTGCCCGACATCGCCATCATGACCGACGTGGCGCTCGACCCCTATTCCGACACCGGCCATGACGGCTTTGTCGTGGACGGCGAGATCCTCAACGACGAAACCATCGAGGCGCTCGTGAAACAGGCCCTCAGCCAGGCCGCGGCGGGCGTCGACATCATCGGCCCGTCGGACATGATGGACGGCCGCATCGGCGCCCTGCGCGCGGCACTGGAATCCGAAGGCCACAAGAACACGCTCCTGCTCAGCTATGCCGCCAAATACGCCAGCGCGTTCTACGGCCCCTTCCGCGACGCGGTGGGCGCCTCGGGCGCGCTCAAGGGCGACAAGAAGACCTACCAGATGGACCCGGCCAATTCCGACGAGGCGCTGCGTTGCGTCGCCCGCGACCTTTCCGAGGGCGCCGACATGGTCATGGTCAAGCCCGGCCTGCCCTATCTCGATATCTGCCGCCGGGTGAAGGACACCTTCGGCGCGCCCACCTACGCCTACCAGGTGTCGGGCGAATACGCGATGATCCAGGCCGCCGCGCAGAACGGCTGGATCGACCACGACCGCGCCATGGTCGAAAGCCTGATGGCCTTCAAGCGCGCCGGCTGCGACGGGATTCTCACCTATTTCGCCCCCGCCGTGGCACGGATGCTGAACGGCTGACACAAGCGCGGGTTCTCGCTTATGCCCATGTGCACCACAATCTGTGGTGACACCGCCGGCGATAGCCCCTATACTCAGCCCCAGACCGGCAATTTTCAAAAGACCGGCCAACGATCAGGCAACGAACAGGCAGTATCATGAAAAACCTTTCCCGGCGAAGCTTCACGCTCGGCGCATTGGCCGCGTCCCCCCTTCTGGCCGCTTGCGGCAACGGGGTCGGCAGCGTCGGCTCGCAAAAGATCGACGCCCGCGTCAACTCGACGCTCAATTACCTTTACCAACGCTATCCCCAGACCCGCGACATCTCGAACAAGTCGGTGGGCCAGCTGGTCATGCCGCTGATCACCGAGGGCGGCTTCATCGTCGGCGGCGGCTATGGCCGGGGCGCCCTGCGCGTCGGCGGCGTCAGCGTCGATTACTATTCCGCCACCAAGGGCAGTGTCGGTCTGCAGATCGGGGCACAGCAATTCGCCCATGTCCTGTTCTTCATGACCGAGGATTCACTGGCCAACTTCCGCCGCGCCTCCGGCTGGGTCGCGGGCGCCGATATCGAATACGTCTTCTCGGACCAGGGCGAGAACCTGCGCGCCGACACCACCACCGCCAGCTCGCCGGTGCTTGCGGTGATCTTCGGCCAGGCCGGTGCGCTGATCGGCGCCTCGCTGGAAGGCATCAAGTACACCCGGATCATTCCCTGACGACCGCGCGGGGATTGAACCGCCCCGGGACGGCGACCGACCCATGAAGGGCGCGTGAACACCTCGCGCGCCCTTTGTCACGAAAGAGGTTGCCCCATGTCCCGTACCGCAGCACTTGCCGCCCTTGTCACCCTCTGCACCGCGGCCCATGCCGCCGCCTGCGCCCTGCCGCCGCCGGTCTGCGAGGTTGCGAACGGGCAGCGTGCCACGCTCGAACACGCCAGCGGCAGCACCGTTCTCTTCTCGCAGCTTGATCCCGACGCCACGGGATACCGGCCCACCTATGTTCTGGTCGATTGCTCCAAGCGGCAGGCCGTGGCCCTGGGGCACCTGCCGGAAGGGGCCGATGACGCGGCAAGCGAGACCCATTTCGAAGGCCGGATGGTGATGGATCGCGAAGTCTCGGCCGGCGCGCGCCCCCGGCTGGGCCAGGTGCATCGCCAGCTTCAGCGGATGGGCCTGCGCAGCAAACGCTTCACCCTTCTGAAATCCCATTGCGGCTGCACCCTGCCCGACCTTCCCCCGCCGCCCGCGAACTGTCCGACCTACTGACCGGGGCACGGGCGGCGCGCCTCACTCCGCGCCGTCGCCGAAATCGAACCTGATCCCTGACAGCGGGGCGTCGTTGCCCTCGTCCGTCGCACCCTCATCCGCCTGGTCCCCGCTCCGCCGCCGGGCGCGCTGCTCTTTCAGCATCTCCATCTGCCGGTTCAGGTATTCGGCAAATTGCGGCCCCGCGCCGTTCTCGTCCCAATGCGCATAGACCCGTCCCTCGATCAGGGCCAGCCAATAGAGCCGCAGCACCCGGTTGATGCGCGCGCCATAGCCGGGGCCAAGGCGGCGGAACCATTTCACCATGTCGCTGTCCAGCCGGATGGTGACCCGCGTCTTCGGGCGCGCGATCGGTTCGCGGCTTTCCAGCCCCTGCCACTCCTCGGGCAGGGATCGGTCCAGCCAGTGCTCGGTCAGCGATTCCTGAAGTTCCCGCAGTTCATCCATCAACGCGGCGCGGTTGTTCTGCGGCGGCGGCGTGCGGCGCATCATGGGCTCCTTTCAGCGGGAGGACACGGGGGGTGAATGCCCGGCATCCTGCCGCCGAGAAGTTAACGCCGTTTGGCGGCACCGCCCGGTGCACGGGGGGTGTACGCGGGGTGCACGCATGTCACCCCGCCGGATTTGCCCTGTTGCGCCGATCGGTTAACCGACCGTGCTCAGTTCATGTAAAACTCGCCCGTAACCTGCCGCCATTCGCCGGGGCTGATCATCTTGCGGTGGATGAACTGCACCGAATGCAGCGGTCCGTCGATCTCGTCCTGCCAGAACTCGATGAACTTGAACAGCTTGGGATGGTCCGGGGCAAGATCATAGTCCTGCCAGACGAAGGTATTGATAACATGCGCATAATCCGGCATGTGGTAATAGAATTCCGCCGTCGTCAGGCCATAGCCTTTCAGCATCAGTTCGGTTTCCGAAAGCTCCGTCGTGTTTTCCATGTTGGCACCACTCTTATTGTTATGAATCAGAGTGTGGCACGAAATAATTAGTTTTCAATAAAAACAGTATGTTATCACCCTGCCCGGCTGGCTGCCAAAGGTCGGGGACACGGGCCATTGCACCCCATATCCTGCCTCTGATATAGTTTCGTTAACAAGATATAGACAAATGCGACAGGACGGGACAGCACGTGAACGACACGCCGGAAACCCCTGAAAACGAAGACGAAATGCCGCCCGAACGCCCCGTCCATGACGGGCCGTCGGTGTCGATCATCGAAGAGATGAAGACGTCCTACCTGGACTACGCCATGTCGGTGATCGTCAGCCGGGCCATTCCCGACCTGCGCGACGGGCTGAAACCCGTGCACCGGCGCATCCTTTACGCCATGCACGAAACCGGCAACACCCACGACAAGGCCTACCGCAAATCCGCCCGCCCCGTGGGCGACGTCATGGGTAAATACCACCCCCACGGCGACTCTGCGATCTACGACGCGCTGGTGCGCATGGCGCAGGATTTTTCCATGTCGTTGCCGCTACTTGACGGTCAAGGCAACTTCGGCTCCATGGACGGCGACAACCCCGCCGCCATGCGTTACACCGAGGTCCGCATGGACAAGCCCGCCGGTGCCCTGCTGGCGGATATCGAGAAGGAAACCGTCGATTTCCAGGACAACTACGACGGCAAGGACCGCGAGCCCACGGTCCTGCCCGCGCGGTTTCCGAACATGCTGGTCAACGGCGCCGGCGGCATCGCCGTCGGTATGGCCACCAACATCCCGCCGCACAACCTTGGCGAGGTCATCGACGCCACCCTGGCCCTGATCGAGAACCCCGATCTGAGTTCCGAACAGCTGATCGAATACATCCCCGGCCCGGACTTTCCCACCGGCGGCATCATGCTGGGCCGCTCCGGTGCGCGCAAGGCCTATATCGAAGGGCGCGGCAGCGTCATCGTGCGCGCCAAGACCCGGATCGAGGAGATCAGGAAAGACCGCTACGCGATTGTTATCGAAGAGATTCCCTATCAGGTGAACAAGTCGGCGATGATCGAGAAGATCGCCGAGACCGTGCGCGAGAAACGCATCGAGGGCATCACCCATGTGCAGGACGAATCCGACCGTCACGGCGTGCGCGTGGTGGTCGAGCTGAAGCGCGACGCCACCGCCGAGGTGGTGCTGAACCAGCTCTTCCGCTTTACCCCGATGCAGACGCATTTCGGCTGCAACATGCTGGCACTCAACGGCGGCCGCCCCGAGCAGCTGACGCTTTACGGGTTCCTCAGCGCCTTCATCTCGTTCCGCGAGGACGTGGTGGCGCGGCGCACCGCCTACGACCTGCGCAAGGCCCGCGAACGCAGCCACGTTCTCTGCGGCCTGGCCGTGGCGGTCAGCAACGTCGACGAGGTCGTGGCCACGATCCGCGCCTCCGCCGACGCCGCCGAGGCCCGTGAAAAGCTGATGACCCGCCGCTGGCCTGCGGGCGATATCCTCGAATACATCGCGCTGATCGACGACCCGACGCACAAGGCGAACGACGACGGCACCTACAACCTCAGCGAAACGCAGGCCCGCGCCATCCTGGAACTGCGTCTGCAACGCCTGACTCAGCTTGGCGTCAAGGAAGTGACCGACGAGCTGCAGGAACTGGCGGGCAAGATCAAGGAATACCTCGCGATCCTCGCCAGCCGCGAACGAATCATGCAGATCATCTCGGACGAACTGACCGAGGTGAAAGAGCAATTCGCCGTCCCCCGCCGGACGGAAATCGTCGACTGGTCCGGCGACATGGAGGACGAGGACCTGATCGAACGCGAGGACATGGTCGTGACCGTGACCTCGGGCGGCTATATCAAGCGCACCGCACTGGCCGATTTCCGCGCGCAGAAACGTGGCGGCAAGGGGCTGTCGGGCATGCAGACCAAGGAAGAGGACGTGGTGACCACGCTGTTCGTGGCCAACACGCATACCCAGCTTTTGTTCTTCACCACCGATGGCATGGTCTACAAGCTGAAGACCTGGCGGCTGCCGCTGGGTGGGCGGACGTCGAAGGGAAAGGCGATCGTGAACATCCTGCCAATCCCCACCGGGGTCAGCATCGCGGCGATCATGCCGGTGGACCGTGACGAGAGCGAATGGGACGACCTGCAAGTGGTCTTTGCCACCGACCACGGAACCGTCCGCCGCAACAAACTGAGCGATTTCACCAACGTCATGCGCAACGGCAAGATCGCGATGAAGTTCGAAGGCGAAAGCGAAGGGTGGTCCTTGATCAATGCACGCATCGCCTCGAACGACGATGACGTGATGCTGGTCACGAATTCCGGCCGGGCCATCCGTTTCCCGGCGACCGATGTGCGGGTCTTCAACTCGCGCGCCTCGACGGGCGTACGCGGCATCCGCCTGAGCAATGGCGACCGGGTGGTGTCGATGTCGATCATCAGCCATTTCGAGGCCACGCCGGACGAACGCGCCGCGTACCTGAAGATGCGCAGACAGATGGCCGGGGCCGATGACGACGAGACCGGCGAAGAAGAGGGCAACGCGGAAACGCCGCTGCAGAGCGAGCGCTTTGAAGAGATGAAGGCGGCCGAGAACCTGATTCTCACCATCACTGAACAGGGTGCCGGCAAATTGAGTTCCAGCCATGATTACCCGGTCCGCGGACGCGGCGGCATGGGCGTCCAGGCCATGGACAAGGCCATGCGCGGCGGGGCTTTGGTGGCCTCCTTCCCGGTTCAGATCGAGGACCAGATCATGCTGGCAACATCACGAGGCCAGTCGATCCGCGTTCCGGTTGACGGGATCTCGTTCCGGTCCCGCAGCGCGGGCGGCGTGAAGGTCTTCAACACCGGAAAGGGAGAGAAGGTCGTCAGCGTTGCCTGGATTGCCGAGACCGGCGAAGACGACCTCGATGAAGGCGCCCCCGCGGAAAGCCAGGAAACCACCTGAGCCGATGACCTGCCGTGCAATTCGCGTGGTTTCGAACGAATTCTGCCCCAATTTTTCGGCAAGAAAAGGTCAAGGAAACTCCGGACTTTTGCTGCCCCCGGGGTAGGGTTTCGCCTTGGTGCAAAGACGGCAACGCTGGGTCGATTACACGGGTCTGAATTTGATCCGAATCGTCATCGGATCGTATTTCATGGCAACCGCGCTTGGCCTGATCTCCGGTGTGGCGCCGCCCGCGTTGTTCCTGTCGTTTACCGACCCGCAGACGGCTGACCTGATTGGCACTGTTCTGCTGTTTTCCATCACCGCCGCGTTCATGCTTGGGCTGTGGTTGCGACTGACATCTTTGATGCTGGCGATCTTCGTGTTTGCCACCAGCGTGGTGCAGAACCTGGTGCTGGCCGATACGCCGCTGGTCGAGCCGTTCTGGCGCGATCTGGCGCTCGTTGGTGCCGTCCTGCTGAACTACACCGGCCTGAAACAATCCGAATCCCGCCCGGCCGCGCTTGTTTGGCGCCGCAGCACGCCGCGGCTGCGCAACGATCAGGTCGTGGTGCCGCGCCGCGTGACATCGGGGACAACCGCCGCGGACCGGGCTCAAGAGCGGGCGCGGACGACACCCGCGATGCAGCCATTGACCAGCACACGACCTGCACCGACCCAGCCTGCAATGGAACGCCCGAAACCCAGGCTGGTCTCGGCGACGCATGGCGACATTGGCGAGGTCGAGAACATCTTCGCCGCCCTGTGACGATCGCGACGCTCGCACCCGGCAACGATTTCGCAACGGTTTGCTGTCAGTCTGTCTGCGTTTGACCAGGGGCGTTGCGCGACATGAACATCTACACCTGCCAGATTGACCTGAAAAAAGACGCACAAGCGATGTTGTTCGCAGCCGCTCTCGACAACTGGATGTCCCATCTGCAGGAGGCCGGTGTTGTCGGCCAATGGTCGCTCGTCCGGCGAAAGCTCAACCTGGCATCCGACAGCTTTCGCGATTTCCTCCTGAGGATCGAGGTGGCCGACCTCGCGCAGCTTGATCAGGCTTTCCGATGGGTCGGACAACAGGGTGACGAGGCGGAGACGCTTTACGCGCGGATGCACGACATGATCGACACCGCCGACTATGCGCTGTACCGCCCCTTTCCCGACCCCGAGCGCGCAGAGCGGCTGGCCATAATTTGATCAGTTGCTGACGTTGTTCACCGAGCTGGTCACACCGATGATCGTTCCGAACAGACCGATAACCGTGCGCGCCGAGTTGATGGGGGATTCGGTGGCATAAAGTGTATCGTCGGGCTGGATGAAGAACTGTCGCGCCGCGAACAGGCCGTCGGCCGAGGTCAGATCGAAGCTGAACACGACCTGCTGTTTATTCGGACCCGCCAAGCCCGGCTTCAGGTCCCTGGGCTGGTAATCACGCAGGACGAGCACGCCCTTGGGGTTGGCTGTCCCCGCATTCAGACCGCTTGTGGACGAGAGCGCTTCCACCACCGTCATGCGCTCCTTCTCGAAATAGATCACCTTCTGTGCGCCGGTCGCGCCGAGAGACGTGAAACTGCGTTCGTCCTCGACCACGACGATCTGGTCACCGCCGACGACACGCACGTTGCGATTGGCGTTTTCCAGCAGCGACGAGACGCGGGTCTCGTAGGTTCGGCCCCCGCGTTGGAGACGAATCATCGGGTTACGCAGGGCGGGATTCACTCCGCCGCTCTGGGCCACCACGCCCAGTATCTTGGTGTTCCGGCTGTCGAGCGGATAGCGGCCCGGCGCCGCGACCCCGCCGACGACGTCGACAGAATTGTTGCGTCCGGGCGTCACGGCCAGCTGCACCTGCGCCGACGGCTGGATCTGTTCGAATTGCGCTTGCAACCGGGCTCTAGCCGAGGACGGGGTCAGGCCTCGCACCGACACTTCGCCGACATAGGGCAGGAAGATGCGGCCTGTCGCGGAAACCTCCTGTGGCGGGATTTCGGCTGCGTTCCCGTCCAGTCCGGTCAGAAGAGAGTTGTCTTCGCTGTCCCAGACCACGATCTTGACCGTATCGCCGGTCTGGATGGCCGAGGAATCAGGCCCTTGATCGGCGCCGAACCAGTGGAATTTGCCGCTCGCACCGCGGTGCGGCCATTTCGCGATCAGCGGCGTGAGCTCGCGCGTCACCTCGACCAACTGAAACGACGGGTTCTCAGAGCGTTGTTCCTTCAATATTTCGGATTGCACGGCAGCGCCACGCGGCAACGCGCATCCCGTAAGCGCAACAACGCTTACGGCCAATAAAAGAAACCGGATCGTCTTCAACAATGTCGTGTCCCCCCGCGGGCATGCTTTGGTTTCCTATCCCATGCACGTGATGATAGACAATGGGGTAATGGAAAAAGAGGGCAATCGGGCGAGATTGCCCGGGCTGGACGTCGGAATGCGGATACTTGTTGCGGGCTCTGGTGGACGGCTTGGTCGATTGCTGCATGCCTCAAGGACGACGGGCGCCTGTCTCGACGCCGAGTTCATATTTCAGTCCAGCGGGCCGGACCGGGACGTGCGTTGGACACCCGATGACTCGTTGGACCGGCTGCCGGCCTGCGACATGATGATTGCGCTGTGGGGCAAGACCGCCGGCACGAGCGATGACCTTGCGATGAATACCGCGCTTGTGGGCCTGTCGCGCCGGGTGGCACGGCATTGCGGTGCGCGTCGGTTGTTCCATATCTCCACGGCCGCCGTTTACGGCCCCGGCGCAAAACTGACCGAGGACGCGCCATTGCGCCCGATCGGACCATACGGCGAGGCGAAACTGGACATGGAGCGCGCGGTGACCTCAGGCGACAGCGCGGTGTCAGAGCATGTGTTGCGCCTGGCCAACGTGGTCGGCGCTGACAGCCTGGCACCAGCGCTGGCAAAGGGTGGCGAGGTCACGCTGGACCAGTTTGCGGATGAACGCGGCCCCATTCGCAGCTATATCGGGGCGACCGACTTGCTTGCGGTGCTGAAACGCCTTTCCGACACGGAGACGAAACCGATGCCACGCGTGCTCAATATCGCCGCTCCCGGGCCGGTGGCGATGGAAGACCTGGTGTTGGCTGCGGGCCGACAAGTTCTGTGGCGCCCTGCCCCCGACAGCGCAATAAAGGAAGTGTCGCTGGACGTGGGACGTCTGCAGGCCCTGCTGCCCGACCATCGGTTCACCTCCGACGCAGGCGAGATGATCGCAGATCTGGACCGACTGGAGATACGCCGATGAGTCCCGGCAAGCGGGCGATGGACATCGCCTTGGCCCTGGTGCTGGTCGTGGTGTTGTTGATCCCGACGTTGCTGGTGGCGGCGGCCGTACTTATCCTCGACGGCCGGCCGATCCTTTATCCGTCGAAACGCATGAAGGCGCCGGGACAGAGCTTTATCCTGTGGAAGTTCCGGACGATGACGAATACGGGCCGGGATGCGTCCGTGTCCGGGGCGTACAAGCAGAGCCGCATCACCAAGACCGGAAGATTCCTGCGCCGCAAACGTCTGGATGAGCTGCCGCAGCTGTGGAATATCCTGAAAGGCGACATGAGCTTTGTCGGCCCGCGGCCGCCCCTGCCCCGATTCGTCCGTCTGTGCCCTCTGGTATATGCCGAGGTTCTGAAAAACCGCCCCGGTGTCACGGGGCTGGCGACGCTGGTGTTTCATCGTCGGGAGGAACAGCTCTTGTCGAGATGCCATTCACAGGCCGAAACCGATGAAGTCTATCTGCGCCGTTGTGTGCCGGCCAAGGCGAAAATCGACCTGATCTGGGCCAGAAACAGGACGCTCTGTTTCGACGCCGCACTGATCGTCAGGACGGTTAGGCGGGTTTTCGCCTCAGGCGACTAACCTATACGAAGCTTTAACGAATACATGCTAAGACTAGAATCCGCGCATGCATTGCATACGCAGCAGAATTTATTTGTGACGCGGAAATTTTCCATTCTATGTACCGTGTTGCGTTTCGTTGGGATGATGTGATTTGTTTAAATTGTATTTACCTATAAGGGTTCAATTCATGGTGGTACGATGCGGGGCTTGATGCTTTACAAGTTGGCGGTTTCCCTTTCGCGTCATCAAAAGCGGAAAATCCTGCTTGCAGTCGACGGTGTCCTGATCGCGGTATCTCATGTCGTGGCGGGTTTCCTGTTGCTGGGCATGGACAGTGTCATGGCGCATGCCGATGCCTTCCTGCTGAGCGTGACCTGCGTGACAGGGGTCGGCTTGGCCCTGATCTTCGTGCTGGGACTGCACCGGATCAAGTTAAACGCCTATCAGATGCAAGGCGTGGTCGAATCCGCCTTTGTCGCGGCCGTGTTGATCGGTACCGGCGTGCTGATCTCGGCGGCTTTTCTAGGGATGACCTTTCCGGCACCGCTTTTCGTGGTCATGGGAATGCTTTTTCTCATCCTCTCCGTGTCGTCACGGCTGCTGATGCGGCAGATACTCCTGTCCGTCTACCGGCGCGGCAGTGCAAGATTGCCGATCATCATCTACGGCGCAGGACAGACCGGGCAGCAACTGGCGACAGCGCTGTCTGTCGACGACGCGGTAGAGCCCGTTGCTTTCGTGGATGATGACTTGCGGTTGCAGGGCATCACCATTGCAGGGCTGCGCACCTATTCGCCCGGCGACCTTGAAGACCTGATCCAGAGGTACCAGGTCAAGCGCGTCGTCCTGGCGATGCCAAGCGCCAATCGGGCCGTGCAGTCCAGTATCATCAAACGCCTGGCCAGCACATCCTGCGAAGTCCATTCCATGCCGTCCTTCGCGGACCTGGTTGCAACATCATCCACGAGCCTGTCCGAAACCAAGCCTGTCGACGTCAATACATTGCTCGGCCGTGCCGGCTTTGACGACGATCTGCCCGGTGTCTTCGACACGTACCGGAACCGCAAGATCCTGGTGACCGGCGCCGGCGGGTCGATAGGCGCGGAACTGTCTCGCCAGATTCTGTCCTGCGAACCGGGCAAACTCGTCTTGCTGGACCACAGCGAACTGGCGTTGTTCGAGATCCACCGCGAATTGAGTGCGATCCTGCCCGAGGCGACCGTCATTCCCGTCCTGGGCAGTGTCACCGAAGAACCGCTCGTTGCCGACGTCATGCGCACACACGAGATCGAGATCGTCCTGCACGCCGCGGCCTACAAGCACGTGCCCATGGTCGAGCAGAATGCGCTGGAGGGAATCCGAAACAACGTGTTCGGAACAAGGACCGTCGCCAGCGCGGCCATGCTTACGGGCGTGGAACGCTTCATCCTGATTTCCACCGACAAGGCGGTGCGCCCGTCCTCGATCATGGGCGCTTCGAAACGGTTTGCCGAACTGACCGTCCAGGATCTGGCGACGCGGTCGAAGGGCACGCGGTTTTCGATGGTGCGGTTCGGCAACGTTCTTGGCTCGTCGGGGTCGGTCATCCCGCTGTTCCAGGAACAGATTTCGCGGGGCGGTCCGGTGACGCTGACTCATACCGATGTCACCCGATACTTCATGACCATCCCGGAAGCAGTGCGGCTGGTCCTGCTGACCGGCTCCTTCGCCCGCGGCGGAGACGTGTTCGTGCTCGACATGGGCAAACCCGTACCGATCTACGAGCTGGCACGCAGAATGATCGAGAATGCCGGGCACACCGTGCGCGACGCAGAAAACCCGGGGGGCGACGTCGAGATCAAAATCACCGGCCTGCGCCCCGGCGAGAAACTGCACGAGGAACTGCTGATCGGCTCGGACATGCTGACGACGCCGCATCCGAAAATCCTGCGGGCACAGGAAAAGCACCTGTCAGAAATCGAAATAGCCAACGCCCTGCAATCCTTGCGGCAAGCGATCGATACGCGGAATGCGGAACAGATGGAAGCGACCCTGCATCAGTGGATCGAGAAGAGCGAAATGGCGAAAGGCGGCAAATCGGTGAACGAGTAGCGCCGGCCAAGGCTAGCCGGTGTTCTCGGCCTTCTCCGCCAGAAGAAGCCATTCCTCTTCGGCCTCGCCCAGTGCCGCCTGCCGTTGACTCAGACCTTCGGTCGCCTTGGCGAACTTCGAAGGGTCCCGGGTATAGAGCCCTGGATCGGCAAGCAATTCCTCCAGCTTCGCGATCTCGGCTTCCAGCCGGGCGATATGATCGGGCAGAGTATCAAGCCGGTGCTTGTCCTTGAAACTGAGCTTCTGTTTGCTCGCGTTGCCCGATGGCCGCTGCTGTCCCGCGGCCGGCGTCGGCTTTTGCGGCTTTTTTTCAGGCGTGGCCTCGGGCGCGACACGCTGCGCCTGGTAATCCGTCCAGCCCCCCGCATAGACGGTATGCCTGCCGCGCCCCTCCATTGCGACAGTGGTGGTCGCCACCCGGTCCAGGAAATCCCGGTCGTGGCTGACCAGCAGAACCGTGCCGTCATAGTCGTCCAGCAGTTCCTGCAGCAGATCCAGCGTTTCGATATCCAGATCGTTGGTCGGTTCGTCGAGCACCAGCAGGTTGCTTTCCCGCGCCATCAGCCTGGCCAGCAACAGGCGCGCCTTTTCCCCACCCGAGAGCGACCGGACGGGGGCGCGCACCTGCCGCTCGTCGAATAGAAAATCCTTGAGATACCCGACAACGTGACGCGGCACGCCGCGCACCATGACCTGATCGGCCTGCCCCGAGACACGCATGTCCGGATCGCCGGTCAGACTTTCCCAGAGCGTCATGTCGGGGGCGAGCTTTGCCCGCGCCTGATCGAACACGGCCGGTACAAGATTCGTACCGTGCCGGACCTCGCCCTCGTCGGGTTCGAGCGATTTCATCAGCAGATTCAGAAGCGTTGTCTTGCCCACCCCGTTCGGGCCGATGAAGGCGACCCGGTCCTTGCGCTGGATCGTCAGGGAGAGGTCGCGCACAACGGGGGCGTCCCCGAAACTCTTGGAGATGTGTGACGCCTCGATCACCTTGCGGCCGGATTGCGGCCCGCTGGCCAGCGCCATGGCTGCGGTGCCCTGCCGTTTGATCTGGGACGCCCGTTCGGCACGAAGATCCTGAAGCGCACGAACCCGGCCCTGGTTGCGCTTGCGCCGGGCGCTGATGCCCTCGACGGCCCACCGGGCCTCTTCGGCGATCTTGCGGTTGAGCTTGTGACGCGCCTGGTCCTCTTCTTCCCAGACCTTGTCGCGCCATGCCTCGAAGTGCTCGAAGCCTTTTTCCTGCCGCCTGGTCATGCCGCGGTCGATCCAGAGCGTGGCACGGGTCAACGCGCGCAGAAAGGCTCGGTCGTGCGATATGATGATGTAGCCCGCCCGCGTCTCCTTGAGCTGTTGTTCCAACCAGCCGATCGCCTCGATATCAAGGTGGTTCGTGGGCTCGTCCAGCAGCATCAGGTCCGGCGCCTGCGCCATCAGTTTCGCCAACGCGGCCCTGCGGCGCTCTCCGCCCGACGCGGTGGCGACGGGCCGGCCAGGCTCGAACTTCAACCCTTCGGCGGCCATTTCCACACGGTAATGCTCTGCCTCGTCCAGACCGTCGGCCGCGAACGCACCCAGCGTGTCGAAGCCGGTCATGTCAGGCTCCTGTTCCATGTATCCGACCGAAACGTCGGGCTGCAGGGCGCGGGTGCCGCGATCGGGTTCCACCAGACCGGCGATGACCTTCATGAGAGTGGATTTGCCAGAGCCGTTGCGCCCGACCAGCGCGACCCGGTCGCTTGTCTGAACCACCAGGGACAGATCGTCGAAGACAGGTTCGCCGCCAAAGGTAAGGGAGATGTCCGACAGCTGGATGAGAGGTGCACGCGCCATGGCGCAGCGCTATCCCGCGCCGGGGGAAGCGTCAAGCGGTCGCGCTATTGCACAACGGCGCGAAGCAGGCGCTTTCGGGCCGGCGGAATCGCGTTGATCTCGAGCCCGGTGAAAACGTGAAGCGTGTTCATCTGCAGGTCCACTACCGCGTGATCGCTGACCCAGCCGCCCATCACCAGGTATGTGCGCAGCAGTGGCGGCATTCGCAGCATGGCCAACTTGGCGTCGGGCTGGCGCAGGCGCAGTTTTTGCGCGAAGCGAAACACCGAAGGCGCCTTGACGCGCGGCAACCATCGGCGCGGCGCAAGGTGGCGCTCTTTCAACATTGCGAAGGCGTCGAGGTAGTCGTCGGCGTCGGTTCCCTTGAAAGACGAGCATCCGAACAGCAGTTCCACGTCGTTGTCATCGACGTAGCGCGTCATCTCTGCCCAGGCCACGCGCAAGATGTCGGGGTCACGCGCCTCGGGATGGATGCAGAAGCGGCCCATCTCGACCATCCGGCCGGAAAATGCCCGCAGCGCGGACAATTCGTAGAACTGCGCGGAATAGCTGCGCTCGATCTCGTCGCCGCCATCAAGTGGCAGCATTCTGAAGCAGCAGATCAGGCGCTTGTCCTGGGCGTCCTCGACAAGGATATGCGTACAGATACCGTCGAACTGATCCCGGTCGAGGTCATCTTGGGAATCGCCCCCCTTGAAGGCCAGCTGCCGAAGGCGCTGCGCCGCCTCAATGTCGGCTTCGCCATCGGCAATGCGCGTGCGGTAGCGTCCCTTGCTCAACATCTCGGCCTCATCCATGGCGGTCGCTTACGCTTTATATATGTGCGAACCGCTTAACATGAAGCATGTGACAGGCGAATGACGCCCGCGGCTAGAAGAAAGTGCCGGGATCGATGTTGCCGAAGTTGCCCAAGATCTGACGCAGGAAACCGTTGCCCACCACCGAAGAGTCGGTCACGCGGCGTGTCAGCGGGACGATGTTGCCATCGGCCAGGGAGAAGGTCTCTATATTGGCGATGGTGTCGTTGGGCGCGAAACTGATGGCCAGCACCTGCCGCTCGATCACCTCGGGACGGTACATGCCCACTTCCTTGACGCGGCTGCGCACGTAGTAATAGTCGCCGCGGTCCAACATCCCGGCCGAAGACGGCGGTCCTATCACGTCGTTGACCGTGTCGCGCGTGTCCACACCCACGACAAGGTTCTGAAGATCCTCCTGCAGCGGCATGTATCCGTGATTGCGATAGGTCGGGGTACAGGCGGCAAGCGCCCCCACAAGGCACACAATGGCACCAATCCTGGCAAACCGTTTTTTCATGCCACCCCTCTTCGCCTCTTGAACGGGTCCCAAACACCCAAGTACCCGATACAACAAGGTAGCGGTCAGGTTCAAGAAAGGATAGGTCATACGTCTATGAGCGAAAAGACAGAAAATCCGACCGTGCTGCATCTGGCACAGATGTCGATGAACCGATCGCATCCGTTTCGGATCGAGCCGGATGCCCCGGACATGGCGCGCATGGCGGAAGACCTCGGGATTCTCGCGCTGAAAAAAGTGCGACTCGAGGGCGCGATGCATCCTGACGACGGCGAAAACTGGAAACTCGAAGCACGGCTCGGGGCGACCGTGGTACAGTCCTGCGTGGTGACGCTGGACCCTGTCACGACGCGCATCGACGAAGAGATCGTCCGCAAGTTTCGCAAGGATTGGCCGGGCGTCGACACCGACATGGAAGAGATCGAGATGCCCGAGGACGAGACGATCGACCCGCTGAGCGACCAGATCGACCTTCGGGCTGTGCTGCAGGAGGCGATTGCGCTGGCGCTGCCGCCCTACCCGCGCAGCACGGGAACACCCAGTGAAACTGCCCAGTATGCGCCCCCGGGCGTCACGCCGATGACGGACGCGGATGCCAAGCCTTTTGCCGCCCTCGCGAAACTGAAAGGCCAGTTGAAAGACGGCGATTGAGGGCACGAAAGAATCGCTGGACAGCAAGCGATTTCCTTGTATTTTCGCGCTCTCACCGGATTTAGGGTTGCACGGCAGGCTCTCGAGGAATAGGAGCCGCGGCAGCGTATGAAACCGGGCCGTGAGGCCCACAAGATTTGAGGTTGTGACATGGCTGTCCAACAGAACAAAGTATCGAAATCGCGCCGGAACAATCGCCGGGCGCATGACTCGCTCGAGGGTGCCAACCCGAACGAGTGCCCCAACTGCGGTGAACTGAAGCGCCCGCATCACGTGTGTGTCGCCTGCGGTCACTATGCGGACCGCGAAGTCATCGCGCTGGATGACGAGGTCGATCTGGACGAAGACGCAGCCTAAGCGGCAGCAAAGGGACGCGTCCAATGACGGCATCGGCCGACAAGACCGGCAAGACCGACGGGCGCATCCTCATCTCTGTAGACGCCATGGGGGGCGATTTGGGCCCGGCAACCGTCGTTGCCGGGATTTCCACGTCTGCGAAGAAGAACAACCGGATCGGATTCATCCTTCACGGCCCCGAAGACGTGTTGAAGCCGCTCGTTGCCAAGCGCAAGCACCTGGCCGGTCGATGCGAGATCCGGAACGCCGGCGACGTGGTGGAGATGGAGGACAAGCCGAGCCAGGCGTTGCGCCAAGGCAAGGGCACCTCGATGTGGTCGGCGCTGGAATCCGTGCGCAACGGCGAGGCGAATGTCTGCGTCTCTTGCGGCAACACCGGCGCGCTGATGCTGATGTCGGTCATACGGCTGCGCAAGTTGCCCGGCATCTACCGCCCTGCAATTGCTGTGTTGTGGCCTTCACAGAACCCGCAGCGGCACAACATCATGCTGGACGGTGGCGCCGATATTCGCGCCGACGCCAAGGACCTCATGCAATACGCGCTCATGGGAACGTCCTATGCGCGCAACGGTTTCGGGCTGGACCGCCCCCGTGTGGGCCTGCTGAATGTCGGCACGGAAGAGCACAAGGGGCGCTCCGAGCTGCGCGAGGCCTATGACCTGATCGAGGGCAACGCACGAAACGGCGATTTCGAGTTCGTGGGGTTTGTCGAGGGGCGCGACCTGCCCGGCACGGTGTGCGACGTGATCGTGACGGACGGATTTACCGGCAACGTGGCGCTCAAGACCGGGGAAGGCACGGCGAAGCTTATTCGAGAGTTGCTCAAGGAGGCCTTTGCGCACACGCCGCTGTCGCGTCTTGCATCGATCCTGGCGCTGACATCGCTGCGCCGGATGGGCAAGCGGATCGATCCCAGCCGCGCCAACGGCGGTGTCTTCCTGGGCCTCAACGGTACGGTGGTGAAATCACACGGCTCGGCAGACGCGACGGGCATTTCCGCTGCTGTCAAACTGGCCTTCGAGCTGGCCGATACCGGCTTTACCGAAAAACTGGCCGCACGGGTTGCATCTGCGAGCATGCTTGAACAGGATGGCGAAAACGAACCCGACAGTAGCGGTGAACAGGCATGACGATTCGCGCCGTTGTAGACGGTGTCGGTCACTACCTTCCTGAACGAGTGGTGCCGAATTCACATTTTGAGACCTTTCTCGATACAACGGACGAATGGATCAGAACCCGCTCGGGAATCGAGCGGCGCCATTTCGCCGCCGAGGATCAGACGACCTCTGACTTGGGCACGCGCGCCGCTGTCGCGGCAATGAAAAACGCGGGCGTAGGCCCCGAGGATATCGACGGCATCCTTGTCGCCACATCGACTCCGGACCTTACCTTTCCGTCCGTCGCCACGATGATCCAGAAAGAACTGGGGATGACGCGCGGCTTTGGCTTTGATGTGCAGGCCGTCTGCGCGGGTTTCGTCTATGCGCTTGCCAACGCCAATGCGTTGATCGTGTCGGGCCAGGCCAAGCGCCTGCTGGTGATCGGGGCCGAGACCTTCAGCAGGATCATGGACTGGACCGATCGGTCGACCTGCGTTCTGTTCGGCGATGGTGCCGGTGCCGTGGTTCTGAGCGCGTCCGAGGCCGAGGGCGCACCGTCCGATCGCGGAATTCTGTCTACCGACCTCAATTCGGATGGCCGCTACCTGGATATGCTCTATGTCGATGGCGGAGTGTCCTCGACCGGCACGTCGGGCAAGCTGAAGATGCAGGGCAACCTGCTGTTCCGGCAGGCGGTGGAAAAACTGACCACGACCGCCGAGGCGGCCTTGGGCAAGGCCCAACTGACGGATGACGACGTTGACTGGATCGTGCCGCATCAGGCCAATATCCGCATCATTCAAGGCACCGCCAAGAAACTTGCCATTCCCATGGATCGGGTCGTTGTCACCGTTCAGGACCACGGAAACACCTCGGCCGCGTCCATTCCGCTGGCCTTGTCGGTCGGCGTGTCGGAAGGCAAGATCAAGCGTGGAGATCTGATTGTTTCCGAAGCGATCGGCGGTGGCCTGGCCTGGGGCGCCGTGGTTCTGCGCTGGTAAGTGCCGGAACAAAGCGCGATTTTTCCGCTTAAACTCTGCCTGCCAAGTCATTGACATTGACTCGGAAAATTCTTCGCCCCTAAAGTCCTTTGCAAAAGGTAGAGGGGATGTGATGACTAACAACACGCTGACAAGGATGGACCTGAGCGAGGCGGTGTTCCGCGAAGTGGGCTTGTCGCGCAACGACTCTGCCCAGTTGGTCGAAAGTGTTCTGGAGCATATGTCGGACGCGCTGGTGCGCGGTGAACAGGTCAAGATCTCTTCTTTCGGCACGTTTTCGGTGCGCGACAAGTCGGCCCGCGTCGGGCGGAATCCGAAAACCGGCGAAGAGGTTCCCATCAATCCCAGGCGGGTTCTGACCTTTCGCCCATCGCACCTCATGAAGGACCGGGTCGCGGCGGGCAACAAAGGCTGAGGTAGACGCCATGGCCAAATCCGCCGACGCCTTTCGGACAATCAGCGAAGTTGCCGACTGGCTGGAGACTCCGGCGCATGTGCTGCGTTTCTGGGAAAGCAAGTTCAGTCAGGTAAAGCCGGTGAAGCGCGCCGGTGGACGGCGGTACTATCGCCCCGCCGACATGAAACTGCTGGGCGGTATCAAGAAACTGCTCCACGATGACGGAATGACGATCAAGGGCGTGCAGAAGATGCTGCGCGAACAGGGTGTCGGGCACGTATCGGATTTTTCTCAGCCCCTGGGCGACGCCGCGGATGACGTGATCATCGATCACGTCGAGGAGGCCCCTGCCGCAGCGACAGAGGCGCAGCTTCCCGGTGCCGGTGACGCCGTTGCCGCATCCGAACCGCAGCCATCGGATAGCGGGTTGAGCACGCCCATTCCCCCGCAAACACCCCAGGCCGAAACTCCGGCGCCTTCTGACGTGTCTTCTGCGGCGGAAATGGGACCGGAGGACACCGGAACGACGCCGGAGCCGCCATCATCCGGGGCAACGCCGGATCCCGAACCCCGAACGCCGAGTGCGGCTCCCGAGCCGCCTCCGGTCGCATCCGATTTGCCGCCCCGTCCGGAATTGACGAGTGATCGTGCCACCCCGCCCACTCCGAAGGGGGAAGAAGAAGAAACCGAGAGCGCAGCTTTGACGTTCAGCCGGCACAAGCCGGAGCCCGCGCCATTGCCCGAAGTCGAGGCCGATCCGACCGCAGAGACGCAAGATGTGTCGGATGGTGGCGCCCAATTGCCGAGTTTTCTGCAACGCGATGAGGCACCTATTGGGGCGTCACAGAACAGCGAAGATCAAGCGCAGGATCCGCAAGTGGCGGACGATACGCCTGAGGCGCCGAAGCCTTCGCTTGCCGTGGATGTGCCCGACGATCCGGAAGACGACGTTGCCGCAGACGCGGGCGTTCTGACCTTGCTTTCGCGGATCGAGCGCCCTCTTTCACCCGACACGATTGCCGGGCTTGAAGGCCTGATTCCGCGACTGCGGGCCACGACGGGCACCGCTGCCAGAGAGTAGCGCGTGAATCTGGAATTTCCCCCTTGTCCTTGTCGCCAAAACCAGTATGAACGGCCAAACGTCGGGCTATGGCGCAGCCTGGTAGCGCGTCCGTCTGGGGGACGGAAGGTCGCAGGTTCGAGTCCTGCTAGCCCGACCAATTCTTCGCGCACCACTGGTCCTTTTTCCGCGCTTTGCGTCGGTACGGAACGTATCGTGGTGCGGCAAGCAGGGAGGCAGGAATGACCGGCGTTCTGGCCAGCCAGCAACTCGAAAAGATGATCCAAGACGGACGCCTCGCCGCGCAACCCGCGGTCCTGCCCGATCAGATACAGCCCGCCTCGCTGGACTTGCGCCTTGGATCGGTCGCGTATCGGGTTCGCGCCTCGTTCCTGGCCGGCGCCGGCGCCAAGGTCACAGACAGGTTGCAGGAATTCGAAATGCACCGGATCGACCTGACCGATGGCGCGGTCCTCGAAAAGGGCTGTGTCTATGTCGTGCCCCTGATGGAAAGCCTGAATTTGCCCTCGGATATTCACGCCGTGGCGAATGCAAAGTCCTCGACCGGACGACTTGACCTGCTGACCCGCACCATCACCGATGGCGGCGAGGAATTCGACCGGGTCACTGCCGGCTATTCCGGTCCGCTTTATGCCGAGATATGCCCGCGCTCGTTCTCGGTGCTTGTCCGTCCGGGGATGCGCTTGAACCAAATCCGGTTCAGGGCGGGACAGGCAGTACTGAACGATGCGGCCCTGAGCGCCCTTCATGCCCAAAGCCCCTTGGTCGACGGTCCGCCGGTGATCAGCGACGGGCTGGGCTTTTCGGTGGATCTGAAGCCGACGGAAGGCACCCTGGTCGGGTACCGTGCCAAACCCCACACGGGGGTCATCGACCTTGACAATATCGCCGGCTACGCGCCCGCCGATTATTGGGAAGAAGTCCACAGCAATACGGGGCGGATCATCCTGGATCCCGGCGCGTTCTACATTCTCGTCAGCCGTGAAGCGGTGCACATCCCGCCATCCTATGCCGCCGAAATGGCCCCCTACCTTGCCATGGTGGGTGAATTCCGGGTGCATTACGCCGGGTTTTTCGATCCCGGATTCGGACATGACGCGGCGGGAGGTGCCGTCTCACGCGGCGTTCTGGAAGTGCGCTGTCACGAGGCCCCTTTCGTGCTGGAGCACGGGCAGATCGTGGGCCGGCTGGTCTACGAGCAGATGGATGAAGTGCCGCAGCAACTTTATGGCGCGGGAATAGCCTCGAACTACCAGGGACAGGGCCTCAAGCTGTCAAAGCACTTCCGCGCGGCCTGAAGCGTTTCGCCCTTCGCTGATGGCTCAGGTAAATGGGGGAAACGATTTAGAAGCGGCCGATCTTGCGGGCCACGCGCATGGACTGTCTCATGCGCTTCTGCGTCTCTGCCGTCTGCTGTTTCTGCTGGCCGTTCGACGTGCCCTGCCCTTTGGGCGAAGCGTTCTTGGCATTCCGCTGCGAAAACTTGTTGATCCCGGCATTGACCCCGCCGCGGATCAGGCGGTTCATGACCATCCGAATGACCATGTTGATGATGCGGTTGGCGTTCATTGCGCGCTCCTCAAGTACCTGCTTGATTGAGATATAACACGCGATAATGAAGTTTTCAGGGCAAACCCGGAAATTTAGCCGGGTCAGTCCTCGAAGAGTTCGCTTTGACCTTCTTCGGTCTCTTCCGACAGGTCCTCGTCGCCTTCCCCCATCTGGGGCATCTCGCCGGGCGGTGGACGGTTTTCCAGAAGGCCCGCGGCTCGCAGTTCCTTCAGCCCGGGCAGATCGCGCGCGTTTTCCAGGCCGAAGTGATCCAGGAAATGCTGGGTCACGACGAAGGTCACGGGCCGGCCCGGTGTCATCTTGCGACGCCCGAAACGGATCCACTCCATTTCCAGCAGCTGGTCGACCGTGCCGCGACTGACGCTGACACCACGGATCTCTTCGATCTCGGCGCGGGTGACGGGTTGGTGATAGGCGATGATGGCCAGCGTCTCGATCGCGGCGCGGCTAAGCTTCCGGGTCTCGACTGTTTCCTTTTGCATCAGGAAGCCGAGGTCGGCTGCGGTACGCATGGCCCAGGCATCGCCCACCTTCACCAGATGCACGCCGCGCCCTTCGTAGCGCTTGCGCAGGTGCACCAAGGCTTCGGCGGCATCGCAACCGTGGGGCATCCGGGCTTCGATCTCTTTTGCGGAAATCGGCTCGGCGGTGGCAAACAGGATCGCTTCGCACATCCGTTCCTGCTCCGCCATGGGCGGCGCCTCGAAAAGGCTTTCATTCTGCGGCGCTTCGTTCTCGATCTCGTCAGACATGCGCTATCCCTTTCGCCGCAATTCCAGCGGCGCGAAAACCTCGGACTGGCGCAGTTCTACCTTGCCTTCCTTCGTCAACTCCAGAGCCGCGGCAAAGGTCGACGCCGTGGCAGAGCGACGACGTCCCGGATCGGAGGTAAAACCCTCCGGCAGGTAGGACGCGATATCGGTCCATGTACCTGCGAAACCGATCAGCCCCCGCATTCGGTCAAGCGCCTGTTCCAGCGTGAAAAGCGCTTCGCGGTCGAACGCATAGGGCCGAAACTCGTCCCGGGTGCGGATCCGCGCATAGCCTTGCATCAGGTCAAGAAGCGTGGCGGTGTATTGCACGCGGCGAATTCGGGTCACGTCCTCGGGCAGTCCCCGGGCAAAGAAGTCGCGGCCCAACTGGTCGCGCCCCATCAGCCTGGCTGACGCTTCGCGCATTGCCTGCAGGCGTTCCAGCTGAAACGCCAGGTGCGCGGCCAGTTCCTCGCCCGACGGGCCTTCTTCGGCGGGATCGGGTGGAAGAAGAAGCCGAGATTTGAGAAACGCGAGCCAGGCCGCCATCACCAGATAATCCGCGGCCAATTCCAGGCGCAGCGCCTTGGCGCGTTCGACAAATGCCAAGTATTGCTCGGCCAGTTGCAGAACGGATATCTTGCGCAGGTCAACCTTCTGCGTGCGACTGAGCGTCAGCAGCAGGTCGAGCGGCCCCTCGTAGCCGTCGACGTCCACGATCAGCGCTTCGGCCGCCATGCGGTCGCTTACGCTCTCGATCCTATCTGTTTCCTCGAACACGTCTTCAGACATTGCCCCGACCGTGTAGCAGTTCGGTCAGCTTTGCCTCAAGCACGGGAATGTCAACCTCGATCGGGCCTTTTCGAGCGGCAAGCGCAGCATCGGCCCGACGGCGTGCGTCGCCTTCAAGCGAGCCGGAGGCCCCCACGACAGCTGTCATCTCGGAAAATTCACCGTTGCAATGAAGGACCACGTCACAGCCGGCCGCGAGCGACTGCCGGGAAAGTTCGGCCAGGTCGCCCTTGAGCGCCTTCATCGAGATATCATCGGTCATGATCAGCCCGTCAAAGCCGATGCGGTCGCGAATGACGCGCATCATTTCGGGCGAGGTCGTGGCGGGACGCGTGTCGCAGGCCGTGTAGACAAGATGTGCGGTCATTCCCATGGGCAGGTCATTCAACGCTGCGAACGGGCGGAAGTCGGTATCGGATAGCGTTTCGAAATCCGTCTCGACGACAGGCAGGTCCAGATGGCTGTCAACCTGGGCTCGGCCGTGACCGGGGATGTGCTTGACGATAGGCAATACGCCACCGTCCAGAAGACCATTCGCCACCGCACGGCCAACCTTCGCCACCGTATCGGCATCATGTCCATAGCATCTGTTTTTCAGGAATGGATGCGTTTGCCGTGTCGCGATGTCGACAAGAGGTGCACAGTTGGCGTCTACCCCCAATTCCAGCAGTTCATGCGCGATGATCCGGTAGCGGGCGTACATCGCGTCCTCGGCACGGGAACCGGCAAGCTGGACCTGTTCCAACGGTGGCAACCACTCGCGCCAGACCGGACCGCGCAGGCGCTGAACGCGTCCCCCTTCCTGGTCAATAAGGATGGGGGCCTCATGACCGGCCGCCTTGCGCAAGCTATCGCACAGAGCGCGCACCTGGTCCGGCGTCTCGATATTGCGCGCAAAAAGAATGAAACCGAAGGGCCGCACCTCTTTGAAAAGCGCCGCCTCGTCCGCTGTCAGTTCCGTACCGGCCACGCCCAGGATCGTGGCGCTGATGAGCGAAGTCACCGCGTCACCACCGGGATGCAATCGGCCTTCTCCGCCACCAAGGCCGAGCAAAAGCGCCGTGCGTCGCTGAGATCGGTGAAACCCATCGCCCGCAGGCGGTAGAAAGTCCGCCCTCCGCTTTGCGCTTTCTGAATCACGCGCTGCTTGGCGTCCAGGTATTCCGAGAACTGCTTGGAGAGCCTGGCCCATTCCTGTTCCGCGACCGCGGCACTTTCGAACGCCCCCAATTGCGCCATGCGGGTGCCGACCGGAATGCTGTCAGGATCCACTTCCGGTGCGGCTGCCGCCTGGGCCGCGACACTTGCGGCAACGGCATCCTCGACACTTGCCAGCTGGGCCGGACGTGCCTTGGGACGAAGAGAGCGGCCAAGGCCCTCGGAAGACAGAGCCGCGGTGCGCTCGGGCTCAGGCTCGGCTTCCTGGTCGGCTGACGCTTCGTCGTCGATGTCGGAGCTTTCGGTGGACGCCAAGGGCGTCATCGGCTCCACGCCTTCGGACAATTCATCGGCCAGCGTGTTCAGAGCCGCCAGCGTTGCCGCGTCTTCGTCGGACTCGACTGCATCCTGGGCCTCTGCCCGGGGTGTCACCTCTTCGGCGGCGTCAGCAGGCTCATCGGCGGCAGCGGCGACCCTCAAATCCGATTGCGGCGTGTCTTCGAGGCTAAGCGTCAGCGGTTCAGGCGCCAGCACGAGACGATCGGCCGGTTTGGCTGCAGAGCCGTCCGCGGCCACGCCGTTCACCGCGAGGCCCTGATGCTCGGCGGTCGCACCGCCCGGATCCTTGGGCTGAATGCGCATCGGACCTTCGGCGGCGCGAACGACAGGCACGCCGCTGACGTCGCGCACAAGAATCTTGTAGCCCCAGATCCCGATACCGACAACGAGAGCCAAAGAGATAGCAGCCCCTGCCATATTGGTGAGTTTCTGGAATGATATCCGCCGATTGCCCCCCATATCGCCGGGGGTACCCTGCATCTGTGCCATTGCTCGCCTCGCTACCTCCGGCGATACTTGGCCGCCGGCTTGGATTACTGCCTGATCCCCGGCGCGGGCGCGGTTTTTCTACCGCATTTCTTCGACCGGGGTTACACCCAAGATACCAAGACCGGCGGAAATAACAACGGTTACGGCTCGTGCCAAGGCGATTTTCGCCTGAGACCCGGCTGTATCGGCCTCTTCGAGGAATCGAAGCTCTGGCACGTCGTTGCCGCGGTTCCAGAGGCTGTGCAGGTCGCTGGCAAGATCGTAGAGATAAAAGGCCACACGGTGCGGCTCGTTCGTGCGTCCGGCGATTTCAACAAGACGCGGCCATTCGGCCAGCTTCTTGGCCACGGCCAGCTGCGCTGTGTCGCGCAGCACCGAAAGATCCGCCGCGGCGAGTGTCGCGTCGTCGACTTCGATACCGGCCTCGCGCGCCTTGCGCATCACCGATGAGATCCTGGCATAGGCGTACTGGACATAGAAAACCGGGTTTTCCTTGGATTGCTCCAGAACCTTGTCGAAGTCGAAGTCGAGCGGGGCGTCGTTCTTGCGGGTCAGCATCACGAAGCGGGTCACATCCGCGCCTACCTGATCGACCACATCGCGCAGGGTCACGAAGGTGCCTGCCCGTTTCGACATCTTGAACGGCTGGCCGTCCTTGTAGAGCTTGACCAGCTGGGTCAGCTTGATGTCGAGCGGCACCCGCCCGTCCGTCAGCGCGCTCACCGCGGCTTTCATCCGCTTGACGTAACCGCCGTGATCGGCGCCGAACACGTCGATCAGCGCATCGAACCCGCGCTCGACCTTGTCGTAGTGATAGGCAATGTCCGGCGCGAAATAGGTCCAGTCCCCGTCCGACTTCTTGACCGGGCGATCCACATCATCGCCATGCGCGGTGGACTTGAACAGCGTCTGCTCTCGCGGCTCCCAATCTTCGGGCTTCTTGCCCTTGGGTGGCTCCAACACGCCTTCATAGATCAAGCCCTTGGATTGCAGAGCATCGAGCGCCTGCTCGATCCGGCCGGTGCCGTAGAGGGATTTTTCGCTGTAGAACACATCCATGCGCACGCCGAGTGCGTCCAGGTCCTCGCGGATCAGCGCCATCATGGCGTCGGTGGCGAAATCGCGCACGTCGGACAACCACACGTCCTCGGGCTGGCCCACGTAATCGTCGCCGACCTTTTCCTTCAGCGCCTCGCCCACAGGCACGAGGTAGTCGCCCGGATAAGTGCCGTCCTCGAAGGCGATCTCCTGCCCGTGCGCTTCGAGATAGCGCAGGTAAACCGAGCGGGCGAGGACATCCACCTGGGCGCCACCGTCATTGATGTAATACTCGCGGGTGACCTCGTAGCCGACATAGTCGAGCAGGCTGGCCAGGGCATCGCCAAAGACGGCGCCTCGCGTGTGGCCAACATGCAGGGGGCCTGTGGGGTTGGCTGACACGTACTCGACGTTGACGCGCTTGCCCTTGCCCAGTTCCGAGCGCCCGTAGGCCTCTCCGCCCTGAAGCGCGGTGCGCACAACGTCCTGCCAGAGCGTGTTGGCCAGACGCAGGTTCAAGAACCCCGGCCCCGCGACCTCGGCGGATTCAATACGGTCGTCGGCCGCCAGCAATGTCGCGAGCTTCTCGGCGATATCACGCGGTTTCTGACCGGACGGCTTGGCAAGCACCATGGCCGCGTTGGTCGCCATGTCGCCATGCGCGGCATCCCGGGGCGGCTCGACGGTCACATTCGTCATGTCCAGGTCATCCGGCAATTCGCCCCTGCCCTGCATCGTATCAAGGGCGGCAAGGACGCTGGCACGGATCTCGGTAAACAGGTTCATCGGATAATCCTTCGTTTCCGCGCCGGTTTATCACCAGAACCGGCCACGTCAATCCGCGCGGGTCTATGCCGACGCCGACGCGGCGGCCCTTTCCTCTCGCGCGGGGCCAAGCCAGATGAGTTTGAACTCGCCCTCGCTCTCGACCTTGGAGGTTTCCGACAGGATGCGCAGACCGGCGGTTTGGCCGTGGGTCGCCAGCGGAATGCCTTCGTCATTCTGCGACTGCCAGTCTTCGAAGGTGTAATCCTCGGTCAGGTTGGTCGCCCGGACCTCCCAACCCTGGACCATCTTGCCTGCAAGTTCGGTATAGCCCCGACCTTGTGCAACGATCCGGCCGCCCAGAGACGCGGGAAGTTCGTGCCGCTTGCTGTCCTGCTTGGCACGGCCCAGCTGATAGACGTTCTCTCGACCGAATTCGGGTGCCAGGTCGGTGGCAACGAGCGTGTTGTAGGCATCGTTGTCACTGAGCGCGAGCACGACGCCGTATTTCATGATCTCGGCACTATGCTCGGCAGCTTCGGACAACACGTCGCCGAAAAAGACCGGCAATCCGGCCTCGCGCGCACTTCTCAGGCGCGCTCGGTTGGTGTCGGTGATCAGGATGGGCACCTCGAGCTCTTGCAGTGTCTTCGCGAAGGAGGTTGCGAACTGTGAGCCCCCGGACAAAAGAACGCCGGGCTGGCCCTTTCCGGCAAGCCCCAGCCATCGCGCCAGCGGAGCGAGCGTGAACCCGTGCAGAACCACCGTTGCAGCCACCAGCGCAAACGCGAAGGGCGTGAGGAACGCGGCATCCTCGACGCCTTCCGCCACCAGGCGCTCTCCGAAAAGGCCCGCAACGGCCACAAGGACCACCCCGCGCGGTCCGGTCAGCCCCACAAGAAGACGTTCCCGGAAAGGGATGTTGGTGAAGGCCAGAGAAAACAAGACCGTCACCGGACGCACCAGGAGGATGACCACCGCCACCATCGCAACGGCATTCCAGTTGATGAGGCGCAGGGTTTCCATATCCATGTTGGCGGCGAGCAGAACGAACACCCCCGAGACCAGCAGTATCGTCGCATGTTCCTTGAAACGGCGCAGCTCTGTGTAGCTAGGAAGGTTTGCGTTCGCGATCACCACGCCCATCACCGTCACCGCCAGCAACCCGCTTTCGTGAAGGATGTAGTCGGTCAGCGCGAAAATACCCAACAGGATGCTGAAGAGCACCGGCACCTTCATGTATTCCGGCACCTTGCCCCGCCGAAACGCCTCGCTCAGGATCCAGCCGCCTGCCCATCCGAGAACGCCCGCCACCACGATGCCGCGCAGGATCTGCCATGCGGCAAGGCCGAAACTGCCTGCGCTTGCGGACACGACGATCACCTCGAAGGCCAGTACAGCCGCCAGTGCGCCAATCGGGTCGTTCACGATGGCTTCCCACTGCAGCAATTGGGCCGGGCGGCGGTTCAGTCGCGCCTGACGCAACAGTGGCGCGATCACCGTCGGTCCCGTCACGATCATGATGCCACCGAAGACGGCGGAACTTTCCCAACTGAGCCCCCCGACGTAATGCAGCGCCAGGGCACTGCCGATCCAGCCTACCGGAGCGCCGAGGAATACCAGCCGTTTGACCCCCTGCTCTGCCCCGCGAAGCGAGTGGAAATCAAGCGTCAGGCCGCCTTCGAACAGGATGATCGCCACCGCGATGGAAATCATGGGCCCCATGAGCGTGCCGATATCGCGCGACGGATCGAAAACGCCGAATACAGGACCGGCCAGAAGTCCCGCAGCCAGCATCAGGACGATTGCGGGCATCCGCAGGCGCCAGGCGATCCATTGCGCTCCGACGCCGAGCGCCCCGACCATCGCCACCGCCATGACCGGATCGAGCGCTCCCTCCGTGACGCCTGTCGCCATGCGCTATATTCCTTTTCTTTCAGTCATACCGGCGTCTCCGCCCAACAACCGCGCATGAGCCTCGAGCGCGAAACGGTCCGTCATTCCCGCGATGTAGTCGCTGACCAGCCGCGCCAGTGCCGTCCGGTCCGGGGCATCAGCCACGTCCTGGCGCCAGCGCTTCGGAAGAAACTCGGGATGGGACATGTAGAACGCAAAGAGGTCCTCGACCACTTTTGTAACGCGGCTGCGCATCTCCACCACTTTAGGAGCGCGGTACATCCGCTTGAAAAGAAATGACCTTATCACCTGCAAGTCCGCCCACATCCGGTCGGAAAACCGGATGACCGGACGCCCGAGGTCACGGACGGCCTGAGGGTCTGGTGGCGCGGCCTGTTGAAGGATGTCGTGGGAGGTCTCGATGACGTCCGTCACCATCACGCCGAAGACGCGCCGCAGCGCCTCGTGGCGACGGCGATACGGATCAAGGCCTGGATATTTCGTGTCGACCTCGCGGTAACAGGCGCCCACAACCGGCAGCTCGGCGATTTCCTGCTCGGTGAAGAGTTTCGCCCGGAGGCCGTCGTGCAGGTCATGATTGTTGTATGCCACGTCATCGGCCAGTGCAGCCACCTGTGCCTCGGCGCTCGCATAGGTGTGCAGTTCGAGGTCGTGATTTGCGTTATAATCCGCAAGCGCATAGGGCAAAGCACCCGTCACCGGACCATTGTGCTTGGCGATACCCTCGAGCGTGTCCCAGGTAAGATTGAGCCCATCGAACTCGGCGTAGTGGCGTTCCAGCGACGTGACGATACGGATCGCCTGCGCGTTATGATCGAAGCCGCCATAGTCCGACATGAGCCTGTCGAGCGCGTCTTCGCCGGTATGGCCGAATGGCGTGTGTCCCAGGTCATGAGCCAAGGCTACCGCTTCGGTCAGCTCCACGTTGAGCCCGAGCGCGCCCGCAATCGTGCGCGCGACCTGCGCAACCTCGATCGAGTGTGTCAGCCGCGTGCGGAAATAATCGCCCTCATGTTCGACGAAGACCTGAGTTTTGTGCTTGAGGCGGCGGAAGGCGCTGGAATGGATTATGCGATCCCGATCCCTTTGATAACATGAGCGAAACGCGCTTTCTTCTTCTGGGTAGAGCCGCGCCCGAGCGCGCGCCGGGTCCGAGGCATAAGGGGTATGCATCGCCTGTTTCCTTGTCGTCCTGTCCCAGCGTTCGTATATTCGATGATGAACTGCAAAGAAACCTCGAGGATCGCCAGATGCAGATGCCCCCCAAAGTGACGCAACGCGCCTATGAACGCCTTGCTGAAATCGGTGCCGGTGAGCAGGGTCAGGCCTTGCGCGTCGCCGTCGAAGGCGGCGGTTGCTCCGGTTTTCAATACGACATCAAGCTGGACGCGCCCACGGGCGATGACCTGGTGCTGGAAGGCGCAGAGGGACAGAAGGTGGTCGTGGACAGCGTCTCGCTGCCCTTCCTTGCGGGCGCGACGATCGATTTCACGGAAGAGTTGATCGGTGCGCGCTTCACGATCGACAATCCGAACGTCACGAGCGCCTGCGGCTGCGGTACGTCCTTCTCGATGTGACCTACTCGGCGGGCACCGCCGCTTTCGGCAGCGGCGTTCGCACCTGGTCCCACACCAACCAGGCCCCCGCGACGATGAGCAGTGCCGCGCCAAAGAACACGCCGGCTCCGGTCCGCTCTCCGAATGCTACCGTGCCGAGTGCCACCATCCAGAGGAATTGCAGGTTCATCAGTGGCGTGACGACGTAAGCCGGCAGTATTCTGAGTGCGGCCACCAGCAACCACCTCGCAGCGAAGAGAAGCGAGGCATAGCAGACGATCCACATGACGTCGCCCCATCCCATCGGCACGAACACGAAGGGCAGGACACAGGCCATGACTGCCATCAAGGCGGCGTTTGGATAGAAGACCTGTGACAGCAATCCTGCCGGATCACGCTGTCCGATGTATCGCGACGAGACCATTGAGATAGCCCCCATCGTCACCGCGAGTAACGCAACCAGATGACCTGTTCCGAAGCTGTGAAAGCCGCTTGGGAATAGCGTTGTCATGCCTACCAGCCCCAACAACAGCGCTCCCCAGACCTGCCCGCCCGGCCGTTCTTGCAGCACGAGACGCGACAGCAGGGCGGCGAGGATTGGGATGATGGCGATGAACAGGAAGACTTCGGCAAAGGGCAAGAGCTTGAAGGCATAGAAAAAGGCACAAGTGCCAATGACCGTCGCAACGGCCCGCAGGGCCATCACCCGGGGGCATCGCGTTTTCAGAACGGTCGTACCTGCAGACTTCCGACCCGCAAGCAGGCAGAACAGTGCCACCAGCCCACCTGAAAAGGCGAACATCTGCGGAGCTGCATAATTGGCCGAAAACAGCTTGGTTATGGCGTCGGCGCCGGTGATCAGCAGGGTATACGCGACAGTCAATACGACCCCGAGGACCACAACTTCGGTTGGGCGCCTCGTCACGCCGAAAGCTCCTGCCCCGACGCGCGCGAGAAATCGTGGAAGAATGCATCGAAGTCGATGGCACTCTCGGCGGCCTCGACAACCTCGCGCGCCTCCAGCGACAGATGTGGGTCGACAAGGTTGCGCATCGCGGACCAGTCGCCATTGCGCACCCCGTCCAGGCGATAGATGCATTCGGACAGCTCTCTCAGCGGGGCCGCGTGGGGCTTTGGCGCCGTGAAGCGCACGCCACCTTCCGGCAAGGCAGCACCAAAACCGCCCAAGCCTGCGGTCGACAGGAACCATTGGACCATCAGGTACGGGTGATAGTCGTCCGACATCCAGCCCGTCGCGTCGGCCTCGAGCACGAAATTCCTGGCCTGAGCAGCAAGCCAACGCTCCCATGTCTGGGGAGGGACCTGCCCCGCGAACCGCAGCGCGATGCAAACCTCGGCGAGCAGGTCCAGGTTCATTTCGAGAAAGGCGATCGTGCCGGCGAATGTCAGGCTGTCGACGAAGGCCGCGGGCAAGTCGGGGTCGCGTTGGCCATACTCTGAAAGGTAGAACACGATATGCGTAAGTTCGTATGCCGCTTTCTTGTTCGGCAGGGCGAAGGTCGCTCTGCGGCTTCCGAAATCCCGCAGGCGGTCGTCGAGCCCGGCATCACCCGACACCGGATCGACGCCACGTCGCAGGCACAGCCGTCGGGCTTCGGCGCGCTGAAGATCCGATAGTTCCGCGCCAACCAATCCTTCGGACGCCACCCATTCGGCCGCGCGGGACGCCTTTGTCCCGGCAAGGCCCAGGTCCTCGAGGTCGAGGCCAAGCGACAGCAGAAATCTGTAGTATTGCGGGAAAAAGCCCAGGCGCCGGTCCAGCGAGTCGTAGACGGCATCGAACGGGCTCAGCGCCTCGCGCGGCAAGGTCGTGCCGGTGCTGACCATGATGTTCAGGACTTCGGCGTTCTCCTTGAGCCAGAAGACATCGGTCTCGGGCCGACGCTCACGGGCGAAGCATTGGATCAGCGCGCTTTGTCGCGCCTCCCGCGTGGTTTGGCGGAACGGAATATCGAGGTGTACGACGGATCCCATGGGTCTGATATCCTTGTCTTCTAGTTCCGTTCCGCCCTGAGCTTACAGGCTCGACGTGAAGGCGCCGACAACCTCGCCTTCATCCGCGCGCGCGGCGCGTACCGGGCCAAGGCTGGAGGTAAAGAGTTCCACCGAGTCGCCGGCACCTGCGTCAGACGTCGCACGCGGCGCAAGACTGGACGTAAATGCCTCGACGGCGTCGCCCGTCATGCGGCTGGTTTCGGCAACCGGGGCCAGGCTGGACGTGAACATTTCGGTCTGAGAGCCGTCCAGCATGTCGCCGGAGGCGTGGAGCGAAGAAGTGAACGCCTCGACCGCGCCGCCGTCGTGCAGGCTGGTCTCTGTGGGCTTTGTTTCAAAGGCGGTTTGAGCTTTGAGCAGTGCAACCATCGGTGGTCTCCTTGTTTGGTCAACACCTAAAACGGTTACACGCAAAACGGGACTTTCAAACAAGTTTTCTCGGAAAGAGAGTTATCCACAGGCGCGCTTATTCGTTAACTTTTTTAGGACAGCCTTGCCTGTATTTACGGGCGCTGCTTTGCAGCGCCCGTAAAAAATTGTTTTCCACAGGGCCACAAAGCTGTGGATATCTAGCTTTCTGTTTCCAAACTGAGCCGAATCACCCCCCGGAAATTACACCAACGAATTGATCAAGCCCGCTTGCCTCCCGCGCGCCGCTGCGCGATAGATCAAGCCAGATCAGGAGGCCTGAATGAAGATTGCCAGTTTCAACATCAACGGCATCAAGGCGCGGCTCGAAGCCTTGACCAACTGGCTGGACGAGGCTCAGCCGGATGTGGCGGTGCTGCAGGAGATCAAGACGGTCGATGAAGGTTTTCCCCACGCGCCTTTCGAAGAGCGTGGATACAATGTCGAAACCCACGGTCAGAAAGGCTTCAACGGCGTCGCGATCTTGTCGAAACATCCGCTGGAGGACGTCCAGCGCGGCCTGCCCGGGGATGATGAGGATGAGCAGGCCCGATGGATCGAAGCGACCGTAATGGGCGAGGCCACGTCGCTGCGCGTTTGCGGGTTGTACCTGCCCAACGGAAACCCCGCGCCGGGCCCGAAATACGACTATAAACTGGCCTGGATGGCGCGTCAGAAAGCGCGCGCGGCCGAATTGCTGGCGACCGAGGAACCGTTCCTGATGGCCGGTGACTACAACGTCATTCCTCAGGATGAAGATGCCAAACGTCCCGAGGCCTGGCGTGAAGATGCCCTGGCGCTGCCGCAGAGCCGCGCGGCCTTTCGCGAGCTTGTGGCCATGGGGTTCACGGAAGCGTTCCGTGCTCGCGTGCAGGGTCCCGGACATTACACGTTCTGGGACTACCAGGCTGGCGCTTGGAACCGGGATGACGGGATACGTATCGACCATTTCCTGCTGAGCCCTCAAGCCGCCGACAGGCTGACCGACACTGCAATAGACAAGGACATCCGCGGCCGTGAAAAACCTTCCGATCACGTCCCGATCTGGGTGGAACTGGACGTGTAAAACGTTTCGCCTTTTACCTGAGCCATCAGCGAAAGGTGAAACGCGTGCAACGGTTGGCTGTTGTGCCACGCTTCTCGGGTAAGCGGTGATCCAAGTTTATCGCGAAACGCTTTGGATTTCGTCCGTGGTCACATCGTAGCCGTAGATCCAGTCGAATTGGCCGACCACGCGCCCCGGCAGAAGCGCTCCTCCGAGCCGGAGTGCGGTATGGGCAGCAAGCCGTAGCGGCGGAAAGCTGAGATGATACTTCCACGCGTTGCCGCTGGCCGTCTCGACGACACGGCGGACACGGTCTGCCCGCATCTGCTGATACGCCGCAAGAGCGAGATTCAAGTCCTCGCCTTCCTGCAGGCAGCGACCAAGCGCAAACGCATCCTCGAGCGCCATGTTGGCCCCTTGCGCCATGAACGGAAGGGTCGGGTGCGCCGCGTCGCCCAACAGGACAACGCCACCGCCATACCATTTGCCGGCAACGGGGTGCCGGAACAGCCCCCAGCGATGCACACGCTCGACCCGTTCGAGCAGAGCAAAGGCGTCGGGGCAGAAATCTTCGAAGGCAGCCCGTAGGTTTTCGGGAGTGTCCTCAGTGTGCCAGCTTTCCTCGTGCCAGTTCGCGCGTTCCTGAACCGCCACGATATTCCTTAACCGTCCACCGCGCAGGGGGTAGGTCACGAGGTGACGGTGCGGCCCCATGAAGACCTGCGCTTCGGGCTCTGCGCCGGTTTCGGTCACAAGGGCACGCCATGCCACCTGCCGTGTGAAGAACGGTGCAACCGTTCCATTCAGGGCCTGGCGCGCACGCGATTGCAATCCATCCGCGCCGACAAGAAGATCAGCTTCGACCACTGTACCGTCGCCCAGGGTCGCGGACGCGCCCTGCCCCGTGTGCACCGATGCGACCTGTTGACCAAGCGCGATCTGGACCCCTGCATTGCGCGCGGCGCGCTCGAGGATATCCACCAGATCAGCGCGATGAACGAAATGGTAATCCCCGCAGGGCAGCCGGGCGAGGTCGAGCCGAACGACGTCATGCCCCTTGTAGTCCCGAAGGCGCACCGCCTGGCCGCGTACCGATTTGGCGCGCAGGGCATTGCCAAGCCCAAGCTTTTCCAGAACGACAAAGCCGTTCGGGCTGATCTGCAGGCCAGCTCCGACTTCGCCGATTTCCGGCGCCTGCTCCAGCACACGGACCTCGGCGCCGGCGCGGCGCAAAACAAGTGCCACCGCGAGGCCTGCGATTCCGCCGCCGATAACGACGGATTTCAAAGTCTTGATGTTCATGGCCGCCCCTTGAAAGCGCAAAGCGCCGAAGCTTGGCTCCGGCGCTCGGTCTTCAGGAAAATTCCAGCGCTTCAGTCGTCGCGGTGGACCTTTTCGCGCCGCTCGTGGCGTTCCTGCGCTTCGAGGCTCATCGTGGCGATCGGGCGGGCGTCGAGACGCTTGAGGCTGATGGGTTCGCCGGTCACTTCGCAATACCCGTACTCACCTTCGTCGATCCGGCGCAGCGCCGCGTCGATCTTCGCCACCAGCTTGCGCTGACGATCTCGCGTCCGAAGTTCCAGCGCGCGGTCGGTTTCCTCGCTGGCGCGGTCCGCCACGTCGGGAATGGCTCGGGTGCCGTCCTGAAGCCCCTCGATGGTATCGCGGCTGTCCTCCAGAAGTTCGCTCTTCCAGTTCAGCAACTTGCGACGAAAATACTCGACTTGCCGTTCATTCATGAACGGCTCGTCTTCGGCCGGAGTATAGTCCTCCGACAGAACAACGTCCTGTTTCATGTCCATTCCCTCTTTCAGGCCGGCGTGGGTCACCCAACTTCCCCCAAAGAAATCCACCTTGTGGCGTGCAATTACACGCGCCTTGCCGAATTGTCACTACACAATTGCCCGCCATTGATGTGAATTATCCAAGACACTAGGGTGCAGCGAAAATTCCATGCAGACCATGCGTTACGCCGACATCCTCAAGAAAAGGGAAGCCCATGAAATTCGAAGGCACCGATGCCTACATCGCCACCGACGACCTGACCGTCGCCGTGAACGCCGCCGTGACGCTGGAGCGGCCCCTTCTGGTCAAGGGAGAGCCGGGGACGGGCAAGACCGAACTGGCCCGGCAGGTCGCCAGAGGGCTTGGGGTGCCGATGCTGGAGTGGAACATCAAGTCCACGACCAAGGCGCAGCAAGGTCTTTACGAATACGACGCTGTGTCACGCCTGCGCGACAGCCAGCTGGGCGAAGAACGCGTGCACGACGTGCGCAACTACATCCGCAAGGGCAAGCTTTGGCAGGCGTTCGAGGCCGACCAGAAGCTCGTTCTGTTGATCGATGAAATCGACAAGGCGGACATCGAGTTTCCGAACGACCTGCTGCAGGAACTCGACCGGATGGAATTCCACGTGTACGAGACTGGCGAAACTGTCCGCGCGGCACAGCGCCCGATCGTCATCATCACGTCGAACAACGAAAAGGAGCTGCCGGATGCTTTTCTGCGTCGCTGCTTCTTTCACTATATCCGTTTTCCCGACGTCGCGACGATGAAGCAGATCGTCGAAGTGCATTATCCGGGCATCAAAGAGAAGCTCCTGACCGAGGCGCTGACCCAGTTCTATGACATTCGCGAACAGTCCGGGCTGAAGAAGAAACCATCGACATCGGAAGTGCTCGACTGGCTCAAGCTGATCCTGGCCGAAGACCTGAGCGCCGAGGACCTGAAACGCGATGGCGCCGACGCCCTGCCCAAGCTGCATGGTGCGCTGTTGAAGAACGAACAGGATGTGCATCTTTTCGAGCGGCTGGCCTTCATGGCGCGACGCCAAAGGTAGGGCCGCCTCGCGAAAGCCGCGGTAGGCGTTGCCGTCAGATACGTGTCCCACACCCGCGGTACGTGAAACGCGCAGATCATTCTCACGGCGCCTTGCTTGAAAAACTGGCGGCGATCTTTCGGCTGAGGCGCCGCTGACTGGCGATTAGGCCACAGTTTTACCTTTTTTGCTCCTCACCCGAGACGAAGTAGGAGGCGATTTCCAGTACCGTCCGGTAGGTTTGTTCAGCAGCAGGGCACATTCGCGTGCGGGAAACGACACGCATCAGCCCTTGGGAAGACATCGAAGGACGGCAGGATTTCCGCGACGGGGTTCTCTGCCACTTGGGATTTTACAGGCATCGGGGACCACATGCGCCGCGTCATACTTCCACTGTTCCTCATGCTGGGCGCATGCGTCCCCAGTCCGTCCAGCGAAATGCCGTCACGTGCCGCAACGCAATCCACGGCATCATTGCCAGCGCTCAAGTCGTTCTCTGCCCCCAGGCCAGTTGCACCCACGCGTTCGAACGCGGACATCGGGCGCGACTTTCTCGAACTGTCATTCCAGCTGGAATCCGGCCGCAAATTGCAGAACTTCTCGCGTTTCGAGGGGCCTATTTCCATTCGCGTCACGGGCAAACCGCCATCGACACTGATCCCGGACCTCAATCGGCTGGTCCACCGGCTGCGGACAGAGGCGCAGATCGACATCGCGCGGGTGCGATCGGAGACCGCCAATATCACCATCGAAGCCGTTCCCCGCGCGCAGATTCGCCGGCATCTGCCCAAAGCAGCCTGCTTTGTGGTCCCGAACATCAGCCGCCTGTCCGATTACCGCGCTGCAAGAAACAAACGCCTGACAAACTGGAGCAAGCTGATCAAGCGCGAGAAGATCGCGATTTTCCTTCCCAATGATGCGTCTCCTCAGGAAGTGCGCGACTGCCTGCATGAGGAAGTGGCGCAGGCGCTCGGGCCTCTGAACGACCTCTATCGCCTGCCTGACAGCGTGTTCAACGATGACAATGTGCATACCGTCCTGACCGGCTTCGACATGCTGATCTTGCGGACCTATTATGCGCCCGAGTTGCACTCGGGGATGACCCGCGGGCAGGTTGCGGCACGCCTGCCCTCGATCCTGTCGCGGCTCAATCCACGGGGCGACAGCATTCCGCCGCGCCAAGTATCCTCGACTCCGCGCGCCTGGGTCAAAGCGGTTCAAACCGCGCTCGGACCGGGGGCCGGACATTCGCAGCGCGTCGTGGCCGCGGGCGAGGCGTTGCGCATCGCCGACGCCATGGGATGGCACGACCATCGCCGGGCTTTCTCGCATTTTGCCATGGGGCGCCTGACCCAGGCCAGCCAGCCCGACACCGCGTTCGAGCATTTCCGACTTGCGGAAAGGTTCTACAGCCAGACACCGGGTACGGAGTTGCATCGCGCCTACTCCGCCTCTCAGCTCGCCGCGTTCGCGATCGGCGAAGGCAAAGGCACTTTGGCGCTCGCCATCCTGTCACCTCACCTGGCCATTGCCGAACGTCACGAGAATGCAGCGCTTTTGTCGACGCTCATGCTGCTGCGGGCCGAGGCGCTTGACCTCGAAGGCCGCGTCGCAGAGGCGCAGTCCGTACGGCTGGACAGTATCGGCTGGGCGCGATACGGCTTCGGCGCGGACTGGGCGGTGCGGGCCAAACTGCGCGAAATCTCGTCGCTCAGCCCTTTGAAGTGATCTGACGGGAAAAAACATGATCGTAGTTTTCGGGGCCATCCTGGGCATCGGCCTGGGTGCATTCACCGCGTGGCGGCGCAAGGGGCGCGTGGCGGACATCCTGCTCTATGCCACGATCTATGGCCTGATCTTTACCTTGCTTGGACTTTTCGCGACACTGGTCATCCACCGCATGTCCATATGAGGTAACGATGTTCCTGCCCTTCTTCGAAAATCTGCGGAAGTCGGGTCTACCTGTGTCGCTGCGCGAATACCTCACGTTCCTGGAAGCGATGAACGCGGGACTCGTGACCTACGACATCGAGGGGTTCTATTACCTCGCACGGTCCGCGATGGTGAAGGACGAGCGCCTGATCGACCGCTTCGATCAGGCTTTCGCCGCAAGTTTCAAGGGGCTTGAAGCGATCAGCGCGAGCGACGTTCTGAACGCGGTCGATATCCCCCAGGAGTGGCTGGAGAAGCTGGCGGAAAAGCACCTGAGCGAAGAAGAACGCGCCGAGATCGAGGCGCTAGGCGGGTTCGACAAGCTGATGGAGACGCTCAAAGAGCGCCTGAAAGAGCAGCAGGGCCGCCACCAGGGCGGGAACAAGTGGATCGGCACGGCAGGCACATCGCCCTTCGGCGCTTATGGCTACAACCCCGAAGGCGTTCGGATCGGGCAAAAGGAAAGCCGGCACCAGCGGGCGGTGAAGGTCTGGGACAAGCGCGAGTTCCGCAACCTCGATGACACGATCGAACTGGGCACGCGCAACATCAAGGTCGCGCTCAAGCGCCTGCGACGCTGGGCGCGGGACGGGGCCGAAGAGGAGCTGGACCTTGACGGAACAATCCGCGCCACCGCCGAGCATGGCTATCTCGACGTCAAGACGCGGCCCGAGCGGCGCAATGCGGTCAAGGTACTTTTGTTTCTCGATGTTGGCGGCTCCATGGACCCGCATATCAAGCTGGTGGAAGAACTCTTTTCCGCCGCGCGGGCCGAGTTCAAGCATCTGGAATACTATTATTTTCACAACTGTCTCTACGAAGGCGTCTGGCGGGACAATCGCCGCCGCTGGGATGCGCAGACACCCACCGACGAAGTGCTGCGAACCTATGGCCCGGACTATAAATGCATTTTCGTCGGCGACGCCTCGATGTCGCCCTACGAGATCGCGTATCCCGGCGGCGCCAACGAGCACTGGAACGCAGAAGCGGGTCAGGTCTGGTTGAACCGCGCCCGTGCCCAATGGCCCGAACATCTTTGGATCAACCCGGTTCCCGAGAAATACTGGGACTACACGCACTCTATCGGCATGATCCGCGAAATCTTCGACGGCCGCATGGTGCCGATGACACTGGCCGGCATCGAAAACGGCATGAAGGAACTGGGCCGCTGACCACAAGGTCGACACGCGGGTTCTTCCGCGTCTCATCCGGAGTATTTCTGCCAACCACAGCAAGGCCAGTGGACAAGGGCAGCCCGGCGTGACAGGGACTGCGCATGGCTCCGCGCAAGATCATAATCGACACCGATCCGGGGCAGGATGACGCCGTCGCCATCCTGTTGGCGCTGGCAAGCCCTGAAGAGATCGAGGTGCTTGGCATTACCTGCGTGGCGGGTAACGTGCCGCTGGCCCTGACGACCAGAAACGCCCGCATCGTCTGCGAGCTTGCCGGGCGACCGGATATCAAGGTCTTTGCAGGCAGCGACCGCCCCCTGAAGCGTGACTTGATCACGGCCGAACACGTGCACGGCAAGACGGGGCTGGATGGGCCGGTTCTGAGCGATCCCATCATGCCGTTGCAGGAAAAACACGCGGTGGATTTCATCATCGAAACATTGCGCTCCGAACCGAAAGGCAGCGTCACCCTTGTTCCCATCGGACCGCTGACGAATATCGCGACCGCCTTCGAGCAGGCACCGGATGTGGTGGGCAACGTCGCAGAGATCGTTCTGATGGGCGGGGCTTATTTCCAGGTGGGCAACATCACGCCCGCGGCAGAGTTCAACATCCACGTGGATCCAGAGGCCGCGGCACGTGTCTTTGGCTCGGGCGTCCCACTTGTGGTCATGCCGCTTGACGTCACGCACAAGGCGCTGGTCACCCGGGCGCGCAACGATGCCTTTCGAGCCATCAAAAACCGTGTGGGCGAAGCCGTCGCCGAAATGACCGATTTCTTCGAACGGTTCGACCGCGAAAAATACGGCTCGGAAGGCGCGCCGCTGCACGACCCCTGCACCACGGCTTATCTCATCAGGCCAGAATTGTTTTCCGGCAGGCATATCAATGTCGAGATCGAGACGACGTCCGACCTGACCCTGGGCATGACCGTCGCCGACTGGTGGCGCGTGACCGATCGCGCGCCCAACGCGCTGTTCATCGGGGATATTGACGCCGATGGCTTTTTTTCGCTGCTGACCGAAAGGCTTGCACGCCTATGACCAAACTGACCCTTGCCGCGCTTGAAGACCTGGATCGCCTGCTGCCATTGGTGGCGGCGTTCCATGCCGAAGAAGGGATCGCCCAGGACGAGGCGACCCGCCGCGCGGCGCTTACGCCGCTGCTGGAAGGATCGCCGCACGGTTGCGTCTATCTGGCCGGACCGAGACGCGCGCCGATCGGCTACGTGATCGTCACTTTCGGCTGGTCGGTGGAGTTCGGCGGTCTCGACGGGTTCGTGGACGAAATCTTCATCCGGCCGGGTGTGCGAGGCCGTGGCATCGGATCGGAAATCCTTTTGACGTTGCCCAAGACTTTGGCGAAGGCAGGCATGAAAGCGATCCATCTGGAGGTCGACCGGGGCAACGAATCCGCGCGCCGGGTCTATGAAAAACTGCGGTTCGAGTCGCGGGAGAATTACATGCTGATGACGCGCAAGCTCTAGCGTCGGGGCAAAATGCACCTATGTTTCAGACATGACCCTGCAGATTCCTTTCGACAATTCCTATAGCCGCCTGCCCGAACGCTTTTACACGCGTCAAGACCCGGCGCCGGTCAAGGCGCCCAGTCTGATCGCTTTCAACCAAGCTCTTGCACAGCACCTTGGAATCACACCGGGGTCCGAGGAGGAGATGGCGCAGATTTTCTCTGGCAATGCCCTGCCGGACGGGGCCGATCCACTGGCGCAGGCCTATGCAGGTCACCAGTTCGGCGGGTTCTCTCCACAGCTCGGCGACGGCAGGGCAAATCTGCTGGGCGAGGTCGCGCGGAACGGCGACCGCTTTGACATACAATTGAAGGGTTCGGGTCCGACGCCCTATTCCCGCATGGGAGACGGGCGGGCCTGGCTCGGTCCGGTTCTGCGGGAATACGTCCTGAGCGAGGCCATGCACGCGCTTGGCGTTCCCACCAGTCGCGCGTTGGCCGCCACCCTGACCGGAGAACAGGTTTTCCGCGAAACCGGCGCCCTGCCCGGCGCCGTGCTGACCCGCGTGGCCCGGAGCCACATCCGCGTCGGCACGTTTCAGTTCTTTGCGGCACGCCGCGACATTGCCGGTTTGAAGGACCTTTTCGAGTATGTGGTGGATCGACATTATCCGGATGTCGCAGGCCCCCACAAGCTACTTCAGGCGGTGATGGCGCGGCAGGCCGAACTTGTTGCGCAGTGGATGTCGCTTGGATTCATTCACGGTGTCATGAACACCGACAACACCACATTGTCCGGTGAGACAATCGACTATGGTCCCTGCGCTTTCATGGACACCTACCAACCCGACACGGTGTTTTCATCCATCGACATGCACGGTCGGTATGCCTTTGCCAACCAAGCCAATGTGATCGTCTGGAACATGGCACAGCTGGCAACTGCGCTGGTGCCCCTGATGCCGGACCAGGACGAGGCTGTGGAAGAATTCACCAAGACCGTGCATGCAATGCCGGAGCAAGTTCACATAGCGTGGCGCAAGCGTTTCGGCCAAAAGATCGGACTTGCGGACGCCTCGGTCGAGGACGAGCCGCTGATCGTATCGTTGCTGGACAAGATGGCCGCCAACAGGGCCGATTTCACCAATACCTTCCGCGCCTTGAGCGACGGCAAGGCGCGGGATCAGTTCCTTGATCCCGGTGACTTCGATACCTGGGAAACGGAATGGTCCAGGCGCCTGGAGCAGGAACAGGATCCGGCAAGCTCCATGAAGGAGGCAAATCCAGTCTATATCCCGCGCAATCACAGGGTCGAGCAGATGATCCAGACGGCTTTGAGCGGGGATTTCGCTCCCTTCCATCGGATGCTTGACGTCTTGTCGGACCCGTACCAGCCCCGGGACGACGCTCGGGATCTGGCACGCCCGCCCGAGCCGTCCGAGGTGGTCCAGCAGACGTTCTGTGGAACCTGAGCCTAGCTTGAGCGGTTCTTGTCGCGGTTTCGGCGCAGCCTGCGGAAAAGTCGCGGATTGCGGCGCACGAATTCGTCGATGAAGGATCCGATACCAACATGACGGCCTTTGAGATAACCATACCCGGCTGCCGCGCCCAAAAGCGCCCCTACCGTGTTGATGATGAGGTCGCCCATCGTGTCGTCCAGGCCAGACTTTTGCATGTTCAACCCAAAGGCCTGATCCATCGCGAATTCGAAGATTTCCCAGACGGTCCCGATGGTCATGGCGAAACAGAATGCGAGAAAACTGAGTTGCAGGTGCGGTGCGGCGAAACGATCGCCCTGGAACATCATGAAGACGAGCACAAAGCCGATCAGACCAAACGCGACGGCCGAGGTGCCATGCATGGCGATGTCCCACCACCAAAACCGCTCATAGAAATTGAAGACTTCGCCAAGAAAAAGCGTCGCCACAACGAAGATGACCACGATCGCGACGAATGTTGGAGGAACATGCACCTGGGCCCAGTTGGCCACGACAACCGGAGCCATCGACAGGCCCAAAGTTGCCAACGCAACGAAAGCAAGTTCGAAACGCAGCAAAGCCAGCGCCCATATGACTGCCCCGGCCAGTGCCAGCCATATGATCCGCGCCAGCCAGGTCTGATCTGCAAACATGGGGTACGCTCCGTCACGGCTCCTGCCAACGTGTTAGCATGAAACTGCCGCGCCTGAGAATTGCAACCTACAATCTGCAGAAATGCGTGGGTCTGGACATGCGCCGCCGGCCGGATCGAAGCCTTCAAGTGATCAATTCCCTCGGGGCGGATATCGTGGTGTTGCAAGAGGTAGACAAGCGCCTGCCGCCGCGCCCCGCGGCTCTGCCCCATGACCTGGTCGAGCGAGATGGATGGAAAATTCTGCCATTCGGCGCACCCGGTGGCTCTTTGGGATGGCATGGCAATGCGATGCTGGTGCGCGCGGACCTGAGCGTTCTGCACACCCAGCATCTTGATCTGCCCGGATTGGAACCGCGTGGCGCGATACTGGCCGAGATGAAAACGCGACTTGGGCCTTTACGCGTTGTCGGGGTGCATCTGGGATTGGTGCGCCGCTATCGCCTTCTTCAGATAAAGGCCGTGCTGCGTCATGTTGCCCGGCGTCCGGCGATGCCGCTTATCCTTGCCGGGGATTTCAACGAGTGGGGGAATCGTACCGCCATCGATTCTGCGGCACGCGGTGTCTCGTTTGCCCTGACACCTCCCAGCTACCCTGCCCCGCGCCCCTTGGTGCGACTCGACCGGATCGCGCATTCGGACACGCTTGCGACAGTGGCGACTGGCACCTTGCGCGAGAAGCCCGCGCATATCACCTCTGATCACCTGCCGGTCTGGGCCGACCTCGAACAGTCGCAGTGATCGGGCTGTCAAAACTCTGGATTTCCAGAAGCGTTCCCGTTATCCAACGCCCCGGATACGCACAGAAGGCCGGCATGACAGAGACCATCATCGACCGTTGCGAGGCCAAGGGCCTGCGGATGACCGACCAGCGGCGCACCATCGCCATGGTTCTGGAAAATTCGGATGATCATCCGGATGTGGAAGAGCTTTATTCGCGGGCGAGCGGACACGATCCGAAAATCTCGATCGCCACGGTATACAGGACAGTGAAGCTTTTCGAGGAAGCCGGAATCATCGAGAAACTGGAATTCGGCGACGGACGCGCACGTTACGAAGATGCCGAACGCGATCATCACGACCACCTGATCGACATGCACTCGGGCGAGGTCATCGAGTTCGTCGATCCCGAAATCGAACAATTGCAGGAAAAGATCGCCGCCAAGCTGGGCTACAAGTTGAAGGGTCACAAGCTCGAACTCTACGGCGTGCCGATCCGCAAAGAGTAGTTGGCGGCCGCTATCGGCTTGTCTCTGCGTTGAAAGCCGCCTATCGCTCCGGCGGGGCTGTCGGGCGGAGATGATGGACAACATTCGCGGAATACTTCTGGTGATATTGTCCATGGCGGCTTTCACCGTCGAGGACATGTTCATCAAGAAGTTGTCCGCGGATATCTCCGTTGGTCAAATCCTGATCTTCCTGGGGCTGGGCAGCGCTACGGTGTTTGCGATCATGGCGCGTCTCGGTGGTCACAACCTGTTCGCCCGCGACGCCTGGCGTACGCCGTTGATTGTGCGCGCCTGCTGCGAGGCGGGTGCGGCGCTGGCCTTCACCACGGCGCTATCACTCGTCGACATTTCCGTCGTCGCGTCGGTTTTCCAGGCCACGCCTCTCGTCATCACCATGGGCGCCGCGATATTCCTGAAAGAAGATGTCGGTTGGCGCCGGTGGAGCGCAATCCTGATCGGGTTCATGGGCGTGCTGCTGATCATCAGGCCAGGCCTGGAGGGGTTCGACCCCGCGGCGTTGCTGGTGCTTGTGTCGGTTACTTGCGTGGCCGCGCGAGACCTGATTACGCAGCGCATCGATGTAAAGGTTTCCTCCGCGGTTGTCTCGTTCCAGGGCTTTGCCGCGGTTGTTCCGGCGGGATTGTTTCTTGTCACGCTCGGTCCTCAAAGCGTTTCCGCGCTGACGCCCGCGCTTTGGTCCATGATCGGCTGCGGCATCGTCTTTGGCGCATTCGGGTATTACGGTATCGTGGCGGCCATGCGCATGGGCGACGCCGCGGTCGTGACACCCTTTCGCTATACGCGGCTGTTGTTTTCCCTCTTTGTCGGCGTCGTGGTGTTTTCCGAGCGGCCCGACATGCTGACGTTACTTGGTGCGGCATTGATTATCTCTACCGGCCTCTACACGTTTCTGCGCGAACGGCGACTTGCCCGGCAGGCACGGCTGGCTGCGTAAGAATGCAACGCCCGGCAGGATAATTAGACTCCCACACATTTTGAATTTTCACGGCGCCCAAGGCAGCGCTTATTCTCCGCGAAGCAGTAAACAAGAATAATGGAAAACCGATGCAGGCTCAGAAACTCGCGGAAGCTTTTGTCACCACCGAAACCGAAGGCTACAACTTGGCAAACCTGCAGGCACCACGCGTTGCAGAGCGCAAGTTCGCCAAGGGAAAGCGCGGTATCTGGCTGCGCCGGGTCGGCACCTTGGCACGGTGGCTCGACAAAAATGATGTGGCGGTTCCCAAAGAACTGGTACGGTCCTACGAGATCGACATTCTCTCGCGCGTGAGAGCGGGCATACCTTTGAAGTACCAATTCCGCGCTCTCAACAACCTGAGGGAACTGGTTCGTGCCAATATTCTCTTTCCAGAGCTTGTCGACGGTTTGGCCGAACCCAGAACCATCATAGATCTTTCGGCCGGCGCCTGCGGAACCTACGAAGTGTTCAGTCACTTCGGCCATTACGTGACGGTTTGTGACTTTTATCAACCGGATGGGTTCAACAATGTTCGTGACTCCTATGCCGCCATACACGAGATGCTGGGCATAGAGTGCCGCCATTTCGACGGGCGTAGCCTGCCCTACAGTTTTGCTGACGACAATTTCGACATTGTCCTGTGCCATCAGGCGATTGATGCCTATGGACCCGTCCAGTTCTGGTATGACGCGATTGACGAAATGTTGCGGATTGCGCGCTGCTCGATTGGACTGGTCCTTAACCCGGCACATCCAAAGACGGCGGATACACGTGCAGCGGCCCGCACGTTCATGGAGCATATGCGCACCAGACACGGCGCCACCTTTTCGGAATGTCCCGAAACCGGCCTGCCCGCCATGCGTATCGACAAGACCTGAGCGCATCCTGACCGCCCTCGCCCGGGATTGACGAAGACCGCGCATTCGCCACGCGTCGCAGTTCCCATTCGCATTGGTTCTTGCTATGGCACCGGCAACATCATTTTGCCAAAGGGTCTCACATGAGCATCATTCTCGACATCCACGCACGCGAAATCCTGGACAGCCGCGGCAATCCGACGGTCGAGGTGGACGTGATACTCGAAGACGGCACCATGGGCCGCGCCGCGGTGCCGTCGGGCGCCTCCACCGGCGCCCATGAGGCCGTCGAGAAACGTGACGGTGACGCATCCCGCTATATGGGCAAAGGCGTGCTGGAGGCCGTGGCCGCCGTGAACGGCGAAATCGCAGATGCCCTTGCCGGTTTCGATGCGAGCGAGCAGGTCGCAATCGACGAAGCAATGATCGAACTTGACGGAACGCCGAACAAGGGACGCCTCGGCGCGAACGCCATTCTTGGTGTCAGCCTCGCCGTTGCAAAGGCCGCAGCCGATTTTTCGATGCAGCCGCTCTTTCGCTACGTGGGGGGCACCTCGGCCCGCACGCTGCCTGTGCCCATGATGAACATCATCAATGGCGGGGAACATGCCGACAATCCGATCGACATCCAGGAATTCATGATCATGCCGGTCAGTGCGGGCAATGTCCGCGATGCCGTGCGGATGGGCGCAGAGGTATTTCACACGTTGAAGAAAGAACTCTCTGGCGCAGGTCTGTCGACCGGGATCGGCGACGAGGGCGGTTTTGCTCCGAACATCGCTTCGACGCGCGACGCGCTGGACTTCATCCTTCGCTCGATCGAGAAAGCCGGCTACGCGCCCGGCGAGGATATCTATCTCGCGCTCGATTGCGCCGCGACGGAATACTTCAAGAACGGAAAATACGAGCTCGCGGGAGAAGGCAAGTCCCTCTCGCCGGAAGAGAACGCCGCCTATCTTTCGTCTCTTGTGTCGGATTATCCGATCATCTCGATCGAAGATGGCATGTCCGAAGATGACTGGGACGGCTGGAAAACCCTGACCGATCAGATCGGGGACAAGGTGCAACTGGTGGGCGACGACCTTTTCGTCACCAACCCCGAGCGCCTTTCCGATGGAATCAAGCGCGGCGTCGCGAACTCCATGCTGGTCAAGGTGAACCAGATCGGCAGCCTGACCGAGACGCTTCAGGCAGTCGAAATGGCGCATCGCGCGGGCTACACCAACGTCATGTCCCACCGTTCCGGCGAGACCGAGGATGCCACGATTGCGGATCTTGCCGTCGCCACGAACTGCGGTCAGATCAAGACCGGCTCACTGGCGCGGTCCGACCGGCTTGCGAAGTACAACCAACTGATCCGGATCGAGGAGGCGCTCGGCGATACAGCGATCTACGCAGGTCGCTCGATCCTGCGGGTTTGACGTGACCGCCGAAGACATCATTTCGGCGTTTCAGCTGATCCCGCATCCCGAAGGCGGATATTACCGAGAAACATGGCGCGCGGCAAATGACGGCCGGGCGCATGGGACCGCGATCTACTTCCTGCTGCGCGAACAGGACCGGAATCGGTGGCACAAGGTCGACGCCACCGAGATCTGGCATTTCTACGGTGGCGCACCGCTTGTCCTGTCGATGTCCGGCGATGACGCGGGTCCTGTTCAGGACGTGCGGCTGGGCTCCAACCTCGCCGCCGGAGAGCGCCCTCAGGTAATAGTGCCACCGGATTTCTGGCAAATGGCCCGATCGACTGGCGAGTACACGCTGGTTGGCTGTACCGTTTCCCCGGGGTTCACGTTCGAAGGATTCACATTGGCGCCTGAGGACTTCGATATCCCACGCTAGTCGCGCAGGGCCTTCACGAACGCGAGAAGGTTCTGCGTCGACGCATCCTTGTCGTCGGGGGCGACGTCTCCCGCGACGAGCGGTTCCATTTCCTTTGCAAGCTCTTTTCCCAACTCGACGCCCCATTGGTCGAAGGAATTGATTCCGAGAATGACACCCTCGACAAAGACGCGATGCTCGTAAAGCGCGATGATCTGGCCAAGCCGGTATGGCGTCAGCCTGTCATAGAGGAGCGTCGTTGACGGCCGGTCGCCGGGAAAAACCCTGTGTGCGGCCTGCATCTCCAGCTCTTGCCCGTTGAAGCCGGCCTTGCGCATCAGTTCGCGCGCCTTTGCCATGTCCCGACCGCGCATCAAGGCTTCGGACTGCGCGAGGCAATTGGCGAGAAGAAGACGATGATGATGGTCCAGTTCGGCTTCGTGCCCGATCGCGGCAACCATGAATTCGCACGGGACAACCTGCGTTCCCTGATGGATCAGCTGATAAAACGCATGTTGACCGTTCGTCCCCGGCTCGCCCCAGACAACCGGACCGGAGCCGGTCTGAACGAGGCTGCCATCCATCTGGACGCGTTTGCCGTTACTTTCCATCTCCAACTGCTGCAGATAGGCCGGCAGGCGCGACAGGCGCTGGTCGTAGGGCAATACGGCACGGGTTGGATGTTCGCACACGTGGCTGTGCCACAAGCCCGTCAAGGCCAGCATCACCGGCATGTTGCGATCCAGTGGCGCATCGCGGAAATGGGCATCCATGGCCGCGCCGCCGGCAAGGAATTCGTCGAACCGTTCCGGCCCGATCGCCAGCATCAGCGCAAGCCCGATCGGCCCCCACATAGAGTACCGCCCCCCGACCCAATCGTCGAAGCCGAAGACCCGCTCTGGTGCGATGCCGAAATCCGATGTCTTGTCCTCAGCCGTCGATACGGCAACGAACTGCGCCGATGGATCTCCGCCATGCTGTTCCATCCAGTGCCTGGCGGTCCAGGCATTCGTCATGGTCTCGATCGTGGTGAATGTTTTCGAGGCCACGATAACCAGCGTGGTTTTGGCGTTCAGCCCCTGAAGGCAATCCGAGATATCCGCCCCGTCGACATTCGAGACGAAGTGGCAGCGTGGGCCATCGTGATACGGGCGCAACGCCAAGGTGCCCATTTCGGGACCAAGGTGCGAGCCGCCGATCCCGATGTTCACGACATCGGTTATCGCGCCACCTGCCCCGCTGTGCCGCCCTGCACGAAGGTCATCGGCAAAGGCACGCATACGTCCCAGAACGTCGCGCACGCCGGGCATGACGTCTGCGCCGTCGACCTTGATGACGGTATCCTTGCCGGAGCGCAGCGCGATATGCAGCACTGCACGTCCCTCGGTCCGGTTGATGGCCGCGCCGCCGAACATCTCTTCGCGCCGGGTCTCGACCCCACGCGTCTGCGCGAGTGTCAGAAGCCCGTCGCGGGCGCTCTCCGTCATCGACGTCTTGGCATAATCGAAGAGCATGCCATCCGCAGACACCTGGAAACGCGCCGCGCGATCCGGCGCCTTCATGAGTTCGTTTATCGAGGCGCCCGCCTCTGTTCGCAACTCGGCCCAGATCATCCGTCTTCCCCTTGCTTTACACGCCCCGGACCGATTGCATCCATCACGGTGCCCAATGGACATCCACTTCGTCGAGGATCGCCACGACAGGGGCTTGTTCCGGTTGGCAGGTTCTGGCCCGCTCCAGTGCTTTTCGCTTCTCTTGGCCGGTAATGACGATGTGCTTGGCCACTGCCGCATTCAGTACCCGCGCGGAAAGCGTGACGCGCACATCCTCCGCCTTCTTGGGGCGCATCGGCACCAGCGCCGGTGCGTTGCGGGCCAGTGCGATCTCAAGGCCCTCGGTGCCCGGAAAAAGCGAGGCCGTGTGCATGTCTGCGCCCATGCCCAGCAACAAAACGTCGATCGGCAAATAGGGCTGGATCCTCGATTCAAGCTCGGCCAGCACAGGTTCGGGCGCTTCGGCCCTTGCATAGAGCGGGAGGTAGTTCGCCTTGGCCGCCCGGCCCACAAGCAAACGTTCGCGCACCATTTTCGTGTTGGATCGAATGTGCACCTCCGGGACCCAGCGCTCGTCGCTGAGACAGACGTCGATGCGGGACCAGTCTAGATCAGCGTCGCACAGAACGTCGAAGACGCCGCCGGGTGTTCTACCGCCGGGGACGACGAAAAGCGCTCGGTCTTCGTGCTCGAGTGCCGTGTTCAAATCACCTGCCAACTGGTTGGCAAGATTGATCGCCAGCATCTCCTCGTCCGCATATTCGATCACTCTCATGCGCGTATCTCCCGCCAGCGGCGCCCGTCGCGATGCATCAACATCAATGCGTCGTCGGGGCCGGAACTTCCTGTCGCATAGCTGAGCGGTGCGCGCCCCGACTCCTCCCATTGCGATATGATGGGATCGATCCACGCCCATGCGGCCTCGACCTCGTCACCGCGCATGAAGAGGGTTTGATTGCCCCGGATCACGTCCATGATCAGCCGCTCGTAGGCATCCGGGAAATCCGCCTCTTCCGGTCCAAGAGCCTCTGCAAATGTCATGTCGAGGGGCACATCTACCAAGCGCATACCGCCCGGACCGGGCTCCTTGATGGTCACGCCCAGCTCGATCCCCTCGTTGGGCTGCAGCTTGATCGTGAGGATGTTGCGATGCCGGCCCGCATCTGCCCCGAAGATCGAGTGCGGCGCGTCCTTGAAGACGACCGCGATCTCGCTGGCCCGGTCGCGCAAGCGCTTTCCAGTGCGCAGGTAAAACGGGGTACCGGCCCATCGCCAGTTGCTGATCGTCGCGCGCAGGGCCACGAAGCTTTCTGTCGTGCTGTCGCGGTTGCCGACTTCGTTGCGATAGCTTCCGGTCTCTCCCGAGCCTTCATATTGACCGCGCACGGCGTCTTCAGGGGCGACCGAATCCAGTGCGCGAATGACCTTCAGCTTTTCGTCGCGCACCGCATCGGGATCGAACTTTGCGGGCGGCTCCATGGCGATGAGACACAAAAGCTGCATGATGTGGTTCTGCATCATGTCGCGCATCGCGCCGGAGCGATCGTAATAGTCGCCACGGCCGCCTACCCCGACCTTCTCGGCCACGGTTATCTGGATGTGATCGACATACTGACTGTTCCACAGAGGTTCGAACAGCGTATTGCCGAACCGGATCGCCATAAGGTTCTGCACCGTTTCCTTGCCGAGGTAGTGATCGATTCGGTAGATCTGGTGCTCGTCGAAATACTTGGCGATGGTCGCATTCAGCGCTTTCGCGGTGCTCAGGTCACGACCGAAGGGTTTTTCCACGACAATCCGGCAATTCGGACAATCCAGACCATGCTGATGCAGTCGATCGGCCAGGTCGCCGAACAGGCTGGGCGCAACTGAAAAATAGAAAGCGCGAATTTCGGTATCGCGCAAGAAACCCTTCAATTCGGACCAACCCGCATCGCCTTTTGCATCGATTGTCACGTAGTCCAGACACTGCAGGAAACCGTCAAGAATCTCGGTATCGCGCGCCGCCTCGGGTTCGAACTCGGTCACGGCCTCTTTTGCGAATTCGCGATACCCGTCCGCGTCCATGTCGCTACGCGCCGCGCCTATTACACGAGCATCCTCGTTCATCTGACCCGCACGAAACCGGCGGAAAAGCCCCGGCAGGATCTTTCGCCGGGCCAAGTCGCCGGTCCCGCCAAAGATCACGAGGTCGAAAGGGTCTACCGGAATGACGCGCGAAACCATGGTATTCTCCTGCAATCGACATGAGACTATGCGGCGATCACGAAGGTGTCACCTGCCCGATATCGACTTTATAGGCAAGAAACGACAGGTTATGCGAGAAAGGTAAATGAAATTCGGGTGATAGACGGATGAAAGATACAGCAGTCCCAAGCGCCAATGGCGGGAAATTCATCGACCCGGACTTTACCGCCGACGGACAGGCGCGCGCGCGTGTGGCGCTGAAACGACCCCAGACGCTTTGGTTCAATACCGGCACGCTTTGCAACATCACTTGCGCCAACTGCTACATCGAAAGCTCACCTGAAAACGACCGTCTTGTCTACATCACCACGGCCGAGGTCGAAGAGTATCTCGACCAACTGGCCGAGCGCGACTGGCCGGTGACGGAGATAGGCTTCACCGGCGGCGAGCCTTTCATGAACCCCCAAATGATCGAAATGGCGCGGGCCTGCCTGACTCGCGGTTTCAAGGTCCTTATCCTGACGAATGCGATGCGCCCCATGATGCGTCCGAAGATGCAAAATGGACTGCGCGCCCTGAACGCGGAATTCGGCGCGCTGCTGACATTGCGGATTTCAGTCGATCATCATTCCGAAGCTCTGCATGACCAAGAACGCGGAAGCGGCAGTTTTGCGCGTACCTTGATTGGCATGTCATGGTTGCGCGACCAGGGTATCCGCATGGCCGTGGCAGGCCGAAGCGTCTGGGACGACACCGAAGCGCAGTCGCGCGCGGGGTATCAGGCGTTTTTCGCGTCCAACGGGTTCGACATCGACGCATACGATCCCGCAATGACGGTGCTTTTTCCGGAAATGGACGAAACCGTCGAAGTACCAGAGATCACCACCGCGTGCTGGGAGATACTGGGGAAATCGCCGGACAGCGTGATGTGTGCGTCGTCGCGCATGGTGGTCAAGCGCAAGGGGGCCGACCAACCTGCGGTACTGGCGTGCACGCTCTTGCCCTACGACGAAGAGTTCGAGCTTGGCACCACACTGGAAGATGCCGAGAGAGACGTCGCCCTGAACCACCCGCATTGCGCCAAGTTCTGCGTCCTGGGCGGCGCCAGCTGCTCCGGCTGAGCGCAGATCATTGTTCGCCGCGCTTTTTCCGGATCGCCCCGCCGATGAACCCGCCGACCGCGCCTGACGCCACGATCAACCAGCCCGGTGCTCCCAGGTCCCATCCCACCAGGAGCGACAAGCCGTACCCTATCAGCGCGGCCACGGCGCCTACGAGCGCGAAACCCAAGGGCAAACCAAGTTTTTGCATAGGCTATCCTTTCCGTCTGCGTGATCAGAAACTGGGGCAGCCTGGCCGACAAGGCAACCCTTCAGCCATCCGCCCTACCCCCGGCTCTGAGTGCAGTTTATCTCTTCCAGAACCTTGCACCACTCAGGCGTGGTCACGATGAACATCCTCTATGCAGAAGGCGAAACGGTGGCTCGCTTTGACGGCAGGCCACGGTTGCTTGTTCTCCCGCAAACCCTCGCTTGCTACCCGACGCGTCAAACCCCATATCATGCGCCATGATCAAGTTTACCCCCATCCTGTTGGCGATCCTCTATGCCGTAGTGATGTACCGATTTTCGGTCTGGCGCACCAAGCGGGAGCTTGATGCCCGGTCGACCGAACTTGTCGATCCCAAGCTGACGCCGCTTTTCTCGCGTCTGGCCAAGGCGCTCGACCTTGAGAAAATCAAGGTTCACATCTACGAAATCGATCCTGTAAACGGCCTTGCCGCGCCGGACGGGCGGATTTTCATCACGCGGGGCTTTTATCGCAAGTTCCTCAAGGGCGAGGTCTCTGCCGAGGAAATGACCAGCGTGATTGCACATGAGTTGGGTCATGTCGCTCTCGGACATTCCCGCCGCAGGATGATCGACTTTTCGGGTCAGAATGCCTTGCGGACGGCGCTGGCCATGGTGCTTTCCAGGTTCATCCCGTGGATCGGCGTATGGATCGCCAATGGCCTGACTTCGTTGCTTGCCGCGCGCCTGTCACGTTCGGACGAGTATGAAGCGGACGAATACGCGGCAGCGCTTCTGACCAAGGCCGGGATCGGCACCGCACCGCAAATCTCTCTTTTCGAGAAGCTCGAGGCCCTGACCCAATCTCGGTCGGGTGCTATGCCGGCCTGGTTGATGAGCCATCCCAAAACGGCCGAGCGCATTGCGGCCATTCAAACACTTGAAAATCGCTGGTCGGGCCTTCCGAAAGAACCTCGGTAACCGAAGCACGCCGCCATTCTTCGCACTGGCAAAAGATGAACGCGATCCAGGCTGTAGATCCATGTCGGACGCATCGGTCCGACTTCACGTATTTCCGAGAAACAGGTGCTCAGCCGTTTCCCAGCGCCTTTCCCAGACGCGGCAGACGCGCCTTCTTGAGCAGTGCACGTATCTCCCAATCCTCGCCGGAGAGACGCCGCGCTTCCTCAAGAACCGCCTTTCCCACGCTGCGAACCGGGTCCGGCGTCGCCTCGAAGACCCCTAACAGGAAAGTGTCCGGATCAGCCCGGCTCACACCCTCTTCGGCCAAGACGCCCCTTGGAAAATCCTTGGCGTTCAGCGTCAGTATCAGGTCGGCAGAGCCCGCGATTGCCGCAGCCAGAACATGCACGTCCGCGGGATCGGGCAACCAAAGGCGCGTTTCCAGCGACGGAGGCCATTCGACTTCTGCGTCCGGCCATTGCTGCGCAAGCATCACTGCCTCGGTCCGCGCCTGCGCGACGCCTTCCGAACCAAGCTTCACCACCGATCTCTGCCACTCTTCGATGATGCGTTTAGACCAGAGAGGTTGGAAAATACCCTCGGCGGCGACGCCCAGGAGCATCTGGCGCATCACCGTGGGATAGATCACGCACGTGTCCAGAACGCATTTCATAGCCGAAAGAACAGCGCCTTCAGGTAACCGCTTTCGGCCAGTTGCGGGTGAAGCGGATGGTCGGGCCCGGCAAACCCTGTATGGATCAGCGCCCCGTCGCGTCCAGCGCGGCCGATACCCTTGACGCAAGCGGCACGGAACTTGTCCAGCGTCGCCGCGTGTGAGCAGGAACAAAGGCCAAGATACCCGCCTTCCGCGACAAGGGGGGCCGCCAGCCGGGCCACACGTTCGTACGCGCGCAGACCTTTTTCCAGAACCTGCTTGTTGGGGGCAAAAGCCGGAGGGTCGCAGATGACCACATCGAAGGTCTCTCCTTCCTCCGCCAAAGCGCTCATAACCTCAAAGGCGTCTCCCTTGCGCGTGGTAAAGCGGTCGGTCGCCCCCATGCGCCCTGCCCCTTCCTGCGCCAGCTCCAGTGTCGGTTGCGAACCGTCGACGGCCAGTGCACTTGCAGCACCTGCCGCGAGGGAGGCAAGGGAGAACCCCCCGACATGGCTGAAGACGTCCAGGACGCGGCTCTCGGCAGCGAGGGTGGCGGCAAAAGCGTGGTTCGGACGCTGATCGTAGAAAAGCCCGGTCTTTTGCCCGCCAGTCAGATCCGCCATGTAAGTCGCGCTGTTCATGACAACGGGGCGGGGTGAGGCAGGCATATCCCCGAGCAAGGCGCCCGAACTGTCGTCAAGCCCTTCCAGGATCCGCGCGCGCCCGGAAGCGTTCTTGATCACACAGCTCACGCCCGTCACCGTAACGAGACTGTCAACGATCTGCGGCAGCAGAATCTCGGCCCACGCGGCGTTTGGCTGAACCACGGCAATCTCGCCAAAACGGTCGATGATCACGCCGGGCAGCCCGTCCGCCTCAGCGTAAACGAGTCGGTAGTACGGTGTATCGAAGATCCTTTCGCGCATCGTATGGGCCCGTTGCAGCCGGCTTTCTATCCAAGCCTGATCGATCTGCACATTCGGGTCGCGATCCAGCACGCGCGCCATGATACGCGAGCTGGGATTTACGGTGACCGTCGCCACCGGCGCGCGGTCTGAGTCTTCGAGCAATGCGATGGTGCCGGGCGCAATTGCCTTTGTCCGGCGGTCGGTCACCAGCTCGTTGTCGTAAACCCAAGGAAACCCGTGGCGTATTGCACGGGCCTGCGTCTTTGGCTTCAAGCGGATCGTGGGCAAGGAGGACGTCGTCATGCCGTCCCCCTTAAGCCGTTTCAGTTGGTGTGGGAAGCACCCAGTTGGTTCAGTGCGCCCATCAGGCCCAGACTGGGCGCCTGGTATCCGTTCGGGCTGCCCAGCTGCCTCTGGATGACCGACGCCAGATGTGTCGTGATTCTGTATTTCTGCGTCAGACCTTTAGATTCTGCCTTGATCGCCGCCTGTCCGCCAAGCGCCTTGAAATCGGCCTTCACGAATTGCGGTTCGCCGAAGGCCAGGCCGGTTTCGGGGTCGCGCAGCAGCATGTGGAGCTGAAGCGAATGGACGCCGCCCACCGTGTAGCGCGCCTTTTCGGTCAACGCATGAAAGCGTGTCACCTGGATGTCCAGGATTGCGGGCACCTTGCCTGGCCGCATCGCATCGACGCCTTGCCGCATTGCATCTTCAAAGATTGCCTTGACCTGGGCGTGCCGGTCGCCGGCTGGATCCTCTCGCCACACGATGTCGCCGCCCGGGTAATAGCGGTTGGCCTCGGACACCTTCAGCGATTTGGGCACGCTGACACGGATGTCCTGGATATCGTAGGACGGCACGGAGATGATTGCCGGTGTCGTGTCCAGCGGGGCGTTGCGCGTCGCTGTTTCAGGTGCGGAACAGCCCGCCGCTGTCAGGGCGACGATCAGGGCGCAGATGGCTCGACGTGTCTTCATTGTCTTCCTCCTCGGCGCGGTCGTCGCGCGGAACTCGGAGGCAAGATGCAATTGGATTGAGGCAGGTTTTAGGCAAATTCAGCACTTTACGAAGGTGTGACCCGGCGACACTCGGTCACTCAACGCTCACGAGCGCGCGCGCCTCCACGCCGTTTCGGTGTCTGCGACGATTGAAGTCCTTCTCGCAATACAGACGTCATCGGATGATCCGGACCTGCATCGCCGTGGCGTTCGAGCAATCGCTCCAGCCGCGCGCGGTTATCTCCCTCGCCATCGACCGACAACGCCCAATCCAGAAAAATCGACCGGCATTCCCCCGGTGTTATGCCCTCGATACGGTAGGCTTCCCGTATCAAGCCCTTGGGGTCCAGAGCGTCAGCCATTCTCGCAACCTTTGTTCAATGCGGCGTCGATCACCAGACCAGCCTGGCGTGTCCTCGCGTCCAGATCATCTCTCAGTTCGGACATGCTGTCATGCCCCGTCTGGCGCAGAATGAAAGATTTCGCCCCGGCACCAAGCGACTCTTCGTCGATGGGCTTGTCGCCCAGCAAGCGCGCGGCCTGCGTCACCTGCCAGCAAAGCCGATATGCCGCTTTCAATGCCGCCTCGTCCGCGTCACTTAACCACCCGGCGGCGACACCGGCAGTCAACCCGGCCTCGACCGAGCGCTCGGGTTGGCCCGCCAGCAAGCATCCCGCCTGCGCCACCAGTTCTATTTCCTGCATGCGCCCAGACCCCAGCTTGGTGTCCCATGCGCCGGCCGAACTCTTGGCCGCGGCGATCCGCGCGCGCATCTCGGCCACTTCGGACAACACCTTGGGCTTGTCATCCCTTGATTGCAGCAGGGAACAGCGGAACGCCTCGACATCCCCGGCCAGAGCGTCCGGACCGGCGACGGCCCGCGCCCGCGTCAAGGCAAGATGTTCCCACACCCACGCCTCTTCCTGCTGATAGGTCTGGAAAGAGGTCCAACTGGTCGCCACCGGCCCCTGGTTGCCCGAGGGCCGCAGGCGCATGTCGACCTCGTAAAGGCGCCCTTCGGACATGGGGGCGGTCAAGGCCGTGATCAGGGCCTGTGTCAACCGCGCGTAATAAGGTCTCGTTGCCAGAGCGCGACGACCTTCCGACCGCTCGACGCCTTCCGCGTCGTAAATGACGATCAGGTCTAGGTCCGAGGCGGCATTCAGCTTCCCTGCCCCGAGCGAGCCCATGCCGAGCACGACGGCACCGCGCCCCGGCCGCGGCCCATGCTTTTCGGCGAAATGGGCGCACACGACTTTCCAGAGTTCTGCCAGGATCACCTGTGCCAGATCCGCATATTGCGCGCCTGCCTTGTCGGCATCTATCAGGCCGCGCAACAGATGTACGCCTGTGCGAAAGTGCCATTCCTTCTGCCACCGACGCGCCGCATCCAGCTTGCGCTCGTAATCTTCTTCGCGATCCAGACGCGCGGCCAATTCCCTGCGCAAATGCTGCTCAACGGGCCAAGGGGCGAAAAAATCCCCGGCGATGACCGCGTCGAAAACACCGGCATGGCGCGACAGATACGACGCCAGAGCAGGCGATATCCCTGCAATATCCACCATCAGGTCGATCAGCTGCGGATTGGCTTCGAACAAGGCTAAAACCTGCACGCCTGCGGGCAGACCCGCCAGGAATCCATCGAATGCAATAAGCGCATCTTGCGGCGTGGAAGAGCGGCTGAGCCGTTCCAGCAGATCCGGCTTCAACCGATCGAATATCGTATTGGCCCGTTCACTGCGCAGCGCCGGATAGTTGCGCCATCGTGCAATCACTTCTTCATCGAGACCCTCGACCTTGGCGGGTCTTTCGCTTGTGCCTTCAGGCGCGAAGAATCCTTCGATCAGATCATGCACGGTCTGCAGGCGCTCGGTCAGTTCGTCCCGAAACTCCTTCTCGTCACGATCGCAGAAGTTCGCCAGCCGCGTCCATCCGTCAGCCTGATCGGGCAGTATCTGGGTCTGCGCGTCCCGCAGCATCTGCAGACGATGTTCGATTTCACGGTGAAAGCGATAGTTTTCGGTCAACGTGCCTGCCGCGTCCCCGGGCACCCAGTTCTTTTCCGCAAGTCTGGCCAGGCCCTCGACCGTGCCGCGCACTCGCAAGTCCGGGTCTCTACCGCCCGATATCAACTGGCGGGTCTGGGTGAAGAACTCGATCTCGCGAATGCCGCCGCGCCCGAGCTTCATGTTGTGACCGTCCAGACGTATCGGCCCGTGCAATCCTTTATGCTCGCGGATGCGCAGGCGCATATTGTGCGCGTCCTCGATCGCTGTGAAATCGAGGTGCTTGCGCCAGACGAACGGGCGCAAGGTATCCAGAAAACGCGCCCCCGCGTCCAGATCGCCTGCCGCGGCGCGGGCCTTGATATAGGCGGCGCGTTCCCATGTCCGGCCCAGGCTTTCGTAATAGGTTTCTGCCGCCCCCATCGCCATGCAGACGGGCGTCACGTTCGGGTCCGGCCGCAGGCGCAGATCCGTCCGGAACACGTAGCCATTGGCGGTGCGGTCGTTCAACGTGGCCGCCATCCGCCGCGTTGCGCGCACAAAGCCGGTCCGTGCTTCATGATAGGCGTCGCCATCGAAACGGGTCTCGTCGAAGAGGCAGATCAAGTCGATGTCGGAACTGTAATTCAGTTCGTATGCGCCCATTTTACCCATCGCCAGTACCACCATGCCGGCGGCTTCCTCCAGCATGCTCTCGTCCTGGCCCGGGATCTTGCCGCGCCGAAGCTCGGGCAGCAGCGCAGCCTGCAAGGCTATCCTGACCGCCCGGTCCGCGAAGCGGCTCAAGGCATGCGTCACCTCTTCCAGGTCCCAGACACCGCCCAGGTCGCACATTGCAACCAGCAGTGCCACACGCGCCTTGAGCCGCCGCAGACGCGGCGGCGCCTCGTCAAAGGGAATGTCATCGACATCCTTCAGCAATGCTTCGAACGCCGCTTCTGGATCCGAGAAAACCTCCGGCAACCACTCCCGCTCTTTCAGGCATAGTGAATGCAAGTAGGGGCTACACCCTGCCGTCCCCTCAACCAGGGCACCCAAATCCTCAGAGAGCCCCGGCATGGCCTGTCGGGCCTCCTGCCCGGGTTCAGGGTCGTGGGGTCGCGGACAACGGGACATGCGGGCGGAAAAGCTCATGCAACAAGTGATACACCCTCGAGATGGCCGGTCAATGCGTGCCACCGATGCAAATGTGAAAATTATTAACATCACCCCTTGTCACAGCGGCCGCGGCTTCCCATCTGGGAGATGTAAATGGAATTCACATCCAGCCGAAACCAACGTTCAGAAAAGGAACCAAGGATGAATACGCAGACCTATACTCCGCGCTCCGGTGGCATTCCCGGCGTGTTCGCAAGGGCCGAAACGTGGCTCGACGAAAAAGGCAAGGTCGCATGGATCGCCGCCCTCGTGGCGTCGATCGTTGTCTTCTGGCCGCTGGGCCTCGTACTGCTTGGCTACATGATCTGGGCCAACAAGTTCTCATGCCCCTCGGGTCGCGTGACGCATCGCCAATCGTCACGAGCTTTGCGGGGGTCATCCGGCAATTCCGCCTTCGACGCCTACCGCGATGCAACGCTCCGCCGCCTCGAAGAGGAGCAACAGAACTTCGAGGCGTTTCTCGATCGGTTGCGCGCCGCCCGCGACAAGGCAGAGTTCGACCAGTTCATGGAGGAACGCGCTCGCAAGGCAGGCTCTGACGAGGACCATGAGGACGAAGATCGCGAAGCAGCACGCAACGCTTGACCCCGGACACGCCTCGATCCCCGCGCCGCACCTTTCAAGGCGCGGGGTACAGGCCTATATGCACACCATGACCGAAACCACCTGGCATACTCCCGACCCCGACACGCAACCCGACTTTTACGCCGACGTGCCGCTCAAGCGGTTCCTGGCTTGGGTGGTGGATAGCGTGCTTGTGACCGTGATCTGTGTTCTGATCCTGCCCTTCACGGCTTTTACGGGCCTCTTTTTCCTGCCCATGCTGTTCCTGTCCGTCGGGTTGATCTACCGGACCGCGACCATCGCCAAAGGATCGGCAACTTGGGGGATGCGGCTGATGGCCATAGAGTTCCGCAGCGCATCGGGCCAACGTCTCGATGCAGCCACGGCGTTCCTGCACTCGCTCGGCTTCACGTTTTCCTGCGCCGTCCCGCTTGTGCAGCTGACCTCGATCCTATTGATGATGGTCGGACCAAGGGGCCAAGGCCTTACCGATCACGTTCTCGCAACCGTGGCCGTGAACCGTCGCGCGACCAGTTGACACCGGCTCGCTCATAGCCGGATTTGACCTCTTGGCGCAGCGATGCATCATTGTTATCGTCACCTTTGGAAGTTGCAAAGCCTGTCATGCGTCACACTCTCCCCATCGCGCCCCAATTCTATGTGACGGCGCCTCAGCCCTGCCCCTACCTTGAAGGCAGGATGGAGCGTAAGTTGTTCACTGCGCTTCAGGGCGACGGTGCGCAACGTCTGAACGACACTCTTTCCAAGCAGGGGTTTCGCCGGTCGCAGAACGTGCTTTACCGTCCGTCCTGTGCCGATTGCGCCGCGTGCCTATCGGCCCGGGTCAATGTCGAGAATTTCTCCGCCTCGCGCAGCCAACGACGGACGCTGAAACGCAACGACCATCTGGACCGTCGCGCGACATCGCCCTGGGCCACAGAGGAACAATACGAGCTCTTCCGCAAGTACCTCGAGGATCGGCACGCCAATGGTGGCATGGCCGACATGGACACGTTCGAATTTGCAGCGATGATCGAAGAGACGCCGATCCGGACGCGCGTCGTCGAATATGCGGACCGAGAAAGCGGCGATCTGGTCGCGGTCTGCCTGACGGACGTGTTCGACGACGGCATCAGCATGGTCTACTCGTTCTACGACCCGGATCGTCAACGTAACAGCCTTGGAACCTACATCATCCTCGACCACATCGAGATCGCGCGCGAAGCGGGGCTGCCCTATGTCTACCTGGGGTACTGGGTGCCGGGCAGCGCCAAAATGGGCTACAAGGCCGCGTTTTCGGGGCTCGAGGTCTATTCGGGCGGGACATGGAAGGAAATGCGGGACCCGGCCGATTACGAGGCACATTGCCATCCGCTGTCCAACGATCCCATTGCGGAACAGGTGGCCAATATCTCGCTTCCCGACAGCAAGCCGTTGCGTACCAAGAAATACGAATAGGTTCGGGTACCGCACTGCCTGAAATCGTTGTCGCTTCTTTCTGCAATTGCGCGCCCCGGCGACAACACGTTCGCGTGTGGGGAAGCTCTTTCTTGTCCTCCTTCTGTGGCCATGGGCGGGTTGCGTGATATCTGTTGCCTGACCGGATTGAACGAGGTTCCATGCCCTGCCTTGACCGCCGCCATTTTCTTGCGATTTCTGCCGCGTTTGTCGGGTCTCCGGCTCACTCTCGACCCGCTTCGTGGCGCACCGTGGCCGACGCAGGCCAGGCGCTCGACCAGCTTCATGCAGTCCTGATCCACCAGCACGGCGCGGAGGTTTTCGGCGAGGTATTCCATGGTCCTGACATGGAAACTCCGGCGCCGATCAAGTCGGTCTCGAAAACCGTGGTTGCCGCCTTGACGGGCGCAGCAATCGACCGTGGCGAAATTTCCTCCGTCGACGCCACGATTGGCGAACTGGCTCCTGGCCTCATTCCTGATGACGCCGACCCACGCGTTCAGGACATCACGATCGAAAACCTCGTGACGATGCAGGCAGGGCTGGAGCGGACGTCAGGGCCGAATTACGGCGGCTGGGTCAGCAGCGGAAACTGGGTTGCCAATGCGCTCTCGCGCCCGTTCGAGACGGATCCCGGAGCGCGCATGTTGTATTCGACGGGCTCCTTTCACGTACTCGGGGCAATTCTGTCCGAAGTGTCCGGCCAAAGCCTGCTGGACCAGGCCCGAGACCGGCTGGGGGCGCCGCTGGGCATCAGAATCCCGCCATGGACCCGCGATCCGCAAGGGCGCTATCTTGGCGGAAACGAAATGTCGCTGAGCCTTCCGGCGATGATACATTTCGGAGAAATGTATCGGCGCAAAGGCATGTGGGCCGATACACGCGTCCTCAGCGAGTCCTGGGTCTCCCGGTCCTTCGAGCCGGTCACGCGCTCACCTTGGTCCGGACTACGGTACGGATACGGCTGGTTTCTGGGGCAATCCGAGGGCGACGCATACGCCCTTGCGCGCGGGTATGGCGGACAGATCATTTGCGTGGTTCCCGGCTTGGGATTGACCGTCGCAATCACATCGGATTCAACACAGCCTGCCCGCAGCGCCGGTTATTTCGGCGACCTGATGCAGTTGATCGAAGGCACGATCCTGCCCCTGGCGCGCAAGGATACGACCTGAACGGTCCAGCCGGAACCGCGTGGTTTTTCGTCAAGTGACCCCGATTGCCGGCCACACACGCGGAATTGATCGCGTCCGGCTTGTCATGTTGCGCCACTGAGCGAAAACTCGTTCCATGCGGGTTCTCACTTTCATTTGCGCAATCTTCCTCGCCGGTCCAGCCCTCGCCGAAACGCGGCAGGAGGTCGGTCTTGAACTGGTTCTGCTTGCGGACGCGTCGGGCTCGATCGACGACATGGAACTCTCGTTTCAGCGACAGGGCTACGCAAGCGCGATCACCGACCCCGACGTGTTGCAGGCCATTCAGGACTCGCTCTACGGAAATGTCGCCGTCACCTATGTCGAGTGGGCAACCAACACCGCCGTGGTCGTCCCGTGGACGGTCATCGACGGCGAAAGCTCGGCGCGGGCTTTTGCGGACGCCTTGGCTGGCCCGCCACGTCAGGCCTATGGCAGCAACGCCATCGGTGGTGCGCTTCTGGAGGCCAAGCGCCTGATCGAGACCAACGACATCATCGCGCCCCGCGCCGTGATCGACTTTTCCGGCGACAGCATCCGAAATTCGTCCGGCCCGGCGATCGCGGCAGCACGGGCCGAAGTACTGGCTGCGGGGATCGTGATCAATGCGCTGCCCATCCTGCGCCCCGAAGACGGACGTCGCGCCGGGGCCAATCTCGAAGACGAATATGCCGAGCGGATCATCGGCGGGCCCGGGGCCTTCATGGTGACGGCCGAAGGACGCGACAGCTTTGCCCGAACCGTGCGCCGCAAACTGGTGCTCGAGATATCGGGGCGCACCCCTGCCCCAGGCGCCGGGCGGGTCGCCGCTGTGTCGGCACATTAGGCGCGCGTCGCTGCAGCTCAGCCGAGAGTGTCCAGAACGAAGGCTGCCCGTTCACGCACGCTGGTTTTGGGCAGGTGAACCAGGCGATAATTGAGCCGGTCATAAGCCGCGCACAGCCGATGGTATTCGTCGACGGCTGCATCGAAGCCGTGTTGGCGCGCCGCGTCGTTCCGGTAAAGTTCAGGCCAGGGCGGAGCCATGAAGACAGTCCGATGAAACGGGGCGGCACCTGCGAGGCTGTCGCTCAGGGAAATCCCCGCGGCGTGCTCCAAGGCCACCGCCGCGTCGATCAGGCCGCGGTCGAAGAACACCCAAGACCCGTCATCCTGCACACCCGCCCTGTCTCGCAGCGCCATCTCGACCGCACGTCGGGCAAAGGCCTCGAGGTCGATCCACGGCAGCGCCGCGCCTGTGCCCTGCATCTCGGCTTCGACAATCCGCCTGCCCGGCTCGGTGACAACGCGGTAACCGGCGCGGCCGAGCGCCGCGAGCAGCGTCGACTTCCCGCCCCCGGAACAGCCTGACACGATTACATGCCTGCGCAGGGCGGGACTCATCAGGCCCGACTGCCCGCTGCGCGGAGAGGGCACAGACCCGGTCCGAACCACGCCTTTTCAGAACTCAGGCCCAAGCGTTTACCCCCCGAGCAGATCCGGGAAGATCGTGACGATGTCCGGGAAGAACCACAGAATTGCCAGTCCGACCACCTGGATCAGAACAAAAGGCGCGACACCGCGGTAGATATGGCCGGTGGTCACCTCTTTCGGCGCGACGCCCCTCAGATAAAAGAGCGCAAATCCGAAGGGCGGCGTCAGGAACGAGGTCTGCAGGTTCACCGCGATCATGATCGTTACCCACTTGGGATCAAATGTTCCACCATAGATCACCGGCCCCACGATCGGGATCACGATGTAGATGATCTCGAGAAAGTCGAGCACGAAGCCCAGGATGAACAGCACCAGCATCACGATCAGGAACACCTTGTACTCGTTGTCGAACGAGCGCAGGAACTGCTGGATATAGTGCTCGCCACCGAAGGAGATGACCACGAGGTTCAGAAGCTGAGAGCCGATCAGGATGGTGAAGACCATGCTGGTCACTTTCGCCGTCTCGCGCACCACAGGCGACAGCACGCCGCCCGCGAAAAGCACCCAGCAGGCGAAGAGCAACCCGAACAGAGCGTAAAGGTAGGCGGCCTGAGCCACCAGGAACGCGATCCAGTTCTCGGCCCCCGCACCTTCGACATTGACCCGCAAGTCGAAATTCACGCCGATGATGATGGCGATGAGAATTGCGAAGGTGGCAAAGATGATGATCTTGCCCGAACGTTCTTCGTCCTTGAGCTTGCGATAGGCCGCTAGCATGATCGCACCGCCTGCCCCCAAAGCCGCGGCCGGCGTCGGATTGGTGATGCCGCCCAGGATGGACCCCAGCACCGCAACGATCAGCACGAGCGGGGGGAAGACCACCCGTATCAGCTCATTCTGCGCCAGCCGCGCGGCGGCGTGGGTGCAGCCGTAAAGCGCAAGTCCTACCGGAATGGCCATGATCACGAATGTCGCGCCGGAGCTCCATTGCGGCCCGATCAGCAAAATATCGACGAGCAGGCCAAGCACGATCCCTACGCCCCCGACAATCAGCGGCGTCGGGCTTTCCGATGGAAGAACGCCGCGTGCGAAGGTCAGGATCAAGGCGAAGATCAGCATCATCACGGCAATGCCGGTCCCGACAGGCGCCGCGTTCTCGATCTTGCGGGCCAGCATCTCGGCGCGCTCTTCCTCGGACAGCCGCACGCTTTGTGTCACACCACCTGACTCGTCGATGGCCTGCTGTTCAGCGACCGCCCGGTCCCAGGCGGCCTGCCCGTGCAGTTCGATCATGGATTCCTTGCATTCAGATCCGACGGCGGTCCGCAAGCTGGCCGACTCGCCCTGTTCACTGAAGCTGTCGATCGTGGTGCTCTGGCTACCTATGACGTTCATCTGCCCCAACACCAACATGCCGGCGACAAGCGCAACCGGGATGCCGAGGAACCAGGTGAAGGCCTCGCCGCGCGTGATCGCCTCGGCATTCGTAGCGCCCAGTTCGACCGCAGGGGCCTTGCTGGGGTTCACCAGCGCGTAGCCAAAAGCATAGAGTGCATAGAGCAGAGCCAGAAGTATACCGGGCAGCAAGGCCGCTTGGAAAAGCGTGCCCACGGACACGACCGCAGGCTCGCCCAGATAGGTCAGAGCATCGGTGCACCCAGCTTCCTGTGCCCGGGCCTCCTGCGCCACCGCATAGAGGTCGCCGGCCAGCGTGCCAAGAAGAACGATCACGATCGACGGGGGAATGATCTGGCCCAAAGTGCCGGAGGCTGCGATCACACCCGTGGCGATCTCGGGGCTGTAATTGTTGCGCAGCATGGTCGGCAGGCTCAAGAGGCCCATGGTGACCACTGTGGCCCCCACGATGCCGGTTGACGCTGCGAGAAATGCGCCCACCACCACGACGGAAACGGCAAGGCCACCGGGCAACGGGCCGAAGACGCGCGCCATCGTGGTCAGAAGATCGTTGGCGACCTTTGAACGTTCCAGCGTGATCCCCATCAGCACGAACATCAGTACCGCCAGCAAGGTCTCGATCGACTGGCCCGCGAAGACGCGTTCGTTCATGCGGTTGACGATGAAGCTGATATTGCGGTCCAGCGCGGTTTCCCAACCCTGCGGGAAGACCGGCTCGCCCACCCGTGGCAGATCGGGATATCGGAATATCGAAACGCTGTCCGGTTTTACCCCGGTGCTGAGCAAGGTGCGATACGCCTCGCTGCCGGTGTCGATCGCCTGGTGGATCAACAGGCCGGCGCTGTCCAGGCCGGCAATGATGCCAAAGGAAATTACCCCGGCACCGCCGATGGCAAACGCCACCGGAAAGCCGGACAGGATGCCTCCGAAAAGGCACAGGAAGACGATGATCAGGCCGATCTCGACGCCATCAAGTCCAAACAACATCAGTGCGTCCCCTCATAGGCTTCTTCGCCTTCCCCGAGGCTGTCCTTGTCAAGGTATTTGCCTTCGCTCTCCGGTCCTTCCTTCCATTCCAGGTAGGAGCGGTAGAAAAAGGCGACCGAATGAATGAAGACCATGCCCGCAAAGGCCACCATCAACACCTTGAACAGGAAATAGCCGTTGAACCCGTTCGGGCTGAACCCGATGGTCTCGACGTTCCAGCGGACCGCCCGCGCCTTCATCATCAGCCGGTCCAGCGATTCCGATGCCGAAGGCTTTGGCGTGATCAGGTGCCGCCACATGAAATACCAGCCATACATCCAGACCAGCACGGCCATTGGCGCCATGAAGATCACGCAGCCGATCATGTCGATAAGCTTCTGCGTCCGATACTTCACCGCAGCGTACACAAGGTCGACCCGCACGTGACCGCCCTGCACAAACGTGTAGGTACAGCACAGCGCGATGACCAGGGCATTGTGAAACTTCAGCGCTTCCGCCCACCAGCTGATGTCATAGGTCAGCGGGATACCGAAGCCGAAAGAGATATCCGGTCTTACGAAGATGCGCTGCACGAACACGATGATGATCTGCTGCAGCACCATGATCAGACCGGCCCAGGCGAACAGGCGGCCGGTGATGTTGGCGAAACCTTCCATCACACGCACGCAGCCCCACATGAAGCTGTTGCGCCACAACCCGACCGCGGTCAGGACCAGCACGAACGTGAATACCACAAAGAAAAACTCGATCGATCCGCCGTAGTAGACGAACCGCATGATCGCTTCCTTGTCGGCCCAGTTCAGCCACAGCCCGGGATGCGTGATCGCATACGCCAGGTCGTAGAAAGACCCGAATATTCCGCCGAAAAACCAAAGGATTGCATCCACAAAGGCGGACCCTGTTCCGGTCGCTTCCGTCTCGCCCATGTCTGTTCCCCCAAATCCTGTGTTCAGACCACCCGGAACACGTCAGCGTCACTAAGGCTCTGATACATATCCAAAGCTTGGTCGATCCTGATCAGGAATTACACGTCTATGTGCAAAATGCCCCCGCGCCATCCAAGGGCGCGGGGTGCGAAGGTATCCGTCGCCCGGCGATCAGATGTCGAGCACGCGGTCGCGCTGCGAGCGGAAGCTGCCTTCGGACCGGCTGATCCAGGAGGCCGAGCTTTCCAGCGACTCGCGGTAGCTGTCGTAGGCTTTCTTGTAGAGCTCGTCGCCCATGTTCTGCTGCAGCACTTCCTGTGCCGCCGCACCGAACGCGTCCCAGACCTCCTCGGGGAATTCACGCAAGGTGACGCCCGACGATTGCAGACGCTGCAGCGCCGCACCGTTATTGGCCATGAACTGCGACATGCTCCAGATATTGGTGGCTTGCGCCGCGCCCGAGACGATTGCCTGCTGCGCCGGGGTGAGGCTCTCGTAGACTTCGAGGCCGACAACGCAGTTCAGGTTCGGGCCGGGCTCGTGGAAGCCGGCGGTGTAGTAGGTCTTGGTGATCTCCTGGAAACCGGCCTTCTCGTCCGCCCAGGGGCCGATCCACTCGGTGCCGTCGATGGCACCCGACGACAGCGCCTGGTACACTTCCGATCCAGGCAGGTTCTGGACGCTGGCGCCCAGCTTGCCCAGCACTTCGCCGCCCTGGCCGGGCATACGGAAACGCAGGCCCTGGAAGTCCTCGGGCGAGTTGATTTCCTTGGCGAACCATCCGCCCGATTGCGGGCCGGTGTTGCCGCACGGAAATGCCTTGAGACCGAAGATCGAGTAGAGCTCGTCGCCCAGTTCCTTGCCGCCGTCGATGTACCACCAGTTCGAATATTCCTGGAAGGTCATGCCGAACGGGATCTGCGAGTAGAACGACAGCGCCGGGTGCTGACCCAGGAAGTAATAGTCCACGCCATGGTACATGTCGGCCTGACCGGCGGTGACGGCGTCGAAAACCTCGAACGCGCCAACGAGTTCACCAGCGGCTTTCAGGTCGACGGTCAGCTGACCGTCGCTCATCGCGGTGATCTGCTCGGCGCAGTATTGCGCGGCATCGTGCACACCGGCAAGGCCACGGCCCCAGGTCGTGACCATGGTCAGCGTGCGGTTGCCCTGGGCATAAGCCGGTGCGGCCAGCGACGTGGCGGCCGCAGCCGACCCGCCCAACGCGGTATTCTTCAGAAATGAACGACGATCCATTCGGTTAATCCTCCCAATTGATGAAGCGCGCATGCCGTCCCTATCAGCCTGCGCGCGGACCGTTGCAGGTGCCGGGACACTATCGCGGACCTCGATCAAAGGAAATACCGAGTAATGCGTAGGTTTGGCCCCCGATGCGTCACGGACATCGCTCAAGGTGCTTACTTTTCGGGCATCTCGGGGACAGTGCGCCGGAAAACCGGCTTGCCGCGGCACTGGGCTTCGAGCCCAATTGGCATTAACGATTCGCGTCAGGAGAATCGATGATCAGACTTCAGATGAATTACGGTCAGAAACTGTTTTTGACGGCCACCCTGCCCCTTGTCCTGGCAGTGGTCACCATTTCCGTTCTGGTTACATTGCAATCGCGCCAGATGGCGGAACAAGAGATCCACACGCTCGAAGAGAAGCTGATCGCAGCCAAGCGCGACGAGCTGAAAAATTATCTGTCGCTCGCCAGAACGGCCATCATCAACATCTATGGCCGCGCCGCACCCGATGACGAAGAGGCGAAACTCGCGGTCACGCAGATCCTCGCCGGTATGCTGTACGGCCAGGACGGATATTTCTTCGTCTACGATTACGACGGCAACAACCTGGTCAGCCCCAGATACACCCAGCTTATCGGGCGCAACTGGACAGGCATGAAGGACCCGAACGGCACCCCCATCACCGACGAGCTGATCCGCATCGCACGGACCGGCAGCGGGTATCACAGTTACGAGTGGACCAAACCCTCTACTGGCGAGAGGGCCCAGGTGGTGACGTATGTCATTGGCCTGCAGGACTGGCAGTGGGTGATCGGCACGGGGGTCTTCATCGACGACGTGATCGCGGCGGTCAGTTCGGCCCGTGCCACGGTGGAAAGCCGCATCCAAAGAACCTTCCTCTATATCGGCGGACTGACGATGGCCGCGCTCTTGCTCGTGTTTACTTCAGGCATGTTCATCAACCTGCGCGAACGCCGCGCGGCGGATGCCAAGCTCAAGAAACTCACCCAAAGGGTCTTTGACGCGCAAGAGGAAGAGCGCAGTCGTGTCGCGCGCGAGTTGCATGACGGGATCAGCCAGATTCTTGTCGGGGTCCGCTATGCGCTGGACAGTGCCCGTCGCCGGTTCGCGTCTGAGGACGCCCGCGCCGGCGAGACGCTGGATCGTGGCATCGCGCATCTTTCCGGTGCGATTCACGAGGTCCGGCGCATCTCGCGAGACCTGCGTCCGGGGGTCTTGGACGATCTCGGCTTGGGCCCGGCACTGAAATCCCTGGTAGAGGATTTCGGACACCGCACTGGCATCAAGACCGAATTCAGCACCGTCCCGTTTCGCAACCGGCTCGACGACGATGCCAAGACAGCCCTATACCGCGTTGCCCAAGAGGCCCTGACAAATATCGAACGCCACGCTGGTGCCAGCCGCATCTCGGTCGATATTCGCGGCCACAAGAACGGCGCCACCTTGCGCATTTCAGACGACGGAAGGGGATTGGACCAGGACCGGGCCGCAGCGTCGCCCTCCTCGGGTCTGGGCTTGCGGAACATGCAGGAACGCATCGAGCAATTGGCCGGCACGTTGCGCATACTCAGTTCCAGAAGCGGAACCGTGATAGAGGCCAACGTACCGCTCACGCACATACTGCAACCCGAGGGCGGCACGGAGTCACCGAAACAGACCAAGGCCAGCGCATGACCGATTGTATCCGTATCGCCATTGTCGACGACCATCCCATGGTCGCCGAGGGGATCGAAGCGATCCTGGAAAGCTACGACGATATCGAGGTGGTCGCGACCCTCTCTTCGGGTCGGGAGATCATCGAGCAAGCCCCCGACCTGACCCCCGATGTCATCCTGCTGGACCTCAACATGCCGGGCCTTGGGGGGCTGTCGACGACGGAAATACTGCTGGAACGGCAGCCCGATACGCGAATCCTGATCCTGTCGATGCACGACAGCCCTGAATACATCAGCTCCGCTCTCAGTCATGGCGCCAGCGGATACGTTCTGAAGGATGTGCCGACGGAAGAGATCAAGCGCGCCATCGACGCCGTCAGTGCGGGCGAACGGTATCTCTGCACCGGGGCACAAGGCTCGCTTGCGCCGGACACGGGCGAAACCCGTGCGCAACTGACCAACCGCGAACAGACAATTCTGCTGCAACTTGCGCAAGGCAAGTCGAACAAGGCTGTTGCCTTCGCTCTGGATATCTCGGTCCGCACGGTGGAAACCCATCGCAAGAACATCAAGCGAAAGCTGGGAATCAGTTCTACCGCCGGCCTCACGCGCTACGCACTGGAGCACGGGGTGCTGCAGGGAACCGGAGTTTCCCTGTAGCGCCGTCCGGTCGTAGATCAATTTTGCGGCACCATATGCCGCGGCGCAGAAAAATTTATGCTGCACCCCTTCCATAATTTCAGAATTCTGTCATCGTTAAGACATTCTTGGCCATGGGGGACACCATGCAGGACGTTCAAGAAGACTACGGCGAAAGCACGGTCGAGTTCGCCGATTTTACCTTCGACCGCCAGAAAGCCGTTTGCTACGGCCTTCAGAACAACGCCGGCGGCACCACGACGATCATCAATTTCGCCTCCGAGCGGCTGGCCGACAGGTTTCGCACGGCTTATCTCAACGAGCTGAACATCCGCATCATCCAGAACGAGGCGCAACTGATCTGTTTCGCGGATTACGACACGGTGATGCGCAAGTCGCAGGATGACCCGCGGGTTCAGTCGCTGCACTACAACCGAGACTACATGATGGGCACGCTGGGCCACATGATGTAGGGATTGTGACCCAAGCATCTTCGTCCGAAGACTCTTGGGTCAGAAAATTCGTACGAATTTTCTTCAACCCAGCGGCGCGCCGTCGTCGCGCTTGACGGCCACGATCGCCGAGCGGGGCAACTTGCCCTCGCCATCAGGGAACGGCGCATCGGGGTGCTGGATGCCCACGAACATCGTGCGCCGGTCGATCGACCAGGTCAGGCCCGTGACCTCTGAACCCTTGGGCCCTGTGAGAAACCGGGCGATTTCGCCCGTGACCGGGTCTCCGACCAGCATCTGGTTGTTGCCCATGCCTTCGAACTCGCCTTGGTTGCTGTTGTCACCATCGGTTTGGATCCAGACCAGCCCGGCGCTGTCGAAGGCCATGCCGTCGGGGGAGTTGAACATGTTCCCGGCGGTGATGTTCTCGGACCCGCCGTAGATATTGTCGTAAATCTCCGGGTTGCCCGCCATCACGTAAAGATCCCAGGTGAAACGATCATTGGCATAATCGTCATTTTCCGGCCGCCAGCGCACGATCTGACCGTAATTGTTGGTCTCGCGCGGATTGGGGCCGTTGACCGCCGTCTCGTCACCGCCCGCGTTGGGCTTCACGCCGCGGTTCTTGTTGTTGGTCAGGCAGCAATAGGCCTCGACCGCGTGCGGATTGGCGGCAATCCATTCGGGGCGGTCCATGGTCGTGGCCCCCACCGCCGAACCGGCCTGCCGGGCGAATACCAGGACCTCGGCCAGGCTGGCCATCCCGGTGGTCTCGGGCGTAAGGGCCAGCCATTCGCCGCTCTGGTCATCGTGGAACTTCGCCGCGTAAAGCGTGCCATCATCCAGCAATCCTTCGGTCGGGCCGCCGGGCGTGTAGGCGCCGTTCGACACGAAACGATAGAGGAACTCTCCCCGCTCGTCATCGCCCATGTAGACCACGACCCGTCCGTCAGAAGCCAGCACCACCTCGGCATTCTCGTGCTTGAAGCGCCCCAGGCCGGTATGCTTGACCGGCGTGCTGTCGGGGTCTGCGGGATCGATCTCGACCACCCAGCCGGCGCGGTGCGGCTCGTGCGGATGTTTCGAAATGTCGAAACGGTCGTCCCACTTGTGATAGTCATAACCCCAACCGTCAGCGCCGATGCCGTAGCGCTCGTAGCCTGCATCGACCGGGTCCGACACCTCGACGGCGCCGGTGGCACCGAAGTAACCGTTGAAGTTTTCCTCGCAGGTCAGGTAGGTGCCCCAGGGCGTCTTGCCCGACCCGCAATTGTTGAAAGTGCCGAGGCTTTTGGTGCCGGTTGGATCGGCGTCGGTCTTCAGCAGGTCATGGGCCGCGGCCGGGCCGGCGATCTTCATCGGCGTCAGGTGCGTTATGCGGCGGTTCATGGGGCTGTCCTTGACCACATGCCAGCCCTCCGCGTCTTCGGCCACCTCGATCACGGCGACGCCTTGCAGTCTTTGAAGCTTGCGCACGTCATCCAGTCCGGTCGGAACGCCATCCGTTGCATGGGGCAGGTTTATCTCACGGTTGGTGTACTCGTGATTGATCGCCAGAAGCTGTCGCCCGCCGACCTGAAAGCTTTCCATCCCGTCCGTGTTCTCGCCGAAGATGCGGTCGGCGCTTTCGGCGTCACCGCCGGTTTCGTGGTTGAACCCCGGCGCGTCGGGAAAGATCGGATCACCCCAGCGGATCAGCACGTCCCAGCGATAGCCACGCGGAACGTGCACGGTGGCGTCGGTCTGGATATCGATCGGGGTGAAGGCGAACCGGCTGGTGGCCTGCGCCTGGGCCGAAGTCGCAGGGATCATCGTACCTGTGCCCATCGCCGCAGCCCCCGAGCCGAAGGCAAGCACCCCGCCCAGAAAACCCCGCCGCGAAATCGCGGCCTCGACCACCCGGTCGAAGTCGTTCTCGACCGGACGCGGATTTATCAGTTCGTCCCAATCGTCGGCGGAAAGGCGGGTGAGGTCGGCGTCATTCATGGCAGGTCTCCGGCTGGCGGTGGCGTTTGGACATCCCAAGATTGCCACGTGACTGTAACAACCTTCGGACGGGTTGGTGACAGTCCATCAAACCTGCGCGTCTTTGCCGCGCCGCGTTCTGCGCAACAAATGCAAAGAAACAGCCCCTTTGTGCGACATTTTTCGCGCAAAATCCTGTTGACGCTCCCGAAAGCCGCACCTAAGGTCGCCAAACGCAGCAAGGAGTCGCCAAGAATGGCATCGCTAATCGTAATCGTAGGTGAATGGCGCATGGGCCGGTAACGGACACCATAACGGTACCCCATGCGCCCTCGGAACCCTCCGGGGGCTTTTTTATGCGTAACGCAAAGAGACACATGTCATGAACGGAGCAAAAAGATGACACGTCAGATGACCGGAGCGAAAATGGTGGTTCAGGCCTTGAAGGATCAGGGTGTGGACGTCGTATTCGGATATCCCGGCGGTGCCGTGCTACCGATTTATGACGAGATTTTTCAGCAGAATGACATTCGGCACATCCTTGTCCGGCATGAGCAGGGCGCGGTGCACGCCGCCGAAGGTTACGCACGCTCGACCGGCAAGCCGGGCGTCGTTCTGGTGACCTCGGGGCCCGGCGCGACCAATGCGGTCACGGGCCTGACCGACGCGCTGATGGATTCGATCCCGCTGATCGTCCTGACCGGCCAGGTGCCGACGTTCATGATCGGCTCGGACGCGTTCCAGGAAGCCGACACCGTGGGCATCACCCGCCCCTGCACCAAGCACAACTGGCTGGTCAAGGAAACCGAGCGGCTGGCGCAGACCATTCACGAGGCCTTTCACGTGGCGACCTCGGGCCGTCCGGGGCCGGTGCTGGTCGACATTCCCAAGGACGTGCAGTTCGCATCTGCCAAGTACCTGGAGCCGGCGCAGACCAAGACCTCGCATTACCAACCGCAGACCACCGGCGATATCGACACGATCACCGAACTGGTCGAGGCGCTGGAACAGGCCGAGCGGCCGATCTTCTACACAGGCGGCGGCGTGATCAATTCGGGCGACGAGGCGACGGCGCTTCTGCGCGAGCTGGTTGAGGCGACGGGCATCCCGATCACTTCCACGCTGATGGGCCTGGGCTGTTATCCTGCCTCGGGCAAGAACTGGCTGGGGATGCTGGGGATGCACGGCCTTTACGAGGCCAACATGGCGATGCATGACTGCGACCTGATGATCAATATCGGCGCGCGGTTCGACGACCGGATCACCGGGCGGCTGGACGCGTTCTCGCCGGGCTCGCAGCGGGCGCATATCGACATCGATCCCTCCTCGATCAACAAGGTGATCCGCACCGACTTTCCCATCGTGGGCGATGTCAAGGAAGTGCTGCGGCAGTTGCTTGCGGTCTGGAAGGAGCGCGGCAGCAAGATCAACCGAGAGGCCATCCGCAACTGGTGGGGCCGGATCGAGGAATGGAAGAAGATCAATTGCCTGGCGTTCACGCAGAAGGGCAAGACGATCAAACCGCAGCACGCGCTGCACCGGCTGGAAGAGCTGACGAAGGGGCAGGACCGCTATATCTGCACCGAAGTGGGCCAGCACCAGATGTGGGCGGCGCAATACCTCGGTTTCGAGGATCCGAACCGTTGGATGACCTCCGGCGGTCTGGGCACCATGGGCTATGGCTTCCCGGCGTCGATCGGCGTGCAGGTGGCGCATCCCGAGGCGCTGGTGATCAACGTCGCGGGTGAGGCGTCATGGCTGATGAACATGCAGGAGATGGGCACCGCGGTGCAGTACCGCCTGCCCGTCAAGCAGTTCATCCTGAACAACGAACGCCTTGGCATGGTGCGCCAGTGGCAGGAACTGCTGCACGGCGAGCGTTATTCGCACTCGTGGTCCGACGCCCTGCCCGATTTCGTCAAGCTGGCCGAGGCGTTCGGGGCGAAGGGCATCCAGTGCTCGGATCCTGCCGATCTGGACGATGCGATCATGGAGATGCTGAACTACGACGGGCCGGTGATTTTCGATTGCCTTGTCGAGAAGCACGAGAACTGCTTCCCGATGATCCCGTCGGGCAAGGCACATAACGAGATGCTGCTGGGCGAGAATGCGTCCACGGCCGATGCCATCGACGCAGGCGGCGCGGTGCTGGTGTAGACCAGCACCGTCGCCCGGCAAACTTCAAAGGACCAGAAGCTCATGTCAGCTCTCAAAATCAAAAAAGGCGCGTCCAGCCATTCGGCCTACAACTTGCGCCCGACCTTTTCCGACGCGGAAGAGCGTCACACCCTGGCGGTGATCGTCGACAACGAACCGGGCGTGCTGGCCCGCGTGATCGGATTGTTCTCGGGGCGCGGCTACAACATCGACAGCCTGACCGTGGCCGAGGTCGATCATACGGGGCACATGTCCCGGATCACGATCGTCACCACCGGCACACCGCAGATCATCGAACAGATCAAGGCGCAGCTGGGCCGTATCGTGGTGGTCCACGAAGTGCATGACCTGACGGTCGAGGGGCGCACGGTCGAGCGCGAGCTGGCGCTGTTGCGCGTCACCGGGACAGGCGACAAGCGGGTCGAGGCGCTGCGGCTGGCGGATATCTTTCGAGCGAACGTGGTGGACAGCACGCTGGACAGTTTCGTGTTCGAGATCACCGGCACGTCCGAAAAGGTCGACGCGTTTGCCGACCTGATGCGCCCCCTCGGGCTGGAAGAGATTGCCCGCACCGGGGTCGCGGCCCTGTCGCGCGGCAGTTGAGCCTCGCGGAGGTCTTGCCTAGCTGAACTTGACGATCGCCTGCTTGGTATCCGGTCCGGTCGGGGGCGCGACGTTGCGGCGGTCGCGGCCCGGCATGAAGGGCAGGATATTGCTGGCAGCGCCTGCCTGGCCTGATTGGGGCGCGAGTGGTTGCGCCTCGGTCATACCGCGCAGGTCCGCAGCCAGATAGGGGTACTGCTCGCTTGACACGATCTCTATCTCAAAGGCGATGCGCACACCGCGTCCGTCACGTATCTTGAATGAGACAAGATCGCCTTCTTCGAAGCTCGGCGCCTCGGAGAGTTGCGATTGGTCGCCGTCGAAAAAGGCCAGGCTTCCGTGGTCTTCGCACCAGATCAACGCCCGTTTCGTGCATCGATCAGTCCACAATACAGCACCGTACATAGCGTCCCCGCAACTATCCTGAATTAAGGATAGGACAGTGCCACGCTGCGTTCACTGTAAAATCGACGCATCGGTTACATCCATTTGTGTCAGATGCGTCTTGACCTGACGCTAACTCGCGTCATTTTCTGGACAGAACCGTTCGGGTTCGTGTAATCAGTTGCCAAATCATGTATCCGATACCCTGCGGGACGTGTCGGCTGGAAACGGAAACGATGCCAAGTTGACAAAAAAAACCGCAACAGGCGCAAGTCCGCATCATCCCGACGACCCGGCCGCGCTGAGAGGAATATTCGGACAGAACCTAAAAACCCTTACCGCACCGTACGGGTCGGTTTCGGCGCTGTGCCGAGAGCTGGGAATCAACCGCACGCAATTCAATCGCTACCTGTCGGGCGAAAGCTTTCCACGACCGGACGTGCTGCATCAGATTTGCCGGTTCTTCAATGTCGATGCCCGGATATTGCTCGAACCTGTCGAGGCGATCTATACAACCTCTCCCGAACTGCTGAGCCATCCGTTCCTTTCGGGCTTCTTCGGCAGCGGACCGACAGCGGTGCCGGAGGATGCCTTTCCCAGCGGGTTCTACAGTTTCGTCCGGCGATCCTTTATCGACGACGCGCTGTTTACCATAGGTCTTGTTTATGTGCATCGCGAAGAACCCTATACCTTTCTGCGGGGGTTCGAGCCGCGCGATGCCCTGCGAAGCCAGGGCCTGTCCACCGCGGCCGGCAGTCGCGAATACCGCGGCCTTGTGATGCGACAGGAGGAAGGCGTGATGGCGCTTGTGACGCATCGCAGTTCGCTGGCCTGCTCCTTCAACTTCCTGACGCGGGAGACCTCCTTCCAGTCCAATATCTGGGAAGGTTACGCCACCCGGACCGTGCGCGAAAAGGTCACCGGGCGACGGGCGGCGCGGATGGTCTACGAGTATCTCGGTCCCGGTCTGCAACGGGCACTGCCGGTCGCGCGCCGCGCGGGACTGGCGGCGCTGGAAGATATTCCCCTGTTCCATGCAAGGCTGTTGCGCCTGAACGAGACCTTTCGCTAGAGCGCCTTCCGAACCGAACGCCGCGCGCGTCGCATTTCGTGAGGTCATGTCGGGATTTGTCGGTTACGGCACGCGGATTTCAGGCAATCGGAACGCGTAACCAGCCAAGGGGATGCGCCACCGATGTCCGCAACGATTTCCGATCTTTCCGCCGTTCGCACCAGTGTGGAACAGGCCAACGGCTTGCCCAACGCCCATTACATCGACCCCGCCGTCTATGCCGAGGAGCGCCAGGCACTGCTTTATACGCAATGGGCCGGGCTGTCCGTGGCCGCCGACGTACCGGAGCCGGGGGATGCCAAGCCGATCGAGTTCCTGGGCATGCCGCTGCTCTTGTTGCGGGACAAGGATGGCGATGTCCGAGTGTTCCAGAACATCTGCCGCCACCGGGGCATGATCCTGGTGGAAGAGCCGCGCAAGATCGAGGGCGCGATCCGCTGCCCCTACCATTCCTGGTGCTATTCCACCAAGGGCAAGCTGGTCTCGACTCCGCATGTGGGCGGGCCGGGGCACAACACGCACGAGGCCATTAAGCGCGACGACCTGGGCCTGATCGAGGTGCGCAGCCACGTGTGGCGCGATGTTGTGTGGGTCAACGTGTCGGGCGATGCGCCGGCCTTCGAGGAGGCCATGAAGGAGGTCATGGAACGCTGGTCGGAGTTTGAACTGCCCGTCTATCACGGCGGGTTCGACAGCAAGATCGAGTTCGAGGTCAACACCAACTGGAAACTGGCGGTCGAGAATTATTGCGAAAGCTATCACCTGCCGTGGGTGCATCCCGGGCTTAACAGCTATTCCAAGCTGGAGGACCATTACAACATCGAAAAGCCCGGCGCGTTCTCGGGTCAGGGCACGATGGTCTATCGTCAGCTGACCAACGAGAACGGCGAAAAGTTCCCGGATTTTGAAGGGGTTGGCGCGAAGTGGAATGAGCAGGCGGAGTATATCGCGGTCTACCCCAACGTCCTCTTGGGCGTGCATCGCGACCACGCCTTCGCCATCATCCTGGAGCCGAAGGGCCCCGAGAAGACGGTCGAGCATATCCATCTGTATTATTCCGTTCCCGACAGCGACGAAGGGCTGCGGATGCGCAACACGCAGCTTTGGAAGACGGTCTTCGAAGAGGATCTCTTCGTGGTCGAAGGCATGCAGCGCGGACGCCATGCGGACCAGTTCGACGGTGGGCGGTTCTCGCCCGTCATGGACAGCCCAACCCATTGTTTTCATGACTGGGTTGCCGGCAAGGTCAAGGCCTATCGCGGCATGGGAAAGGCCGCGGAATGAGCGGGACGCTGGACACTGCGATGATCGCGGCGCACGAGGCGCATGACAGCGCCGCCCTGATCCGGCTTTACACGCAGGCGGCGGATACGGCGAATGACCTGGACGCCTCGTGTTTCTACCTGACACATGCGTATGTGTTCGCGCTGGAGGCCGGGGCGCCGGCGGCTCGGAGCCTGCATTCGCGGCTGGTGCGGCACGGGCGCGAGGCCTGAAGGCACTGGGCGGTTAAGGATTGCGACTCGGCCGGATTCGGCACGTCGGTATCGCGTCGGTATCCGGGTGGTATCGCGGCGGTGCGATTTCTGCCCAGATCCTGTGATTAACCGGGCGTGCGGTGCGACCCGCGCGATCAGGAGGGCGTTAAGATCGGGTAAAGCCGACGGTCCTGACGGCGCGTGGGTTTTCTCCCACCCTACGCGGCCGGTCGCGCGGACTCCCGGACTTGATCCGGGATCCCTGCCCGAGGAGGCCCTTGCGTCCCGGTGCCCGCAAATCGAACGATGTCCGGGCCAGAATTGCCTTAATGGGATGGCAGGTTTTTTGCAGGAGAGTGTCGCACCCCCCCATCGAGGCCACATGCAGACCAGACCCGATCAAATGTCCATGGCCCGCCATGCGCGCCTGTTCGAACTACTGCGGCAGGAGAACATGGCGTTGAAAATACGGTCCATGCCCCCTGCCCCGAGGCCGAACGATCGGCAGGCGGCCCTGAGGTTTCGCCAGGCGGCGGAGCGCTCGCTGATCGATGGGGCGGCGAGGTTTTAGCCGCGGAAGCCCGTGGCCACCACGAATTTCTCGGAACTGTCGGAGCGGGACGCGGGCGGCTTGACGTTGGCGACCTTGGTGAAGCGTTGTTTCAGGAGTTTCTGCAGGTCGCCCTCGGCCCCGCCGGCGAGGACCTTGGAGACGAAGGTGCCGCCCTCTTCGAGCACGTCGAAGGCGAGGTAGGCCGCGGCCTCGCAGAGGGCGATGATGCGCAGGTGGTCGGTCTGCTTGTGGCCCGAGGAGGCGGCGGCCATGTCGGACATGACCACGTCGGCCTTGCCGCCGAGCCATTCCTTCACCTTTTGGTCGGCGTCGTCTTCCATGAAGTCCAGCACGTGCAACTCGCAGCCCGCGATGGGCTCGACCTCCTGCAGGTCGATGCCGAGGATATAGCCCTGCGCCTTGCCGGATTTCTCGCCCAGGGCGTTGACGCGGGGCACGGCCACCTGGCACCAGCCGCCGGGGGCGCAGCCCAGATCGACCACCCGCGCGCCGGGCACGAGGAAGCGGAACTTGTCGTCAAGCTCCATGATCTTGTAGGCGGCACGGCCGCGATAGCCCTCGGCCTGGGCACGTTTGACATATGGGTCGTTGAGTTGCCGTTGCAGCCAGCGCGTGGAACTGCTGCGCCGGCCCTTGGCGGTCTTGACCTTGACGGTCAGGTCGCGCTGGCCGCGGCCGGAGGTGTTCTTGCCCGTGGGGCCCTTGCCGGTTGGTTTCTTGGCCATCAGTCCTGTCCGTTCGCGATTTCCAGGCCCTCATGGGCCAGTTCCAATGTCTCGATGGCGATCTCGTTGCCATCGGCCTTGAGATCGGTGCCGCTGATCTTGATGTGCAACGCATTCCGCAACGTCCACGTCCTCGTCGGCTTGCCCGTCTGGTCCGCCAGCGCGATGGTGACCGTCTTGCGGGCGATCGTGTCCATCCGGGCCGCGTTGACCCAATCCCGAAACGCCTGGTCATTGGTCATGACGCCGCGTTTCAGCGTGACGTTCGACGACTTTTGAATCCCCGGCATCCCGGTCGGCGAGAACACTTTGGAATTGCCCGCCCGGTATTCGATCACGTCCGTCCCGGCCTCGAGGCCGGAGACCTCCTGAAAGCTGACCTCGATGTCGTCCCACGAGACGCGGAAGCTGAATCTCCGCGAGGGCCATCCGAGTTGGTCCGGCGTGTCATCGGCCATCAGTCCCGTCCTTCGATCAACACACCGTCGGCGGCCATCTGGGCGTAGAGCATCCCCTCGCGCAGGCCGCGGTCGGCCACCGACAGCCGGTCGGTGGGCCAGCAGCGCAAAAGCGCCTGGAGGATCGCCGCTCCAGACATGATCAGCGGCTGCCGGTCGAGACCGATGCGCGGGTCGCGGCGGCGGCCGGCGGGGCCCATGGCGAGGTAGTCGCGAATGACCTTGTCGATCTGGTCGGAGGTCATGCGCAGCCCGTCGACCTTGTTGCGGTCATAGCGCTTGAGGCCGAGATGGCTGGCTGCCACGGTCGTCACCGTGCCCGAGGTGCCAACGATCTGGAAGCCGTCGCGCGGGGGTTCGTCCTTGTACGGGGCGAATTCGGCGAGGTTTTCCTCGAAAAACCAGCTCATGAGGGCAAAGCGGGCGGCGTCGTCCTCGACATCGTTGAACTGGTCGCGCAGCGTCGCAACGCCCAGGGGCACGCTGATCCAGTCGACCACGCGGGCCGAGGGGCCGTCGCTGCGCCGGGCGTCGGGAAAGCCGCCATGCATCCGCATGATGGCCGAGGCGCGGTCGCGGGGGCGCACGTTGGTCAGGTCGATCCAGACAAGCTCGGTCGAGCCGCCGCCGATGTCGACGACAAGCAATTGCTCGGTCTTCTTGCCGACCAGAGGCGCGCAGGAGACGACGGCAAGCTGCGCCTCTTCCTGCGGTTCGATGATGTCGAGGCGCAGGCCGGTTTCCCGCTCGACCTTTTTCATGAAGGCGGTGCCGTTGGAAGCGCGGCGGCAGGCCTCGGTCGCCACGAGGCGCATCCGCTTGACCTTGTTGCGCTTGAGTTTCTGCTGGCAGACGCGCAGGGCCTGGATGGTGCGGTAGATCGAGGCGCGCGACAGCTTGCCGGTCTGTTCCAGCCCCTGCCCCAGTTGCACCGATTTCGAGAAGCTGTCCACGACTTTAAACTGAGCGCCGTCGGGTCGGGCGATCAGCATACGACAACTGTTCGTTCCCAGATCCAGCGCCGCGTAGAGCGGGCGGGATTCGGGCGAGATCAGTGCGGGGCTTTCGACCTTTGGCCGTTCTGGTGAACGAGGGACCGCGCCCGCACTTTCGGGACGCTTGGGCGCCATAACTCACGCCCTCCATTTCGAGTTGATATAAAGGTAGTCCTTCCAGGGCCGTCACGCAATACTTGCCACTCATCTACCTTCCCCTCGGCGTTGATGGGCCGGGTCGCGTTTGACTTCGGCAGATGTTTGCCCCTAGCCTTTGAAGGCTGCGGTCCGCTCGGGCCATCGGGGGTGCCATGTTCACGATTATCGCTTTGTCGCTGCTGGGTATCGGGGCCAGTGCGTTTATCATTGATGAGTTCGTCAACGACGACGACGACGAACCGGCGCGGGATGTGTCCACGCCTGGAGAGGGTGATGAGGATGCGCAGGACCCGTCGCCGGACGGCGAAAACTCCGGGGACGACCCTGGAGAAGACACCGGAGACGTGCCGCCGGAGGATGAGACCGACATGCCCGGCTCCGCGACCGTGTTCATGGGCACCGACGGTGATGACACGATCGCAGCCGAGGATATCGACGCCCGTGTCGAGACTGTGGAAGCCGGTGATGGGGACGATTCCATCGCGACGGGGGTCAACAACATCGACATCCTCGGCCAGGACGGGAACGACACGATCACGATCGGGGAAGATCAGCCCATCGTCTACAATGTGAACGCGGATGGCGGCGCGGGAGATGACGTGATCACGGCCCGCGACCCGTCGGCCTCGGTGCTGCGGGGCGGTGACGGGAACGACGAAATCAACGTCCGGCAAGAGAGCTATGACGAGGAGTTCACGCGCCTGGAGGGTGGCGATGGCGACGACAGGCTGAACCTCGACCTTGCCGTGCCCGACCAGAGCCCGCAGATCGGATTGCAGGCCTATGGCGGTGACGGGGCCGATACGTACACCCTGACCTTCATGCCGGCCTATGGCGACGGCGCGGATGAAGACGCGGATCCGGCGCGCATTCTCGACCTGCGCGATTTCGATCCCGCGGAAGACCAGATCGTGATCGACCTGAGCGACACCGCCGCGTCCGGCGACACGGTCGAGACCGAAATCCGCGACAGCGAGGATGGCGACTCTCTGGAGATCGTCGTGTCGTTTCTGAACGAGGCCGGAGACAGTGTTTCGGGCACGATCAACCTTGGTGCCTTGACGGGCACGCCGGGGCTTGATCCCCAGGAGTTCATCTCGATCGTGACCGCCTGACGAGCCGGATGAGGGCAAGACCGGCTCAGGCTGTTGCCGCTCGGCCTCGTGCCGCGGGCGTTGAGCCATGCGCGGGATAAACTTGAATCATTTTCCGGTGGCTTGCAGTGGTCTTGAAACGACATGCCGGTTAGGGTGACGTCGCTGGAAGATGCCGTTAAGTCGAAAAACGACCCTGTCGGACCCGGCTGGTGAATTAGAGAGAGTCAACCGAGGTAGAGGAATCAGCGATGGTCGATGTGACTGTGGTATACTGGCGGGACATCCCCGCGCAGGTGATCGTCGGCAAGGGCCGGCGCGGGTCCAAGCGCCCCCTGCCCGAGCGGTTCGAGCAGGCCATCGACCGTGCCGCCATGAAGGTCGGCGCCGAGGATACCGACGCCTATCTCGCCGAGTGGCGCAAGGCCGCGCCCTACGAGGTGGAGGGCGATGCCGACGCGGTGGCCGAGGCCGAGGCGGCGCGGCTGGACAAGGAATACGATCAGGACCGCATCAAGCAGCTGATCGCGAATGACGGTTGGGCCGGCTCGCAGTGAGCGGTGCCCGCAAATCTTTCTGGGAGGCCGCGATGGCTCTTTTGAACTTCAAGAAACGTGAAGCGCCGGGCGCACGCACCGTGAACCCGCAGGTCGAGGCGCTGCTGAACGGCTATTCCATCGAGGTGATGCCGCGCACCGCCGAGAAGGTGGACAATTTCCGCGACCTGCTGCCCGAGGGCACGCGCGTCTACATCGCGCATATCGAAGGCACGCCGATCGAGGACATGGTCGTGACCGCCAAGCGCGTGGCCGCCGAGGGCTACAAGGTGATGCCGCACTTCCCGGCGCGGATCATCAAGGACCAAG